>JBKPRI010000186.1:0-6733 GCA_046734515.1 Candidatus Methylomirabilota bacterium | reverse complement strand
GCTCACCCCGATGCCGGGCGAGAAGACCGCGGTCAGCAGCAGCGCCGAGAGAATGGCGGGAAAACCCTGAACGGCGTCGACCAGGCGCATGAGGGTCTCGTCGAGCCAGCCGCCCACGTAGCCGCTCAGCAGGCCGAGCAGCACGCCGGCGCCGGCGCCGATGCCCACCGCGATGAGCCCGACGGCGATCGAGGTGACCGCGCCGGTCATCACGCGCGAGAGGACGTCGCGCCCGAACTGATCGGTGCCGAAGGGATGGCCGCCCGACGGGCCCTGGAGCCGGCCCGTCATCGACATCGCGAGCGGATCGGCCGGCGTGTAGAGAAGGCTGAGGGCGGCCACCGCGACGAGCACGAGCGTGATCGCGAGTCCCAGCGTAAAGGTGACGTGGCGCAGCGGCCGGCGGCGCGCCACGGCTACTCGTAGCGGATGCGCGGGTCGAGCACGCCGTAGGCGAGGTCGACCGCGAAGTTGATGAGCACGATGCTCGAGGCCACGAAGAGCGCCACGCCCTGCACCACCGGCAGGTCGCGCGCGCTGATGGCGCCGAGCGCCAGCCGCCCGAGCCCGGGCAGCGCGAAGACCGACTCCAGCACGATGGCGCCCGCCATGAGCTGGCCGAGCTGGATGCCGGCCACCGTCACCACCGGAATGAGCGCGTTGCGGAAGGTGTGCACGCCGACCACGCGCGGCTCGCTCAGCCCCTTGGCGCGCGCGGTGCGCACGTAGTCCTCGCGCAGCACGTCGAGCACGGCCGAGCGCGTGGCGCGCACGAGCACGGCGGCCTGGAAGAGGCCGAGCGCGACGGCCGGCAGCAGGAGGGAGCGCAGCGCGGGGCCGGGTCCGCTCGACCAGCCCGCGAAGCCGCCCGCGCTGACCCAGCCGAGATGGACGGAGAAGAAGAGGATGAGCAGCAGCCCCGACCAGAACTGCGGGACGGAGATGCCGATCTGCGACACGATCATGGCCAGGTAGTCGCCGCCGCGCCGGTGATGCGTGGCCGCGTAGACGCCGAGCGGCAGCGCGGCGGCCACCATGAACACCGCGGCCAGCAGCGCCAGCGGCAGCGTCACCGGCAGCCGGCTGACGATGAGCGCGCCGACCGGCAGGTCGTACTGGATCGAGCGTCCGAGGTCACCGCGCAGCGCCCCGCCCAGCCACTCCACGTACTGCACGGCCAGCGGCCGGTTGAGGCCCATCGACTCGCGCAGCCGCGCCAGCGCCTCGGGGCTGCCCTCGGTGCCGAGGATGATCGCGGCGGGATCGCCGGGCAGGACGCGCACGACCACGAAGACGAGGGCCGAGACGAACACGAGGGTCGCGGCGAGCGCCGCGACCCTCCGGGCGACGTACCGGCGCACCTCTTACGGGCGCCGGCGGCGCGTCACTTGGCGGGCGCCCACGACACCTCGGAGAGGTCGTTGGCCGAGGCCGGCAGGTCCTTCCACAGCCCCTGCACACCCTTCTTCGTCGCGGCCAGGCGCGGGTGCATGAACAGCCACACCACCGGCGCCTCCTCCACGAGCACCTTCTGCATCTCCACATACACGTCGCGACGGGCCTTGTCGTCGACGGTGATCTCCGACTTGGCGAACAGCGCCTGGAACTTGGGGCTGTCGTAACGGAAGTAGTATTTCGGGTTCGCGTAGTTCTTGATGTCCCACGCCTCGGCGTGGCCGATGATGCTCAGGTCGAAATCGGCCTCGCGGAACACGCGGGAGAGCCACTGCCCCCACTCGATCTGCTCGATCTTCACGTTGACGCCCGACTTCTTGAGGTTGTCGGCGATGACCTGGCCCGAGCGGACCGTGTACTCGTATTGCGGCGTGACCTTGAGCACGGTGTCGAACCCGTTGGGATAGCCGGCCTCGGCCAGGAGCTGCTTGGCCTTGGCCGGGTCGTACGGCATCGCCTTGGACATGTCCACGTAGTACGGGTTGAGCGGGTCCACGTTGGTCCCCAGGATCTTGCCCATCCCGAACATGGCGCCCTTGAGCACGTCGCCCTTGTTGATGCCGTAGGTCATGGCGCGCCGTACGCGCACGTCGGTGTACGGCTTGCGCGAGTTGTTCATGGAGAGGATGACGTCGTTGGTGGTGTCGCCGCTGATCACCTGGAAGCGCGCGTCCTTCAGGAGGTCCTGGACGTGCTCGGGGCCGAGGCCGAACAGCGAGACGTCGATGTCGCCGGCCTTGAGCGCGGCCAGCACGGCGTTGGGATCGGTGATGAAGCGGAACGTCACCCGATCGAGCTTGGGCAGGCCCTTGACATGATAGTCGCCGTTCTTCACCAGCACCACGCGGTCGCCGCGCACCCATTCCTCGAAGCGGAAGGGCCCGGTGCCGATCGGGTGGCTCTTGAGCGTGTCCACCGCCTCGCGCGGATAGATGGCGGCGCCGGCGCGCGCGATGTTCTGCAGGAAGTTCGCGTTGACGGTCTTCAGCGCGAAGGTGACGGTGTAGTCGTCCTTGACGATGATGTCGCCGACCGCCTCGTAGTCCTTGGCGTACGGGTGCTTGGTCTCGGGGTTGAGCGCCCGGTCGAAGCAGAACTTCACGTCGGCGGCCTTCATCTCGCGGCCGTTGTGGAAGCGGACGCCCTTCTTGAGGAAGAAGGTGTAGTTCTTGTTGTCCGCGGTGTGCCAGCGCTCGGCCAGGGACGGCACCAGCTTGCCGTGGCGGTCCACCTTCACCAGCGACTCCTGCACGTTGTAGAACACGATGCCGGACGTCGCGGTGGCGGGCGTGGCCGTCATGTCGAGGCCGGGCGGCTCGGCCGTGTTCTGCACGATCAGCCGCGCGGGCCCCTGGGCGGCGGCCTCGCCGGCGATCCCGACCAGCGCGAGCACGGCGGTGAGCACTGCCACGAGCATTCGAGCCATCATGCGGGCCTCCTGAAGTAGTCGACCGTGCGCCGGAATCCCTCGTCGAAGTCCACCCGCGCCGTGTACTTCATCAGGCGTTCGGCCTTGCTCACGTCCGCCTGCGTGTGCGGCACGTCGCCGGCGCGCCCGGGCGTGTGCCGCCGCGCCACCGGGCGGCCCAGGATCTTCTCCAGCCGCTCGACGATCGAGAGCAGGCTGACGCGATTGCCGCAGCCGACGTTGAAGACGTGGCCGGAGGCCTGGGGCGCCCGGGCGGCGGCCAGGTTGGCGTCCACCACGTTGTCGATGTAGGTGAAGTCGCGCGACTGGGTGCCGTCGCCGTGCACCTCGAGCGGCGTGCCCTCGAGCGCCCACAGGATGAAGCGCGGAATCACGGCCGCGTACTCCGACTTCGGGTCCTGGCGCGGGCCGAAGACGTTGAAGTACCGCAAGCCCACCGTCTCCACGCCGTAGAGGCGCGTCCACACCTGCGCGTACTGCTCGCCGGCCGCCTTCGAGACGGCGTAGGGAGAGATGGGCGACGGCGTCTGATCCTCACGCTTGGGCAGCTCGGGATTGGCGCCGTACACCGACGACGACGAGGCGTACACGACGCGCGGCACCGCCCGGCGGCGCGCCGCCTCCAGCACGTGCAGGGTGCCGTCCACGTTATTGGCGTTGGCGCCGAGCGGATCGGCCACCGACCGCGGCACCGAGCGCATGGCCGCCTGGTGGAACACGACCGCGGCGCCGGCCACCGCACGCTCCACGTCGTCGAGGCGCTTGACGTCGCCGCGCACGATCTCCAGGCGCCGGCCGGCCGTCGCCGCAAAGGGCAGGTTGGCCTCGCTGCCCGTCGAGAAGTCGTCGAGCACGCGCACGACGCCGTCGGGATGCTCGCGCAGCAGCCGCTCCACGAGGTGGGAGCCGATGAAGCCGGCGCCGCCGGTGACGACGAAGACGGAATTCACGCGGGCGATTGTAACACTGCGGCGTCGCCCACCCCGCGGCCGCGCCCTCCTCGTTGCCCAGGGATACCCGACCATTTACACTATGCCCGCCGTCGACACCCCAAATCCGATCGGGCGAGCAGGAGGTCCGGTGCGCTTCTTCGTGGCGATGCTGTCGCACGAGACCAACACGTTCAGCCCGATCCGCACCGACCGCGCGCAGTTCGAGGCGCACGACCTCCGCTACGGCGGCGAGCTGCTCGAGACCTATCGCGGCACCGGCACCTGCCTGGGCGGCATGATCGACGCGGCCACCACGCTCGACGCCGCGCTGGTGCCGTCGCTGGCCGCCACCGCCTCCCCGGCCGGACGCGTGGCCAAGGAGTTCTACGCCGAAGCGCGCGACCGGCTGCTCGCCGACCTGCGCGCGGCCGGCCCGCTCGACGGCGTGCTGCTGGATCTGCACGGCGCCATGGTCGTCGAGGGCGTCGACGACGGCGAGGGCGACCTGCTGCGCGCCGTCCGCGCGGCCGTCGGCGCCACGCCGATCGCCGTCACGCTCGACTTCCACGGCAACATCACGCGCGCCATGGTGGAGACCGCCACGCTGCTGCACGGCTACAAGACCTACCCGCACGTGGACATGCGCGAGCGTGGCGTGGAGGCGGCGACGCGCCTGGCCGAGGTGGCGGCCGGCCGCATCCGGCCCACGGTGGCGTGGCGCCAGCCGCCGCTGCTGCCCCCAATCGCGGGCCAGCTCACCACGCGCGGGCCGATGCGCCGCCTCTACGACCTCGCCGACGCGATGGAGCGGCGCGCGGGCGTGCTGACGGTGTCCATCTTCGCCGGCTTCCCGCTGGCCGACATTCACGACGCCGGCCTGTCGGTCTACGTCGCGACCAACGGCGACCAGGCGCTGGCCGACCGCCTCGCCGACGAGCTGACGGCGGCGGCCTGGGACCTGCGCCGCGAGTTCCTGCACACCGCGCTGACGCCGAAGGACGCCGTCGCGCGTGCGCTGGCGCTCGACGGGCGGCCGGTGGTGCTGGCCGACATCGCCGACAACACGGGCGGCGGCGCCGGCGGCGACACCACGGAGATCCTGCGCGAGCTGCTGCGCGTGGGCGCACGCCGCGCGACGGTGGCATGCCTGTGGGATCCGGAAGCCGCCGCGGCCTGCGTGGCGGCCGGCGTGGGCGCGACGCTGACGCTCGAGGTCGGCGGCAAGGTCGATCCCGCGCACGGCGCGCCGCTCACGGTGACCGGGCGCGTGCGCACGCTGTCCGACGGCCGCTTCGTCTACAAGGGGCCGATGATGCGCGGCCTCGAGGCCCGCGTGGGCCCGACCGCCGTGCTGGACGTCAACGACGTCAAGATCATCTTGATCTCGCAGCGGCGCCAGGCGCTCGACCCCGAGATGATCCGCTTCGTGGGCATCGATCCGGCCGACGAGAAGATCCTCGTGCTGAAGTCATCGATCCACTACCGCGCCGCCTTCGAGCCGCTCGCGCGCGCCATCCTCGAGGTCGACGCCCCCGGGCTGTCGTCGTCGAACCTGGGCCGGTTCGCGTTCACGCGCGTGCGGCGTCCGATCTTTCCGCTGGATCCTCTGGACTGACGATGGCCGCCGCCGCATTCAACGCCGGCGACTTCAAGGTGTTCGACGTCGGAGGCTTCAAGCCGCGCATGTCGGAGATCCGCGGCCGCATCCGGCCCAAGCTCGAGGCGATCGGCCACAGCCTGGCGCCGGCCGTGAGCCGCGCCACCGGCGGGCCGGCCTTCGCCCACGTGGCCCGGCACGCCCGCCGCACCGTCAACCCGCCCGACGACACCTGGGTGGCGTTCTGCCCCGACGGGCGCGGCTACAAGAAGCACTGCCACTTCAAGGTGGCCGTCTCGCGCCACTGCGTGCGCTTCCTCTTCGAGGTCGGGCCCGAGCATGCGGAGAAGAAGAAGTGGGCGAGCGCGTGGAAGCGCAGCGCCTCCAAGCTCGGCCCGGTGCTGCGCCGCGTGCGCGGGCTGGCCTGGTTCAAGAACGAGCACGACGAGGACCCGGCCCGCCCGCTGGCCGATCTCACGCCCGATCAGCTCGGTGCCCTCGCCGATGAGCTCGTGCGCACGCGCGACGGCCAGCTCGTGCTCGGCCGCGCGGTGCCCGCCGAGGAAGCGGCGCGGTGGACCGAGGCCCAGTACCGAACTGCCGCGCTCGAGACGTTCCGCACTCTCGCGCCGCTCTATCGCCTCCGCTCGTGAGCGGGGCGGAAGCCGCCGCGCGCGCCGTCATCTTCGACATGGACGGCGTGCTCATCGACTCCGGCGCTCACCACCGGGACGCCTGGCGGCTGCTGCTCGGCGACATCGGCGTGGCGCCGCCGGCCGAGTACTGGCGGCTCACCATCGGCCGCCCCGCCGAGGAAGCCGTACCGCTGCTCCTCGGCCGGCCCGTGGAGCCGGAGGAAGCGGCCGAGCTGGCCCAGCGCAAGCGCGAGCTGTACACGCGGCTGGCCGCGCGCGGCACGCGGCCCGTCGGCGGCGCGCCGGCCTTCCTCGACACCCTGGCGCGCGAGCGGGTGCCGCGCGCGGTGGCCACGTCGGCCTCGCGCCCCGACGCCGACCGGCTCCTGACCGAGGTGGGGCTGCGGCGGCATTTCGAGATCGTCATCACGGCCGAGGACGTGCGATGGGGCAAGCCGAACCCCGAGGTCTATCTCAAGGCCGCGGCCGGCCTCGCCATTCCGTCCAAGGCCTGCCTCGTGTTCGAGGACTCCCTGGTGGGCGTGCACGCCGCGCGGAACTGCGGCATGCGCGTGATCGGTCTCACCACCTCGCACACCGGGCGCGAGCTGCTCACCGCCGGCGCCGAGCGCGCCATTGCCGACTTCGAGGGCTTCGCGTGGCCCGTGTGAGCACGGTCGAGTTC
>JBKPRI010000185.1:0-4785 GCA_046734515.1 Candidatus Methylomirabilota bacterium | reverse complement strand
CTACGAGGTGCTGTCGCGCCTGCCGGGCGCCCGCGTGCGCTGGATCGCCATCAAGGCGGGGACGTACCAGACCGACAACCGGATGCTCACGATGACGGCCGACGAGCCGCTCTCGGCCGTGCCGCATCCCGAGATCCTCGTGGTGCCGGGCGGCTTCGGCACCCGCTCGCTGATGACGCCCAACCCGCTGCTCGACTGGATCCGCACGGCGCACGCCACGAGCCAGTGGACGACGTCGGTGTGCACGGGCTCGCTGCTGCTCGGCGCGGCCGGGCTCCTGAAGGGCCTCGACGCCACCAGCCACTGGGCAGCGCTCGACGATCTGGCCGCGCTCGGCGCGAAGCCCACGCTCGAGCGCGTGGTGGAGCGCGGCAAGATCATCACCGCGGCCGGCGTGTCCTCGGGCATCGACATGGCGCTGACACTGGCAGCGCGCATCGCGGGCGAGGAGTTCGCGCAGTCGATCCAGCTCGGCATCGAGTACGATCCGCAGCCGCCGTTCCAGGCCGGCTCGCCGAAGACGGCGCCCCCGCACATCGTCGAGCGCCTGCGCGCCCGCACCCGCGAGCGCCTGGCGAAGGCCTGAGCGGGCGCTAGGTCACCCGGCCGCGGCGCACGCGCGACTGGACCACGCTGACGCGGTCGCCGTCGAGCTGGATCTCGAGCTCGTGCTCCTCCTGCTCCCACGACGCCACGGTGGCCAGCGGGCCGAGGGTGCGGCTCGAGCGCGCGAACCGCCGCGCTCCGCGGTAGATCAGCGTGCGCCGCTGGCCGGGGCCGCGCCGGTGGCCTTCCTCGTCGGGGCGGCCGCAGAGCGCACGCACCTCGGCCTCCGTGGTCGAGCCCGGGACGATCTTCTCGGCCACGGTCGGCGGCAGCGGCCCGCCGACCGCGCGCGTGAACTCCGGCTCCTCGCGCCGGCGCACGTGGAGGCGGCGCTTGAGGTACTGGCTCACGTCGCGCGAGAGCAGGAGCAGCCCCGCGACGTTGCCGAGGGCCAGCAGGAGCACGGACACGATGATCGGCCGCCACGCGATGGCGCCCGAAAAATAGCTGAACTGCACCTTCAGCAGCTGCGGCACCACGCCCTCGCTCGCCACCAACGGCATGGTCACGATCTCGGCGCCGGCCCGCAGGCGGCTCGGCCGCCGGGTCGCACTGGCCGGCTCGATCTGCTCGATGCGCAGGTGATCGGCGTCGGAGAAGTTCGCCACCGCCGTGGCGTACTCGCGGCCCAGACGTACCACGCGGTCGCGATGCTCGAAGTAGAGCGGGAACAGCGGGCTCACGGGCGAGCCGACGTCGCCGAAGCCCGCCGCCAGTACCCAGCGGCGGCCCCAGAACGTCTCCTCGTACCACGTGGCCGGCTTCGGCGTCGTCAGCCCGCGCACCGAGAGCGTGAGCACGGTGACCGCCAGCGGATCGGCGAGCTTGGGCGTCCACGGGATCTTGATGTAGCTGGCCGGCCCCACCTGGGCCGTGGCGTTGCGGCGCGTGAAGGTCGCGAACGACGCGCTTTGCGGTAGCGGCGTGGCCGGCGTGCCGGTCCCCATCTGCATGCGGTCGCGGGTGCCCAGCGCCAGGCGGCCGCTCGCGACCACGGCGAAGCCGCCGGCGTCCAGCTCCTGCAGGAGTGCCGGCTCCGCCGCCCCCGGCGTGTTGGCCTCGGCAATCTCGCCGGGCCAGAGCAGGAACAGATCCTGGGCCACGAGATCGCCGTTACGTCCGCCCGGCCCGGGCGTGAGGCTCCACGACACCTGCACGGTCACGGGGCCCAGGTCGGGACGCACGGTGGCCACCACGAACAGCGGGCCGATCGAGAAGGAGGGATGGGGCTGGCTGGCCAGGAACACCTGGGCCTCGGCCGCTGCCGGCGTGGCGATCAGCAGCGCGAAGACGGCAGCCAGGCGCGCGGAATGGGAACGGCGCACCGCACACTGGTAACACATGACACGCCCCCACGCGAGGTCGCGGTCCGGTAGAATGACGCACCGTGAGTCCCGCGCCGCGCCTCGCCGTCTCGCTCATGCCGCTCGAGAATCGTCGTGACGTGCTCGTCTCGACGGCCGTCACGGCCGATCGGCTCGGCTACGACGGGTACTATCTGCCCGAGACGTGGGCGTACGACACCACGATCCTGCTGGCCGAGGCCGCGCTCAAGACCGAGCGCATCGGGCTCGGCACGGGCATCCTCGGCGTCTGGAACCGCAGCGCCGGTACCCTGGCGATGGCGGCGGCGACGCTGGCGGCGGTCTCGGGCGGCCGCTTCACGCTCGGGCTCGGCATCAGCACCCCGCAGCTCGCCGAGGGATTGCACGACGTCAAGTTCGAGCTGCCGCTGGGCCGCCTGCGCCGCACCATCGGCCAGGTCCGCGCGCTGCTGCGTGGCGAGCGCATCCCGCTCGCGGTGGCCACGAGCGCGCGTCCGCTGAAGCTCAACGTCCCGCCGCCCCCCGAGATCCCGATCTATGTGGCCGCCATCGGCGAGCAGTCGGTGCGCATGACCGGGGAGCTGGCCGACGGCTGGGTCCCATTCATCTATCCGCGCAGCCGTCTGCGCGAGGGGATCGAGCAGCTTCGCGAGGGCGCCGCGCGCGGCGGGCATCCCGACCGGCTGCCGAGCGTCTGCCCGTCGGTGCCGGCGGTGGTCGCGCCGGAGGCGGCGAAGGCGCGCGAGGGCGCGGCGTGGTTCGTCGCCTTCTACCTCGTCAACATGGGCACGCTCTACCGGCAGTCGCTCGTGCGCCAGGGCTTCAGCAAGGAAGTCGAGGCCGTGCTCGCCGCCAATGCGCCGAAGTTCACCGGCGTGGTGCCGCCGGACGCGGAGGCGCTGCTCGAGGAGCTGATCGTGTTCGGCACGCCCGCCGAAGCGCGCGCCCGCCTCGCCCGCTGGCACGCCGCCGGCGCCGAGATGCCCGTCCTGCTCCTGCGCCCGCAGATGACTCCGCAAGAGCTCGACTTCACACTGGAAGCCTTACGTCCGAATTCCCGCTGAGGAGGGGTCGGGGGGACCCTCCCAGGGTCCCCCTCAATAAGGAGCTGACGATGGATGCGAACCTGACCGGACGCGACCGGGTGACCGCCGCTTACAAGGGAGCGTTCGCGGACTGCGTGCCCGCCTATCCGATCGCCGGCTCCTTCGCCGGCTGTCTCGACGGCCTGTCGATCGAGGAGTACTGCACGAATCCCAAGAAGGCCGTCAAGGCGATGCTGAACTACTACGAGCGCTACCGGCCGGACATCATGGTGGCGTTCAACGACCTGGCCAAGGAAGCGGAAGCGCTCGGCTGCCGCGTGAAGTACTCGGATTACGTCGTGCCGTCGATCGATCGTCACGTGCTCCAGGACGACAAGGGGCTGCTGGCGAAGTTCGAGGTGCCGGACCCGTACAAGGCCGGGCGGCTGCCGGCTTTTCTCGAGCAGTGCGAGGCTCTGTCGGCGGCGAAGTTTCCGAGCGGGCTCGGCGCCGTGCTGGTGGGGCCGTGGACGATCGCCATGCTCCTGCGCAATCCCGAGCTGATGTGCCTGGATACGATCGACGACCCCGAGTTCGTCCACGAGCTCATGCGCTTCAGCACGGAGTACGCCAAACGCTTCGGCGACGCCGTGCTCGGCACGAAGATCGGCCTCAGCTATGCCGATCCGACGGCGTCGTGCTCGCTGGTGGGTCCCGAGACGTACCGCGAATTCATCAAGCCCTACCACCAGGACATGGTGAACTACTTCAAGGCCAAGAAGGTCGGCACCACCATCCACATCTGCGGCACCACGCACCAGATCCACGAGGACCTGGTCGACGTCGGCTTCGTGGCCATCACCATCGATCTCGACCAGCAGGCCGACCCCAAGCTGAAGGTGGATCAGCTCGACAAGCTCGTCACGCTCGGCAACCAGCGCAACGTGGTCGGCGTCGGCAACGTGGACGCGACCATCTTCGAGCGCGCCAGCAAGGCCGAGATCTACGCCGAGGTGAAGCGCTGCATCGACACCGTCGGCAAGCGCTCGCGCTTCGTGCTGTCGACCTCGTGCGAGCTGCCGCCGCGCGCCGACCCGAACTGCGTGCAGTGGTTCATGGACGCCGCCCGCGAATACGGGCGCGTGGAGCGGATCCTCGGCGGATGATCGATGCAGTGTCCCCGCGGCCATGACAATCCGGCCGGCTCGCGATTCTGTCTGGAGTGTGGCCAGGCGCTGACGCTGGCCTGCGAGGCGTGCGGGACGGCGCTGCCGCCCGCCGCCAAGTTCTGTAACGCCTGTGGTGCCCCCGTCGGCGGACAGCGCCCCATCCCGCCGGCGGCTTCGCCCGAGTCCTACACGCCGCGACATCTCGCCGAGCGCATCCTCACCTCGCGCGCCGCGCTGGAAGGCGAGCGGAAGCCGGTGACGGTCCTGTTCTGCGACGTGGTGGGCTCCACGGCGCTCGCCGAGCGACTGGGGCCCGACGCGATGCACGGTCTGCTCAACACCTTCTTCGAGCTCGCGCTGGCCGAGATCCACCGGTACGAGGGCACCGTGAACCAGTTCCTCGGCGACGGCTTCATGGCGCTCTTCGGCGCGCCGCTCGCCCACGAGGATCATGCCCGGCGCGCCGCGCTGGCCGCCCTCGGCATCGTGCGGACGCTGCGCGAGCGGCCCGTCGCCGTCGCCCCGGGCGTCGAGGTCCCGCTGACCGTGCGCATGGGCCTCCACACCGGGTTCGTGGTCGTGGGCGCGATCGGCGACAACCTGCGGATGGACTACACCGCCGTGGGCGACACGACGAACCTCGCCGCGCGCCTCCAGCAG
>JBKPRI010000184.1:0-8991 GCA_046734515.1 Candidatus Methylomirabilota bacterium | reverse complement strand
GTCGGGGTAGACGTAGTCCGGCGAGGCGATGCCGACGGAGGCGGCCATGCGCTTCTTGCTCCGCACGTAGAGCCCGGAGGCCGGGTCGTTGCCGAGGAGCAGGACGGCCAGCGACGGCGTCACACCCTTGGCCTGCAGCCGTGCCACGCCCGCGCGCACGTCCGCCAGGACCTTCTCGGCGACGGCGGTGCCCTCGAGGATCAACGGCACCTCAGGCGGGCACGCGGAGGCGGCGGATGTCGGAGGCGCGCCCCGTGTCGGGGTCGACCACGATCACCACGCCGTGCAGCGCGGCCGGGCCCCGGGCCGGCTCGAAACGGACCGGCATCTGGTTCATGAACCGCTGCAGGATCATGTCGCGGTCGACGCCGATGACGCCGTCGGTCGGCCCGGTCATGCCGAGGTCGGTGATGTAGGCGGTGCCGCCCGGCAGCACGCGCTCGTCGGCGGTCTGCACGTGGCGGTGGGTGCCGACCACCGCGCTCACTCGCCCGTCGAGATGCCAGCCCATCGCCACCGACTCCGAGGTCGCCTCGGCGTGCATGTCCACGAGGATGACCGGCGTGTCCTTGCGCAGCTCGGGCACGACCTCGTCGGCCTTGCGGAACGGACAGTCGATCGGGTTCATGAACACGCGGCCCATGAGGTTCAGCACCGCGACCTTGTGGGCGCCGGCCTTGACCGTCACGTACCCCACGCCCGGCGTGCCGGCCGGAAAGTTGGCCGGGCGCAGAAGCAGGTTCTCCTTGGTGATGTACTCGACGATCTCTTTCTTGTCCCAGATGTGATTGCCGGAGGTCAGCACGTCGGCGCCCTGCTCGAGCGCCTGCCGGGCGATGAGCGGGGTGACGCCGAAGCCGTTCGCGGCGTTCTCGATGTTGACCACGCAGAAGTCGATGGCGTGCTGCTGGCGCAGCGCGGGCACGTGCTTGGCGATGGCGGCGCGTCCGGACTCGCCGAACACGTCGCCGACCATCAGGATGTTCATGGCGTCCCTACTTCGCCACTTCGACCGCGCGGGTCTCCCGGATGACCACGACCTTGATGTGGCCGGGGTACTGCATCTCGGCCTCGATGCGCTTGGAGATGTCCTTGGCGAGCTGGTAGGCGTCGAGATCGCTGACGATGTCGGCCTTGGTGATCACGCGCAGCTCGCGGCCGGCCTGGATCGCGTAGCACATCTCGACACCCTTGTAGCTGAGCGCGATCTCCTCCAGCTTGGCCAGCCGCTTGATGTAGGACTCCAGCACGTCGCGCCGCGCGCCCGGGCGCGCCGCCGAGATGCCGTCGGCCGCCTCGGTCAGCACGGCCTCGATCGTCTCGGCCTTCACGTCCTCGTGGCCGCACAGCGCCGCGTTGATGACTTGCGGGCTCTCGTTGTACTTGGTCAGCACCTGCAGCGAGAGCTCGGGGTGGCTGCCCTCCTGCTCGTGCGTGAGCGCCTTGCCGATGTCGTGCAGCAGCCCCATGCGCTTGGCCAGCTTGACGTCGCCCTTCACCTCGGCCGCCATCATGCCGGCCAGCCACGCCACTTCCTTGGAGTGCTGCAGGCAGTTCTGGCCGTACGACGTGCGGTACTTCATCCGGCCCACCAGCTTGACGAGCTCCGGATGCAGGCCGTGAACCCCGACCTCGAAGCAGGCCTTGTCCCCCTCTTCCTTGAGGTGGACCTCCATCTCCTGCTTGACCTTGTTGACGACCTCCTCGATGCGCGCCGGATGGATGCGCCCGTCGGAGATCAGCCGCTGCAGGGCCAGCCGGGCGATCTCCCGGCGGTAGGGATCGTACGCGGAGATGAGGACGGCCTCCGGCGTGTCGTCCACGATGAGGTCGACGCCGGTGTGCAATTCGAGCGCGCGGATGTTGCGGCCCTCGCGCCCGATGATGCGGCCCTTCATGTCGTCGCTGGGCAGGTCGACGACCGACACCGCGGTCTCCACGGTGTAGTCGGGAGCCAGGCGCTGGATGGTGGTGGCCAGGACTTCCTTGGCCTTCTCGCGCGCCGTCTCGCGCGCTTCCTCCTCCAGGCGCATGCCGGTCAGCTGGGCCTCGCGCCGGGCTTCCTCTTCCATCTGGCCGAGGAGCTGGCGCTTGGCCTCCTCCGCGGTGAGGCCGGCGATGGACTCCAGCTTGCGGCGCTGCTCTTCCATGGCCGAGGCCAGCCGCCGCTCGCTGTCGGAAACGGACCGCTCGCGGGCCACCAGGCCCCGCTCCTTGTCGCCGTACTCGGTGATCCGGCGCTCCATCTGCTCGAGCTTGCGGGCGAGCTCCTCTTCCTTGTTGAGGATCCGCTGCTCGATCGACTGGATCTCGCGCTCGCGCTTGCGCGTCTCGTCCTCGAAGGCGGTGCGCGCCTTCATGGCGCTCTCGCGCGCCTCGAGCTCGAGCGAGCGGCGCCGCGTTTCCGCGTCGCGCTCGTTGGCCTTGAGCCGCGTCTCGACATCCCGCTCGGCCGTGTCCACGATGCGCTTGGCCTCGCGCTCGGCGCCGCCGATGCGGCGATCGGTGGAGGTTTTGTGGATGAGGTAGCCGACGGCGAGCGCGAGGGCGGCGACTATCGGTAGTACGAACCAGGTCGCATCCATCATCGCCCCTATCCCAAAAGGGTTGTGAGCGTCAAATAGCCGTCAAGATTGACAAGTTGACGGTCAGTATAGGGGCGGGAGCGGGCGAGAGTCAACGCTTCGGAAGAATCCCCACCTCTGCCGTGTGCCGAAGTGTTTCGAACCTGGCTAAACCAGGTGGGCACCGTTGTTTGGAGAGCTTCAGGCTTCCCCTTCAATGAGGGGCTTGCACACCACTCTCACGTACAGCACCCGTTGGGTGAATGAGGTTGAAACTTCCCCCGGCATCACGCACAGCGCAGGGACGGAACGGAGTCTATCATGGCGCCCATGCCCAAGCTCATCCTGGTCAGCATCGACGGGCTCGCCCACTTCTACTGGAGCGATCCGCTCGCGCGGATGCCGGTGCTGCGCGGGCTGGCCGAGCGCGGCGCGGCGGCGGGCGGCATGTCGACCGTGTTCGTGTCCACCACGTGGCCATGCCACGTGAGCATCGTCACCGGCGTGGGGCCGCGCACGCACGGGGTCGTGTCGAACCACATCCTCAACCGCGCGACGCTGGCGGCCGAGGATTTCACGGGCGATCCGCTCTACGACGCCGCCGACCTCATTCGCGCGCCCACGTTCTACGATCGCGCGCACGCGGCGGGCATGCGCACGGCCGCCATCGACTGGCCGGCCACGCGCCACGCCGCCTCGCTCGACTTCAACCTGCCGATGTTCAAGAACCAGCGCGTCTTCGAGACGCACACCGACGCGCGCGTCTGGAAGGAGCTCGCGGCGCTCGGCTATCCGGTCGCGCGCCAGGGCGAGTGGGCGGAGCTGCCCAAGCGCTTCCTGAAGGACGCCATGGTGGCCGACCTCGCGATCGACGTGCTGCAGCGCCACGCCCCGGACGTGCTCCTGCTGCACTTCCTCTGCGCGGACAGCCACCAGCACCTCTACGGGCCCCGCTCGCCCGAGGCGTACTGGGCCATCGCCTACATCGACGCCCTGGTCGGCCGCGTGCTGGGCTCGCTCGGCGCCGACGGGCTCGAGCGCACCAGCGTGGTCGTCGTCTCCGACCACGGCTTCCTGCCGGTGTCCAGGGACATCCGTCCCAACGTACGGCTCCGGCGGCGCGGCCTCCTGGCCGTCGGCGCGGATGGTGCCGTCGCCGGCGGCGAGGCGCGGTTCGTGACGAACGGCGGCTCGGGCTGGGTCTATGCCACCGGCAGCGGTGATCGCGCCCGGCTCGCGCGCGACCTGAAGGGGGAGCTGGCGTCGCTGGAAGGCGTGATCGGTGTCTGGACACCCGACGAGTACGCGGCCGTCGGCCTGCCGGCGCCCGCCGACGACGCGCGGGCCGGCGACCTGATCGTGGAAGCGGCGCCCGGCTACATGCTCTCCGAGGAAATGCGCGGCGACGAGGAGCATGGCATCCCGAAGTACCGTGGCAACCACGGCCAGCGCCCGCACCACGAGGACAACCACGCGCTCTTCGTCGCCGCCGGCCGCGCCATCAAGCGCGGCGTGACGCTCGGCCGCATCACCAGCCGCGATGTCGCGCCGACGCTCACCACCCTTCTTGGTCTGCCGCCGGCGCCCGCCGACGGCCGCGTGCTCGCTGAGATCCTGGACGCGTGAGCGCCGTGAGACCGCAGGGCTGGCTCGCCGCGGGAGCCCTCGCCGCTGCGATGCTCCTGGCATCCGAGCCGGGTGGCGCCCAGGATCACCGCGGCTATGGCCCGTGGCGACTCGGGATGTCACGGGACGCCGTACGCGCCATCGCGGCGTACGGGCCTTACACGGACGGGGTGTCAGGCGGTCTCGAGACGCGGAACGGACTCTTCGAAGAACAGCGAACCCCGGTGTCCTTCAGCTTCGGCCAGGGCACCCTGTCGAGGATCGAGATTCGGCCGTACGAGGGCCAGAGCCGGGACGCGGCCATCGACGCCTGGTATCGCGTCCATCAGTACCTGTCCCGCGTCCACGGCGCGGTCGAGAGCGGCGAGCTGCAGGTGCCTCCGACGGTGAGCCGCGAGGACTTCACCGCCGCCGCTCGCGACCTTCTGGACGACAAGCCGGAGAGCAGTCTCGCGCGGCTGCAGTTCGCCCCGGCGACGCGGCCGCCGGGTGTGAGCGTGATCGCGTTGCTGCTCCGTGACCCGCAGCAGGGCTATTCGGTGACTCTGTCCTATCAGGACTTCTGAGCGCGCCAGGCGGCGCGGTCGATCGCGTACACGAGCGCGTCCTGCCCGAAGATCTCCGCGCGGCCGTCCAGCCGCTCGCCCAGGCGCTCGGCCACGCGGATCGACGGCGCATTGGCCGTGCGGATCAGGCTGATCACGCGCTCGCGCTTCATGTCGGTGAACGCATGGGCGAGCAGCCGGCGCGCCGCCTCCGTCGCGAATCCGTGTCCCCACGAGGCGCGGCGCAGCATCCAGCCGAGCTCGAAGCCCGGCCAGCCTTCGGGCTCGAAGAATCCCGCGCGGCCGACCAGCGCGCCCGTGGCCTTCTCCTCCAGCGCGAAGAGGCCATAGCCGCGGAGATTCCAGTGGCCGAGGATCATGGCCATCTGCCGCCACGTGTCGACCCGTCCGAGTGGCTTGCCGTCGCCGAGAAAGCGCATGACCTCGACGTCCGCGCTGATCGCGGCGTAGGCGTCGAGATCGTCCTGGCGGAACATCCGCAGGCGCAGCCGCTCGGTCTCGAGCGTCAGGATTTGAAGCGCTCCAGCATCTGGACCAGCGCACCGAGACGGGCCTGGACGTCGCCGTCCTGGCGCTCGTGGTCCTCGCGGGCGCGGAAGAGCTCGTCGGTGATGTCGAGCGCGGCCAGCGTGAGCGCCGCCATCGGCTCCTTGACGCCGCTCTTGGCGAGCGCGGCCACGCGCTCCTCGAGGTAGCGGGCCAGTGTGCGGACGTACTCGGGGTCGGCCTCGGTCCGCACGGTCAGCGCCTGGCCCAGAAGGGTGAGCTCGACGCGGCCCGGCGGCACGGCTAGCCGGTCCCCAGGTCGAGCTTGCCGAGGTCCTTCAGGATGGCGTCCACCTGCCCGAGCACCTGGCGGCGCTCGTCCTCCAGACGCTTGACGTCGCGCCGCAGGCGCTCGTTGTCCTCGCGCAGTCGCGTCAGCGTGTCGGCGGCGCGGCGCACCGCCTCCTCGAGCTGGGTGAGCCGGCCGCCGATGTCGCTGTCACTCACGGGCTCGCCTCATACGCTTCCCCTCAGCGTGATCCCGAGCTCGCCGCTCACGCGCGCGGCCACGCGGGCATGGATGGCGTTGACCTCATCGTCCGTCAGCGTGCGGTCCTCGGCCTGGAAGGTCAAGCGCCAGGCGATGCTGCGGGCACCGTCGGGCAGCCGGAAGACGTCGAACACGGCGACCTCGCGCAGGAGCGGGCCGGCCTCCCGGCGAATCACGGCCTCCACCGCAGCCGTGGTCAGCGCGGCGTCGGCGAGCTGGAACGCCATGTCCCGCTGGACCGACGGGAAGCGCGGCAAGGCCCGCGCACGGTCGAACTGGCGCGTGGACGGCAGCGCGTCGAGCCGGACGGCAGCGGCGAAGACCGGCGCGTCGATGCCGAAGCGCTCGCGCGCCCTCGCCGCGATCTCGCCGAACTCGGCGACGGCCTCGCCGCCCTCGGTGACGAGCGTGCCGTGACAGTCGGCCTCGAAGCCGCCCAGCCGGCCCCCCGTCTGCGTCCGCGTCGCCATCCCGAGCGCGGCCAGCGCGTGCTCGGCGAGCCCCTTGACGTCGTAGACGTCGGCCGCCTCGCGGCCGCCGTGCCACGAGAGGTCGGCGCGCACGCCGCAGACCGCCACGGCCAGCCAGCGGGGCTCCGCGGTATCGGTGTCGCCGCCCGGCGCGCGCTCGTACGTGCGGGCGATCTCGAAGACGCGCACGTCGCTCTGCTGCCGGCGCAGGTTGGTGGCGACCACCCCGAGCACGCCCTCGAGCGGATGCGTGCGCAGGTGCGCGGCGTCCTGGCTCAGCGGGTTGAGGAGCTTCACCGGCTCGAGGGACGGCCCCAGCGCGCCGGCGCGGGCGGGATCGCTGAGGCTCAGCGTCACCGCCTCCAGCAGACCGGCGCCGGCCAGGGTACGGCGCACGAGCCCTTCCTGCCGCAGGCGGTCCGACTCGCGCGCCACGCGCACGACGGCGCCGCCGGGCAGCGTCGACGGCAGCTTGTCGTAGCCCCACACGCGCATGAGCTCCTCGGCGAGGTCGTCCTCCATGGCGAGGTCGCGCCGGAAGCTCGGGACGTCCACGTCGAGCATCGCCGGCCCGCGGTCGCGCACGGCGAGGCCGAGCCCGCTCAGGATCTTCCGCGCGTGGGCGCGCGTGGGCGCGATACCGAGAACGCGCTCGACGCGGCTCATGCGCAGCCGCACGCGCACGGGCTTGCGCCGCCGCGGATAGACGTCGACGATCCCGCGCGCGACCTCGCCGCCGGCCAGCTCGGCCATGAGCTGGGCCGCCCGATCGTTAGCGTCGACCAGCCCCTCGATGTCGGCGCCGCGCTCGAAGCGGTAGGCCGCGTCGGTGCGCAGGCCGAGCGCGCGTGACGTGCGCCGGGTGGTGCCCGGGTCGAAGTAGGCGCTCTCCAGCAGCACGCGCGTGGTGCGCTCGCTCACCTCGGAGTTCTGACCGCCCATCACGCCGGCCAGGCCGATGGCGCGCGCGGGATCGGCGATGACCAGCATCGAGGCGTCCAGGGCGCGGGCCTGGCCGTCGAGCGTGGTGAAGCGCTCGCCGGCGCCGGCGCGGCGCACGACGATGGTCTGCTCACTGACCTGGTCGGCGTCGAACGCGTGCAGCGGATGGCCCAGCTCCCAGAGCACGTAGTTGGTGATGTCCACCACGTTGCTGATCGGGCGCAGGCCGGCCGCGCGCAGCCGCGCGGCCATCCAGGCCGGCGAGGGACCGACGCGAAGCCCGGAGATGACGCGCACGGTGTAGCGCGGGCAGAGGTCGGGCGCCTCCACGCGCACGCGGGCCAGCGCCCGCGCCGCGGGCTTCGTCTCGCGCAGCGTGATCGCCGGCGGGCGCAGCCGCGCGCCCGTAAGCGCGGCCAGCTCGCGCGCCACGCCGATGATGGACAGGAGATCGGGCCGGTTGGGCGTGATCTCGATTTCCAGCACGCGCTCGTCCAGACCGAGATGCTCGACCAGGTCGGCGCCGAGCGGCGCGCCGTCCACCGTGAGGAGACCGGCCTCGTGCTCCTCGCCGAGCCCCAGCTCCCGCTCGGAGCAGAGCATGCCGTGGGACTCCACACCGCGGATCTTGGCCACGCCGATGGCGCGGCCGCCCGGCAGCGTGGCGCCCGGAGGCGCGAAGGCCGCTCGCACGCCGGCGGTCGCGTTGGGGGCGCCGCACACGACGGCAAACCGCGCGCGCCCGGTGCTCACGCGGACGAGCACGAGCCGATGCCCCTGACTCTCCCCCAGCTCCCGCTCGATCGCCTCGATCTCCCCGACCACGACGCCCTTGAGATCCGGCGCCACCGGCGTGACGGAGGCGACCTCCAGCCCTGCATTCACGAGCCGATCCGCCGCATCCTCGGCCGAGAGCTTCACGTCCACCAGCTCGCGCACCCAGTTGAACGGGATCTTCATCGGCCTACGCGAACTGCCGGAGGAACCGCAGGTCGTTGTCGAAGAACAGCCGGAGATCTTCCACGCCGTACTTCAGCATGGCGATGCGCTCGATGCCCATGCCGAACGCCCAGCCGGTCACCTCCTCCGGGTCGTAGCCGCCGTTGCGCAGCACTTGCGGGTGCACCATGCCGCAGCCGAGGATCTCCAGCCATCCCGACTGCTTGCAGAGCCGGCACCCGCTGCCGGCGCACAGGAAGCACTGCACGTCGACCTCGGCCGAGGGCTCGGTGAACGGGAAGAACGACGGCCGGAAGCGGATGGCCGAGCGCGCCCCGAACATCTCGCGCGCGAACAGCGCCAGCGTGCCCTTGAGGTCGGCCATCGTGATGGTGGTGTCCACCGCGAGGCCCTCCACCTGGTGGAACACCGGCGAGTGGGAGGCGTCCGCCACGTCGCGCCGGTACACCCGGCCCGGCGTGATGGTCTTCACGGGCCGCGCGCCCTGCGCGGCCCGCAGCGCCCGGATCTGCACCGGCGAGGTGTGCGTGCGCAGGAGCGTGGCGTCGGACACGTAGAAAGTGTCCTGCATGTCGCGCGCGGGATGATCGCGCGGGATGTTGAGCGCCTCGAAGTTGTAGAAGTCCGTCTCGATCTCCGGCCCTTCGGCCACCGAGAACCCGAGGCCGACGAAGATCGACACGATCTCGTCGTGCGTGCGGGTGAGCGGATGGAGGGCGCCCCGCGGCGGCCGCCGGCCGGGCAGCGTGAGATCCAGCCGGCTCGCCGCGCGCTGCTGCCGGCGCTCGCGGTCCGCCGCCGTCGCCAGGCGCGACTCCAGCAGCGCC
>JBKPRI010000183.1:0-6497 GCA_046734515.1 Candidatus Methylomirabilota bacterium | reverse complement strand
CTCGCTCTTCGTGGCGTTCTCGGCGGTCATCCTGGGCACCACGGTCGGCTCGCTGTGGGGCGTGGCCTGCGGCTACCTGCGCGGGCGCTTCGACCTGGTGAGCCAGCGCGTGATGGAGATCCTCCAGGCGTTCCCCGACCTGATCCTGGCCATGGCGATCTCGATGGCGATCGGCACCGGCCTGCAGGCGGTGATCATCGCCATCGCCATTACCCGCATCCCGTTCGGCGGGCGCGTCATCCGTTCGGTCGCGCTGTCGATCCGGGAAATGCCCTACGTCGAGGCGGGCCGGGCCAGCGGCGGCTCGGCGCTGCGCATCATGGTCTTCCACGTGCTGCCGCAATGCATCGCGCCCTACCTGGTGCTGGCCACCACGCACCTCGGCGTGGCGATCGTCATCGAGGCTGCGCTCGGCTTCCTGGGCGTCGGCGTGCCGCCGCCCACGCCGACCTGGGGCAACATGCTCGCGGACTCGATCACCGCGCTGGTGCCGCCGTGGTGGCTGGCGTTCTTTCCGGGCCTCGCCATCACCGTGACCGTGCTGGCGTTCAATCTGCTCGGCGACGGCATCCGCGACACGCTCGACCCGCGCCTGTCGCCCGCATTCTTGAGAATGATGGCGGGCGGCCGGCG
The DNA here is from genome assembly GCA_046734515.1 of Candidatus Methylomirabilota bacterium. GTDB lineage: Bacteria > Methylomirabilota > Methylomirabilia > Rokubacteriales > CSP1-6 > AR5. Next base: position 5,864 of record JBKPRI010000183.1, on the reverse strand, counting down.
TGGCTGAGCGGCCTCAGGCGGAGCGGGCGCGGCGGCCGTTCGGCCCGGCCTTGCGCGCCTCGGCCGGGGCCGGCGGCTCGGCCACCCCGCAGATCGCGGCGAAGTCCTGCGAATCGAGATCGCCGACCACGCGGCCGTCCACCAGGACCTGCCAGTTGGCGTTCACCTGGAAGTTCGACACCCGCGGCATCGAGCGCTGGAAGCGATAGAGGTTCACGCAGTTCAGCGTCTCGATGTCGAAGTGGCTGAGCAGCAGCCGGAGCGCGTCGCGGGGCTGGAAGTCGCGGCACGAGAAGGCGTCGAACGCGTAGTAGTTGTCCTCGTCCCAGGTGTGAATCGCCGCGTGGGACTCCGCCCAGATGCTGACGCCCGTCACGCCGCTCTCCTCGAGCTGCCGGCGGCGCAGGAAGTCCTTCATCACGCGCACCGGCGCCAGGCTGAGGTCGACGGGCTTGCGCCCGCGCGCGGCCAGCTCCTTGGCCTTGGCCTCGAGCTCGGCCTCCACGTCGTTGCAGAACGCCGCGAGCTCGTCGTTGGCGAACGGATAGCGGCACACGATCGGCGGTAGGATCGCCGTCATGTCGAGGTTGCGGTTGAGAGCCTCGAAGAGAGCGAACACCGTGTCCGTCGAGCTCAGATTGCGCCGCGTGAACGTGGAGGCGTCCACGATCAGGTGGCGTCCCACGAAGTCGTTTCTGGCGCCATTGGTGGTCATGCCGTCGACAACGGAGCAACGGCGGTGCCACCGAGCGATCACGCCGCCACGGCGGCCTCCGGCGCGGCGTCCGCGAAGCCGCGGACGAAGCAGCGAACCTCGCCCAGGTGTTCGTACGACTCGACGTGGTCGGCGAAGCGCTCGCGGTGGGCGTCGAGCCGCAGCCACGCGCGCAGCGCCTCGGTCAGCAGCAGATAGGCGCGCTGCTCCGTCACCGCGTTCTTCAGCAGCCGGTGCGTGAGGATCACGTCGGCGCCGGCCACCTGCGCGCGACCGCCGACCGCGTGACGCAGGAAGCGGCCGCGGTGGGCGACGATCTTGAGGTCCAGGCTCTCCACGCTCCGGCAGGCGCCGCACGTGCACGACTCGTCGGCGGCCAGCTCGCGCTGCACGTCCTTGAAGGCCGCGAAGGCCGCCTCGAAGACGTCCAGCAGGTGGCCGGGCTGCGGCAGCGTGGCATCGGCGCCCAGGGCGAACACGGCGTCCCCCTCGACCTCCTGGATCTCCAGCGGGGGCGAGAGCCGCCGCATGACCGCCTCCAGGAGGGCGCCGATGATCTGCGGGGCGTGCTCCAGCTCGGTCGCCGTCACGAACGCCGTGAATCCCGAGATGTCCGCGAGCACCAGGATGCCGTCTTGGGTTTTCATGCCCATAAGACCCCGCGGGGCCGCCCGTGTGAAATGGCCGTGGGGCCATTTGCGGTCCCCCGGAGGCTCTGCTACGGTCGCGCCACTCTGGTCTCCGGGAGGCGGTCATGGACGAGGGCACGCGGCTGTCGAGGCGCTCGATGCTGAGAACCGTGGGGGTGGCCGCCGGCGCCGCCGCCCTGTCGCCCGCCATCGTCCTGGCCCAGGCGCCGCCGCCGAGCGGCCCCATGGCACCGCCCAGCACGGTCACCACGCCCCCGCGCGACTTCGGTCCCGGCGGCGCGCCCACCACCTACTTCACCGATCCCGACGTCATCACGATCGATCCGATGTTCAACGGCCTGCGTCAGCCGAACGCCGCCATCAAGCGGCTGTGGACCGGCGCGCTCTGGTCGGAGGGGCCGGCGTGGAGCGGGCAGGGGCGCTACCTCGTGTGGAGCGACATCCCGAACAACCGTCAGCTCCGCTGGCTCGAGGACGACGGCGGCATCTCGGTGTTCCGCAGCCCGTCGAACAACAGCAACGGCAACACCTTCGACTTCCAGGGCCGCCAGCTCTCCTGCGAGCACCTCACCCGGCGCGTGGTGCGCTACGAGCACGACGGCTCGATCACGCTCATCGCCGACAAGTACCAGGGCAAGCGCCTCAACTCGCCCAACGACATCGTCCCGCATCCCGACGGCTCCTACTGGTTCACCGATCCGCCGTACGGCGGCCAGCTCTACGAGGGCGCGCCTGACGCGCCGGGCGGGCCGAGCAACCAGGCGGGGCGGCTCAAGCCGCGGCTGGGCCAGCCGCTCGAGATCGGCGACAGCAAGCGGGAGCTGCCGACCGGCACGTACCGCGTCGATCCGAGCGGCCGCATCGATCTCGTGGTCGGCGAGGACCAGGTGCCCGACCCCAACGGGCTCTGCTTCTCCCACGACTACAAGAAGCTCTACGTGGTCAGCACCGGCAAGGGTCCCGGCGATACCGGCCCCGGCGGCAAGGGCGAGATGTACGTGTTCGACGTGGGCGCCGACAACAAGGCGACCAACGGCAAGCTCTTCAGCAACTTCATGGTGGACGGCGTCAAGTGCGGGCCCGATGGCGTGCGCTGCGACGTGGACGGCAATCTGTGGTGCTCGTCCAACGCCGGCCGCAACGTCGGCTACAGCGGCGTGACCGTGTGGACGCCGGACGCCAAGCTCATCGGTCGGATCCGGCTGCCCGAGGTCTGCGGCAACGTGTGCTTCGGCGGGCCCAAGCGGAACCGGCTGTTCATGGCGGCCAGCCAGTCGCTCTACGCGCTCTACACGGCCACGCAGGGCGCGAGCCCGGGCTAGGAGCCTGGGCCCTGTGCTCCTGCACGCGCACGGAGCCGGAGTGGTGGGGGCGTGCGCAATCCCCCCACTTCCTGCGTGCGCACGTCGTGCGCTTGACCCGGCCCCGCGTATCCGTAATATGAAACCCCTGGGTAGTTGATGTCTCGGGCTGTCGTCCTCTTGGTCCTCGTGGTGGTGGCTGTCGCCGGCTGCGCCTCCGCTCCTCCGTCCGCGCCCCCACCTGCGCCGCGCGCCTTCCTCGAGGTGCGCCACGTCGCCGTCGTCATCACCGGCGAGTCGACGTTCAGCGTGCGCGCGAACGACGCCGAGCCGGGCCGGACGTTCAACGAGATCCTCCGCTGGCCGCTGTTCGGCTCGGACACGGCCTGGCTCCGCCCGGTAGCCGAGCTGGTCCACCGCGGCATCAACTGGCTGCTGGACATGGACCGCACCGGCAGCGCCAAGGTCGATCTCGGTGACATCGCCCCGCGCTCGTTCGTGGCCGGCTCCTTCGTCCGGACCCTCGAAGCGAGCGGCCGCTTCGACGCGATTCGCGCCTACGGTCACGAGCCTGTCGGCGACGAGCGCCGGCGCGCGGACGCCATCGTCCGGATCACCGTGCCGGCCTGGGGGTTCGTGCGGGTCAAGGACGGCGACCCGGAGCTCCTGTCGGCCTTCGCCGACACGCGGGTCGAGATGGTGGCGCCGGGCTCCGGGGTGACCCTCTGGTCCCTGTCGGAGGACGTGACCGACGTCGAGCGCCTGCCGCTCAGCACGTTCACGCAGGATCGCGAGTTCGCACGCCAGCAGCTGATCGCGGTCCTCGAGCGGGCGGGCCGGCGCGTCGCCAGCGAGCTGCTGTACGCGAGCGGAGCCCCCCGGTGAGGGCCCGGCTCCTGCTCGGCCTGCTGCTGCTGACCGCCGGCTGCTCCCACGCGGTCGGGCTCGACGTCGCGTACCCGGCGGCCGGCGTGAACCGCGCAGTGCTCGCCTCGTCGGCGCCGCGGCGGGTCGCCATCGGCCCCGTCACCGACCGGCGCCGGGAGACGCGCCTGGGGACCGAGCCCGAGAGCGGCAAGGACATCGTCACGCGGCGGCCCGTCAGCGAGATCGTGCGCGAGGCGCTGGCGCTCGAGGTCTCCGCCAACGGCCACACGGCCGCTCCTGATCAGGCCGACCTCGCGGTCGCCGCCGACGTGGAGGACTTCCGTCTGGACGTCCTGCGCGGCTACAAGAACAGCCAGCTCGTCGGCAAGGTCGTCCTCGCCGTGATGGTGACCGACGCGCGGACGGGTGGGATGCTCCTGGCGCGGCGCTACGTCGGCGTGCACCGGCGGGACGCCGCCGACGAGACCGATCGCGACCCGCGCCAGACGATGGATACCGCGCTGGCCCGCGTCATGCACGATCTCGCCACCGACCCTGATCTCGTTCGCGCCTTCGCCGGCATCGCGCCCGCCGCCGCTCGCTGACCGGTTATAGAATCCTCACGGCCGCAGTGCCTGCGGCGGCCGGAGGGATCCCGCGACATGTTCCAGCCGGAACAGGAGACGCTCGAGCCGTCGGCGCTCGCGCGCCTGCAGCTCGACCGCCTGCGCACCACGCTCGCGCGCGTGCGCACCAACGCCGCCTGGGTCGCGCGTCTGGGTGACGCGCGGCCGGACGACATCCGATCTTTCGACGACTGGCGGCGGCTGCCCTTTCTCACCAAGGCCGAGCTGCGTGACGCCTATCCGCTGCGACTGGCCTGCGGCGGCGCCGAGGGCTACCGGCGCGTGCACATGTCGAGCGGCACCACGGGCAATCCCATCCTGAATCCGTACACCGCCCACGACATCGAGCAGTGGGGCGAGGTGATGGCGCGCTGCTATGCCGCCGCCGGCGTCACGCGCGAGGACGTCGTGCAGATCACGCCGTCGTTCGGTCTCTTCACCGGCGGCTTCGGCTTTCACTACGGGGCCGAGCGGCTCGGCGCCATGATCGTGCCGGTCGGCGCCGGCCGCACGCTGCTGCAGCTGCGGCTCATGCGCGACCTGCGGGTCACGGTGCTGCCGGCGATCGCGACCTACCCGCTGCGGCTCATCGAGGTCGCGCGCGAGGAAGGTTTCGACCTCGGCTCGCTGCGGCTGCGCGTCGGCATCTTCGGCTCGGAGATGTGGTCGGACGAGCTGCGCGCGCGGATCGACCGCGAGCTCGGCCTGACGTCCTACGACATCATCGGCATGACGGAGACGGGCGGGCCGGGCCTGGGCATCGACTGCGCGGCGCGCGCCGGCATCCACGTGTGGGAGGACCACTACCTCGTCGAGATCGTGGAGCCGCGCACGGGGACGCCGGTGAGCGACGGCGTCGAGGGCGAGCTGGTGATCTCCACGCTCACGCGCCAGGGCCTGCCGCTCGTCCGCTACCGCACGCACGATCTCACGCGCGTCGTCTCCCGCGCGCGCTGCGAGTGCGGGCGCACGCTGCTCCGGCTGGATCGGCTGCGCGGCCGCACCGACGACATGGTGATCTTCAAGGGCGTGAACTTCTACCCGCGCCAGGTGGAGACGCTGCTGCTGCGGCAGCCCGGCCTCGGCCACGAGTACCAGATCGTGCTCGAGGCGGACGGCGGCGGCGAGCGCATGACGATCGTGGCGGAGACCGAGCCGGGCTGCGATGCCTCGGTCGCCGCGCGCATCAAGCGCGAGCTGCACGACCTGCTGAGCCTGAGCCCGGAGATCCGTCTCTGCCCGGCGGGCACGATCGAGCGGCCGCAGGGCAAGGCCGTGCGCGTCGTCGATCGGCGCCCGCACTGATGGCGGATCTCACGCCGCTGTTCGCGCCGACGGCCGTCGCCGTGCTCGGCGTCTCGCGCAATCCCGCCAAGCTGGGCTACCGCTTGCTCCAGAACGTCAAGGACAGCGGCTACAGCGGGGCGATTCACCCCGTGAATCCGTCCGGCGAGTCCATCCTCGGCCTCGACACTGTGCGCACGATCGAGGCTTTGCCGGACGGCGTCGATCTCGCGCTCGTCAGTCTCCCGGCGCCGGCCGTGCCCGCGGCCATCACGGCGCTGGCCGCGCGGCGCGTGCGGGCGGCGGTGATCCTCTCGTCCGGCTTCGGCGAGGTGGACGCCGACGGGCGCACGACGCAGGGCGATCTGCTGGCCACCGCGCGCGCGGCCGGCCTGCGCCTGGTCGGCCCCAACTGCATGGG
>JBKPRI010000182.1:0-4405 GCA_046734515.1 Candidatus Methylomirabilota bacterium | reverse complement strand
GGCCGGGGGCGCCGATCTCCGTGATGGTGTCGCCCGTGATCAGGATGTCGGCCGGGTCCGCGCGGTGCGCGCGAATGTCGAGCACCCGGCCGCCGCGAACGATCGTCGTCTGCATGGCTGCCCTCCGCCGCCCGTGATGGGGTGATAGCATCGCATGCCATGCACGATCCTGCTTCGCTGATGACGGCCGCCCGCGCCGAGCTCGCGCGCTTCCCCGCGACGCTCGACAATCTGCTGGCCGGCCTCGATGCCGCGGGCTGGCGCGCGCGCCCGGCGCCGAAGGAGTGGGCGCCGGTCGAGATCGTCTGTCATCTGCGCGATGAAGAGGCGGAGGACTTCGGCGCGCGGCTGCGCGTGATCGTCGAGGGCGGCACGGCGTTCACGCCGATCGATCCCGAGGGCTGGGCGGCGACGCGCGGCTATCTCGACGAAGACGGCCCGGCCACGCTCGCCGAGCTCGGCCGGCGGCGCGCGGCCAGCGTGGCGTGGCTCGCCGGTGTCGCGCCCGAACGTCTCACGCGCGCCGTCGAGACCCAGCGCGCCGGGCGGCTATCGGGGCTCGATCTCCTCGCCGCGTGGGTCGCTCACGACCGCCTGCACCTGGCGCAGCTCACGAGCACGCTCGCCCGCGTGTGGGCCGACCGCTGGGCGCCGCTGCGCGCGGAGTACGCGGGCCCCATTCCGCACGAGCGCACGTAGTTTCAGGCGCGGGTCAGCGCGTAGGCCTCGTCGATCAGCCGCACCACCCGCAGCAGATCGCCGGCACCCACCAGCGGCGGCTCGCCGCGCCGCCAGCGATCGAGGATGTCGCGCACGCAGGTGAAGTAGAGCGGCTCGGGCGGCGCCGCCGCGAACGTCTCCTCGCCGCGCGCGGTGATCAGCCGCATCCGGTCGTCGTGATAGAGGATCAGGATCGCGTCGCGCCCGGCAATCTTGAACTCGCTGTCCGAGCCGTCGTGGGGCACGGTGTTGCCGAGCTCGATCGTGCCGAGCACGCCGGAGGCCGAGCGCAGCTGCACGCTCGCGTAGTCCTCGACGGGCTGCTCGTGCACGCGGCGGCTGAGCTGGGCGCCCGTCACGCGCGCGTCCTCGCCGGTGAGGTGCAGGAAGAGGTCGAAGCAGTGCGCGCCGAGATTGCGCAGGCAGCCGCCGCCGGCGAGCGCGGGGTCGAGCATCCACGGTGAGTCCCACGCCGGGTAGCGCGCGGAGGTCGGCCGGTTCAAGCGCAGGTAGACGTGGGAGAGCGGACCGAACGCGCCGTCGTCCAGCATGCGCTGCGCGCGCGCGACGAACGGTGAGTGGCGCTGGGGCAGGGGCACCGCGGCGAACGCCCGCCTGGCGGCGGCCTTGTCGGCGACGCCCTGGACCTCGGCGCCGTCGAGCCCCATGGGCTTCTCCATCATGAACGGATGACCGTGGTCGAGCAGGTAATGCGCCGTCTCGGCCATGCGCCGGTGCTGTCCCAGCGCCACCACGAAGTCCGGGCGCGTCTCGGCCAGCATCGGGCGGTAGTCGGTGAAGACCGGCGGATTGCCGAGCACGGCGGCGCGGCTGGCCGCCACGTCACGATTCGGATCCTGCACGCCGACGATCGTCACGTCGGGCATGGCCGCGAGCATCTTCAGATAGGCGGCGTCCCACAGCGAGTGCCAGTGGCTGACCTCGATGGCCGCCACGCGGATGGGACCGGAGCGCATCACTGCCAGTCGAAGCCGAAGCGGGCCTTCATCTCCTCGACGTACTGCGCATCCGGCATGGGCCGCGCGCCGGCGATGTGCTCCTCGTCCGTGATGCGCCGCCGCCCGGCGTCGAGCCGCCTGGCGTCCTCGCCCACCAGCCAGCGCAGCCGCGGGGTCTTGGTGGTGGCGGCCTCGAAGATGACGCGGGCGGCGTCGGCCGGCTGCGAGGCGACCTTCATCTGCATCTGGTAGAAGAGCAGCAGCCGCCGCACGTGCTCGGCGTAGGGCGAGTTGGGATCGTTGTACCGCTTGGCCTTCTGGAAGATCGGCGTGACGACCACGCCGGGCTCCACGATGGCCACGCGGATGCCGAAGCCCTGCACCTCCTGGGCGAGCGCCTCGCTGGCCGCCTCCAGCGCGTGCTTCACCGCGCAGTAATGGCCGTGGCCGGCAATGGCCACCCGGCCGCCGATGGAGGAGATGTTGACGATAGCGCCCGTCCGCCGGCGCCGCATGGAGGGCAGCACGGCCTGGATCATCCGCATCACGCCGAAGTAGTTCGTCTGGAACATGCTCTGAGCGAAGTCGAGCGGCACGTCCTCGATGGGCCCGCCGCCGCCGATGCCCGCGTTGTTGACCAGCACGTCGATGGTGCCGCTCTCGCGTACCGCCGCCTGGACGGACTCCGGATCGTCCACGTCGAGCTTCACGATCGTGGCCGGCAGCCGCTCGCGCTCGATCGCCTCGCGCAGCTCGGTGGCCGTGTCCGGGGTGCGCACGCCGGCCCGGACGTCATACTTCGCGCGGGCGAAATGAAGGGCGGTGGCGAGGCCGATGCCGCTGCTGCAGCCGGTGACGAGCGCGACGGGCATGACGGAGACCTCCTCTGGGGATGATAGGATTGCGTGGATGACCGACGAGAGCAAGCCCAGTAACTTCATCCGCGAGATCATCCTCGAGCACAACCGCAGCGGCCGGTTCGGGGGCAAGGTCGTCACGCGCTTTCCGCCGGAGCCGAACGGCTACCTGCACATCGGCCACGCCAAGGCCCTCAGCATCGACTTCGGGATGGCGCGCGAGTTCGGCGGCCGCTGCAACCTGCGCTTCGACGACACCAACCCCACGAAGGAGAGCCAGGAATACGTCGACGCGATCATGCGCGACATCCGCTGGCTCGGCTTCGACTGGGGCGAGCACCTCTATCACGCCAGCGACTACTTCGAGCAGCTCTACCAGTGGACCGAGCAGCTCATCCGTGCGGGCAAGGCGTACGTGGATGACCTCTCCGGCGACCAGATCCGCGAGTACCGCGGCACGCTGACCCAGCCCGGCCGCCCGTCGCCCCATCGCGATCGTTCGGTGGAGGAGAACCTCGACCTCCTGCGCCGCATGAGAGCGGGGGAGTTCGACGACGGGGCCAAGACGGTGCGCGCGAAGATCGACATGGCCTCGCCCAACATCAACCTGCGCGACCCGGTCATGTACCGCATTCGCAAGGCCACGCACCAGCGCACGGGCGACACGTGGTGCATCTACCCGCTGTACGACTGGGCCCACGGCCAGTCGGATTCCATCGAAGGCGTCACGCACTCCATGTGCTCGCTCGAGTACGAGGATCACCGCCCGCTCTACGACTGGTTCCTCGACGCCCTCGGCATCTTCCACCCCCAGCAGATCGAGTTCGCGCGCCTGAACGTGAGCCACACCGTGCTCAGCAAGCGCAAGCTGCTGCAGCTCGTGGAGAGCGGTCAGGTGCGCGGCTGGGACGACCCGCGCATGCCCACGCTGGCCGGCCTGCGCCGCCGCGGCTACACGCCCGAGGCCGTGCGCGACTTCGCCGAGCGGGTGGGCGTGACCAAGTCGCCGATGGTCGCCGAGCTCGCCTACCTGGAGCACTGCCTGCGCGAGGATCTGAACAAGCGCGCCGAGCGTCGCCTGGCCGTGCTGCGCCCGCTGAAGCTCGTCATCGAGAACTATCCCGAGGGCCAGGTGGAGGAGTTCGAGGCCGTCAACAATCCGGAGGATCCCGCCGCCGGCACGCGCAAGGTGCCGTTCTCGCGCGTGGTCTACATCGAGCAGGACGACTTCCGCGATCCGCCGCCGCCCAAGTACTTCCGCATGTCACCCGGCGCCGAGGTGCGGCTGCGCGCGGCCTACATCGTCACGTGCACGGGCGTCGAGAAGGACGCGGCCGGCAACGTCATCGAGGTGCGCTGCACGTACGATCCCGAGAGCCGCGGCGGCGACAGCAAGGGCAAGAAGGTGAAGGGCACCATCCACTGGGTGTCCGCGCAGCACGCCGTGGACGCCGAGGTGCGCCTCTACGACACGCTCTTCACCGTGCCCAAGCCCGACGACGCCGACGACTACCTGAGCGTGCTCAACCCGAACTCGCTCGAGGTGCTGACGGGCGCCAAGGTGGAGCCCGCGCTGGCCGGCGTGGCCCCGGAGACGCGCGTGCAGTTCGAGCGCACCGGCTACTTCGTGGCCGACTGGCACGATCACACGCCCGCGCGCCCCGTCTTCAACCGCACCGTCGGTCTGCGCGACACGTGGGCCAAGATCGAGAGCAAGGGCTAACCCTCCGCCTCGCCACGGCGGCCGACGCCGCCGTCATCGCCGGCCTCGTGCGGCTGGCGTTCTCCGCGCAGTCCGCGCCGACCAACCCGCCGTCCAGCGCGCTCAGGGAAACGCCCGCCACGATCACGCACGAGCTGTCGCTTGGG
>JBKPRI010000181.1:0-6884 GCA_046734515.1 Candidatus Methylomirabilota bacterium | reverse complement strand
GGCCAGCACGGTGAACTGCAGGCCCACTTGCGGATAGACGGAGAAGAAGTTGACGAGGATCGCGCCGGCGATGGCGACGAGCGCGGCGCCGAGCCCCCACGCGACCGCGAACATGCGCTGGGGGCGGATACCCACGAGCCGGGCAGCGTCGCGGTCTTCGCTGGTGGCCTGCAAGGGCAGCCCGAACTCCGTGCGCTCGATGAGCAGGTAGAGCGCCAGGAAGAGCAGCAGCGCGAGCCCGGCGGCCAGCAGCAGCGGCACCGCGAAAATGATGCCGAAGGCCTGCAGCTTGGCGCCGCCCAGCTTCTGCAAGAACGTGTCGTTGACGAACCGGTAGTCGCTGGTGAAGCCGGCCACCACCGCGTTCTGGAGCAGGAACAGCAGGCCGATGGTGGCGAAGATCTGCGTGAACGGATCGCCCCCCTGCACGCGGCGCATGAGCTGGCGGTACACCAGCACGCCGAAGGCGTACATCACGAGCGCGATGGGGACGATGGCCAGGAGCGGATCGAGCCGGAACCCCGCGCTCAGCCACCACGCACCGAACATGCCGAGCATGAGGAACTCGCCGTGGGCGAAGTTGATCATCTCCATGAGGCCCCAGATGATCGTCAGGCCCACGGCCACGAGGGCGTAGAGAAAGCCCATCTGCAAGCCGTTGACGACGGCCTGGGCGAGCTCGCTCATGCGGCCAGGTCGAACCGAGTAGCCAGGGCGCTCAGCTGGCCGGCTTCGGCTTGCTCTCGCGCTCCTGCCAGCTCGGGCTCGGGAAGATCGGCTTGAAGTTGGCCTTGGACGCGATGTCCCAGGGCCACAGCGTGTGCTTCTCGCCGTCCCAGCCGACCTGCGTCACCACACCGGTGGCGAGCACGTTCTGGCCGTTCTCGAACTTGATGCCCTTGTAGTCGATGATCAGCTGCGAGGGCGGCATGTTCGTCTCGCTGGCCGCCTTCAGCAGCGCGGCGGGCTCGACCGACTTCGCGCGGTTGATGACGTCGGCCATCCACAAGAGGCCCGTGATCTCGCGCATCGCCAGCTCGCCCATGTTCTGGCCGTTGCTGTACTTCTTGTAGATCTCGTTGACCTTCTTCCACGCCGGACGGTCCTGGACCAGGTCGATCGCTGTCGGATCGCGCCCGAGCCAGCCGGCGGCGCCGTTGGTCTTCTTCTGCGCTTCCAGCCACGTCTGATCGGAGTAGGCGCCGTTGCTCGTCGCGATCACCTTCGGCATGTAGCCCGCGCGCTTGGCGTCGTTCTCGAACACGACCGTCTCGGCCGGGTACTGCACGGCGAAGAGCACGTCGGCGTTGGCGCCCTGCAGCCGCTGGACCTCGGAGGCGAGCGTGGTGGCGCCCGTCTTCGTCGTCAGGTCGAGCACGATCTTGAAGCCCGACTTGGGCGCCAGGTCGGTCGCCACCTTGCGGTTGTCCTGGCAGAAGAGGTTGTCACACGTGAACAGCGCGATCGTCTTCAGGTCCTTGGGGCCGCCCTTCTCGGGCCACTCCTTGAGGAATGAAAACACGCTGGCCACCATGGTCTTGTCGTTGGGGCCGGTGCGGAAAAACCACTTCAGGCCCTTCTCCGTCAGCGTGGGCGACGCGCAGGGATGGCACGACATCGGGATGCCCGCGCTCTCGAGCACCGGCTGCAGCTGCGAGGTGATGCCGCTGGTGCCCTCGCCGTTGAACCAGTGGACCTTGTCCACGGTGATGAGCTGCTCCGTGATCGTGCGCGCCTGCTCGCCGCGGCTCTGATCGTCGCGCACGATGAACCGGATCGGCGCGCCGCCCAGGCCCGGAAAACCCTTGCCCGGCCCCAGCGGCACCGGCAGATCGGCGTAGTCGTTGTTGACGATGTCCTCCGCCGTCTTCGCCGCCCACAGGTACTGCTGGCCGAGGCTGGCGAAGTTGCCGGTGAGCGGCAGCACAGAGCCGATGAGCACCTCGGTGACCTTCGACTGGGCCGGCGCCATGGTCGAGGCGCCGAGCGCCGCAGTGACGACGAGGGCGACAGCAGCGAGACGCACGGAGAGACGTCGCATACGGAGCCTCCAGGGGTTGATGGGCCGCTATCCTACCAGATCGATCGGCGGCGTGATCTCGCGCGTGACGCGGCACGGCGGGAAGCCCCACGACGGGAAATACGCCAGCTGGGGGATGGCGAGGTCAGCGCCGGCCACCACCACGGTGATGTCGTCCGGGCTCTTCACCACGGGCAGCGTGCCGGCGGCCTCGTCGATCCACGCGGGCCACTGGCGCGCCGTCGCCCGCAGCCACCACGCCTTCCACGCGGCCGCCGGCACGCGCGCCTCGGCGTGCAGCCGGCGCTTGACGTCGTCCTTGCTCACACCCTCGGCGGCCAGTCGGCGCGCCACGAACGGCGCCACGACGACGGCCACGCGGCCTTCCCACAGCATGGTGAACGCCGAGGCCGCGCTGGCCATGACACTGGCGACCTCCGCGAGCCCGCCCGTCACGTTGATGGCGGTCTCCGCGCGCAGCACCGTCACCGTGCTCTGCTCGGCGCGATAGCCGAGCTCGACGCGCAGCGGCGGCCAGGGGCTGTCGTCGCGCTCGGCCAGGCAGAGCGTGTAGCGGCCGGGCTGGCCCAGCCCGGCGAGCGAGACGGCGCCGGGCCAGCCGCCGCCCAGGTTCTGCATCACCAGCCGCAGCGCACGGCCGATGGCCGCGTTGGCCCGCCAGCCGGGGCCGAGCGCGCCGAAGCCCGCGTTGATCCCGAGCCGCGCGGCGAGCGGCCCGCTCACGATCACCAGCGGCGCGACGTTCTCGTCCGTCGTCTGCACACCGCGCAGGTTGAACGCCGGATCGAGCACGCACTCGACCGCCGCCAGGACCACAGGAAAATGCTCCGGCCGACACCCCGCCATCACCGCATTGGCCGCGATCTTCTCCACGCTAGCCTCACCCCGCAGCGGCTCGACCTCCCCCAGCACATCCGAAGCCGCGCGCGCCGTAACCGCACACATCCCCTCAACCCGCGCAAGCGTGGGCGGCATCACCGGCAACCCGTCCGTCCACCCCCGCGCCTCGAACAGCGCGTTCACCTCCTCAGTCGGATCACCCCCACGAACAACCTCCACCCGCTGCCGCGGAAAGTTACCGGCCAGCGGCGTGCGCGCCAGCAGGCCACCCTCCTCCGCGCGCCGCCGCAGCGTATCGTCGATCCACTCCCCCGACGCCCTCTGCCCCGTCGGAATGACAACCCAAAGCCCGTCCACTAATGTGTCTCGCGCAGCGGCGTGGCGACGGCGGCCGGGCGTGTGGGCCCCGGAAGCGCCGTCACGGCGAGCCGTCGTCGCCGTTGGGAGCGCCGGGCTCGGCGAGCGAGCCACACCGGATTCGACTTCTCGACCCGCGGACCCCCTGGGGGGGTTGGGGGGTCGCGCGAGCCGCGCCCGGCGCTCCCTACGGCGACAGGCGAGCCGTGCAGGCGCGCCCGGGGCCCGCACGCCCGGCCGCCGTCGCCACGCCGCTGCGGGCGACGCATTCAGCGGGCGGGCAGACGCTTCGTGACGGGGAAGCCGAGGATCCCGTTGTGCGCGAACACGTACGCGTTGGTCCGCAGCGGATCGCCGCTCACCGCGATCATGATGTCCTCGGCCTTCTCGACGACCGGCACGAGGCGCTCGGGATCGTCCGACTGGGCGAAGATCGGCGCCGCGCGCCCCCGGCGCACCAGGTCCTTCAGGCTCGGGCGGCCGGGCGCGAGATTGGTCCACTCGCCGATGTAGCGCTCGAACTTCCACGCGGGGATCCGCGCCTGCTCGAAGAGCCGCCGCTGGACGTCCTGCTTGCTGAGCCCGCCGCGCGCCAGCGTCTGCGCGAGGATCGGCGAGAGCACGAGCAGCGGCCGCTGGGCGCCCACCGACATCCCCACCGTGAAGATGACCTCCCACGCCACCAGCCGCGTGAGGCCGTCGGCGAGGTACGGGATCATCTGCTCGGGCGCGTTGCCGAAGACCGAGGCCAGCACGCTGCCGCCGGTGAAGCGCGAGATCGTGACCGCGCTCTCGCCGGGCGTGATGCCGGCGTCCTGCGCGATCGTCGTCCAGCCCATCTGCCGCAGCGCGTCCTCGTTCTCGGCCAGCACCACGCGCCACGTGTTGCCGAAGGTTCCCTTGTCGGTCTTGTGCGGCAGGAAGCCGGCCACGTTGCGCAGGTACAGCCGCCAGAAGCGGCCGATCGCGGTGTTGGCCTGGAAGCCGTCGCGGAGCGCGCCTTGCTGGTAGTTGAAGCCGAGCCGGCGGATGACCGGCCCGTTGACGATGATGAGCGTCTCCGCGCCCGGTGTGTTGCCGCTGTGCTCGACGCCGTAGCGCGGGTCGGCCATCGCCTCGATCAGCGCGACGAGCACCGGCATGTACTCGGGCCGGCAGCCGGCCATCACGCCGTTGATGGCCACCGTGCGGATGGTGGCGCTGCGCTTGTCGGGCAGCAGCACGCCCAGCTCCTCGTCGGCATCACGCCCGGCGTGCTTCAGAAACTCCTGCACGCGCGCGGCCGTAGGCGGCACGATGGGCAGCCCGTCGCTCCAGCCGTTCTCGTAGTAGAAACGGTTGATCTCGTCGTACGTGCCCTCGAAGACGACCTCGCCCGGGTCGGGCTCCTCGATGTCGCTCGCCTTCTCCGGCGGCGAGGTCAGGCCCTGCACGACGCCCTCGACCGTGACCGCGAGCACGTTGGCGCGCAGCTCCTCCACCGTCTGCACGTCGACGTGGCCGGGCACGATGGCGACCGGGAGGCTCGGCAGGCCGAGGCCGGTCGCCGTCGTCGCCGCCTGGCCGATGAAGCCCTCGCACGTGAGGGAGACCGAGGGAACACCCGCCTCCTCGGCTGCCGCGCTTGCCCGCAACACGGCGGGCGTGCAGCTGCCTCAGCAGGCCATCCCCGAGATGACGGCATCCACCCCCAGCTCGCTCATGCGGGCGGGGAGCATCTTGAGGACTTCAGCTTCTTCCGCGCCGTGCGTGGAGCCGAACGTACGATAGCTCACGAACTTCACGCCCGGGAAGCGCGCGGTCAGCGCGGACTCGAGCATCGGAAAGATCTCGTCGCCGCGGAAGAGATCGTCCCAGAGCTGGCCCACCGTCTTGCCTTGCAGCGTTTCCAAACGCGGCGCCACCGGTCGCGCGGTCACGGTCCGGCGTCCTCTCGGCCACAGCACGCGCTCGAGCATGGGTCTTCCTCCAGTCGTCTCCTTATACACCGGGTTACACTCCCGGCATGACGCCCCCGACCCGCACGCTCGCCGCCGACATCGATCCCGTCCGCTTCGAGGTCATCCGCAACGCGCTGCTGGCCATCACCGAGGAGATGGGCGCCACGCTGCGGCGCGCGGCCTATTCGACCAACATCAAGACGCGCGGCGACTTCTCGTGTGCCTTCTTCGATGCGAAACTGCGGACGATCGCCCAGGCCTTCGCGCAACCGTCTCATCTGGGCTCGCTGGCCCACATCGTGCCGCGCGCCATCAAGACCTACGGCGCCGACACGCTGGCGCCCGGCGACGGTATCCTGATCAACGATCCCTACCTGGGCGGCGTGCACCTCAACGACATCACGCTCATCACGCCGGTCTTCCACGACGGCGCGCTGCTCGGCTACGTGGCCAACATCGCGCACCACGTGGACGTGGGCGGCGGCGCGCCGGGCTCCATCGGCGTCTCCAGCGAGATCTACCAGGAAGGGCTCGTCATCCCGCCCATCCGCTTCGTGAAGGGCGGGCAGATCGACCCCGACATCTTCGCGCTCATCCGCTCCAACTTCCGCGGCACGCGCGAGATCTCCGGCGACTTCCGCGCGCAGACGGCCGCCAACCGGCTGGGCGCCCAGCGCATCGCCGAGCTCGTCACGCAGCACGGCGCCGACACGCTCGCGCACTACCTCGAGGAGCTGCTGCGCTACACCGAGCGGCGAACGCAGGCGGCCTTTGCCGAGTTCCCCGACGGGCGCTTCAGCGCCGAGATGCGGATGGACGGCGACGGCGTCACCGACCAGCCGGTGAAGCTGGCCGCGACGGTGACGATCGACAAGGGCCGCGTCTCCGTCGATCTCACCGGCTGCGACGACCAGCGCCCCTCGCCCACCAACGCGACGTCGTCGCAGACGTACTCGGGCGTCGTGTACGTGCTCAAGTGCCTGATCGATCCTGATATTCCGGTCAACGACGGCTTCTACCGGCTGATCGACATCCGCACGCGGCCGGGCTCGGTGGTGTGCGCCCAGCACCCGGCGGCGGTGGCGGCCGGCTGGGAGATCGCCATGCAGCTCTGCGATCTGCTCTTCCGCGCGCTGGCCGAGGCGCTGCCCGACCGCGTGGTGGCGGGCACCAAGGGCTGCGTGTGCAACATCGCCTTCGGTGGCGTCAACCCGTCGAGCGGGGAATACTTCACGTACTACGAGACGATCGCCGGCGGCTACGGCGCCACGCTCAGCACCGACGGCATGGACGCCGTGCAGGCGCACTTCCAGAACACGGAGAACGCGCCCGTCGAGGAGACGGAGAGCGCCTATCCCGTGCGGATCGTGCGCTACGAATTGATCGAGAACTCCGAGGGCGGCGGCCGCCATCGCGGCGGCCTCGGCGTGCGGCGCGACTACACGTTCCCCGGCCACACGCCGAGCTTCTCGATCCTCTCCGACAAGGCGCGCTTCGCGCCGTGGGGTCTGTTCGGGGGCGAGGCGGCCCGACCGGCGCGCTACGTGCTCAACCCGGACACGCCCGGGGCGCGCGAGCTGCCCTCGAAGATCACCTTCCAGCTCAAGCCGGACGACGTCGTGAGCGTGCAGACACCCGGCGGTGGCGGCACCCAGTCGCCGCTCGAGCGCCCTGCCGAGGGCGTGGCGGTCGACGTGGCCCTGGGC
>JBKPRI010000180.1:0-5330 GCA_046734515.1 Candidatus Methylomirabilota bacterium | reverse complement strand
GCGCGCGGAAGCCGCACGCCTCGCGCGAGCGCGGCGGGCAAGCCCAACCCGTCGTGCGCCGCGCGGTGCTGGGTGCGCCCCGTCGCCCGGTCGGCGAGATCGTGCTGAGCGGCCCACCGCGCGCGCTCGGGCGTCTGACGCTGCCGGGCGGCTTCGGCCGGGAGCTCGGCGCCGCGATCGAACAGGTGTGGCGGCTGCAGCAGCACACGCTGCGCATCACCGTCCTCAACGAGATCACGCGGCTGCTGGTCTCCGGCGACTCGCTCGAGGATGTCTTCCGCCGCTTCGCCGCCGGGCTGGCGCGCATGGTCGCCTTCGACTCGCTCTCCGTGCGGCTGGTGGACATCGAGCGCGCCGACTTCGAGGTGATCGCCGTGCTGGCGGGCTCGGATTCGCTGGTGACGCCGGCCGACGGGCGGCTACCGCTCGAGGGCACGCTGCTGGCGCGCGTCGTGGCGCTCGGCGCGCCCGTGCGCGTGGACGATCTGGATTCGCCCGGCGTGCCGGAGGAGAGCCGCCGGCTGCTCACCGAGCAGGGGTATCGCTCCGTGCTGCTCGTGCCGCTGGTCAGCGGCGGCGGCGCGTTCGGCGCGGTCACGCTCGCCGCGCGGCGGCTGTCCGCCTTCGACGACGCCGACGTCGAGGTCGCCGCCGACCTCTCGCGGCCCCTGGCCTCGGCGATCGAGCAGCGTCGCCTGCTCGACGAGAGCCGCCGGCGCGCCGAGGAGCTGGCCGCGCTCTACACCACGAGCCAGCTCATCACCGCGCGCCTCGACGTGGCCTCGGTGCTGGACCGCATCAGTCGCGCGGTCACCGCGCTGATCGGCTCCACCGGCTGCGGCATCGGGCTGCTGGAGGACAGCCGCCTGGTGCACGCCGCGGCCCACGGCTTCAAGAGCGAGGAGTGGCGCGCGCTGACGCTGCCGGTGGGCGAGGGCATCATCGGCCAGTGCGCGCAGACCGGGGTGGCGATCCGCGTGGACGACGTGCGGACGGACGCCCGCTCGGCCCGCCGCGACGTGGACGAGCAGGAGGGCATCCGCTCGATGCTGTGCGTGCCGCTGCGCGGCGCCGGCACGCTGCTCGGCGTCATCTCCGCGTTCTCCACGCGGTCCGCCGCGTTCAGCTCGCACCACCAGCGGGTGCTGGAGGCGTTCGCCGAGCAGGCCGGCATCGCCGTGCAGAACGCCAAGCTGTTCGAGGAGAGTCTCAAGCGCACCCGGGAGACGCGCGCGCTGTTCGAGGCGGGGCGCGCCGTCACCGCCAGCCTCGATCCCCAGCGCACGATCCGCGTGATCATGGAGCAGGCGCGCACGGTCCTCGGCGTCGCCTCCTGCGGGATCATGATCCTCGACCAGGCCAACAAGGAGCTGCGCCTGCTGGCCAGCCTCGATTTGCCCGACAACCTCGCGGCCCAGGTCCGGATCGCCGAGGGCGAGGGCATCACCGGCCGCGCCGTGCGCGACCTGCGCGTGCGGCAGAGCGCCGACGTCCTGAACGACCCGCGCGTGAAGTACCGCAACCTGCCCCAGGCCAGCGGGCTGCGCGCGCTGATGGCGGCGCCGCTGCGCCTCGGCGAGCGCGCCATCGGCGCCATCCTGGTCTTCCACCGTCATGTCCATCAGTTCACCGCGGCCGAGGAGGACCTGCTGCTGGCCCTGGCCGATCAGGCCGCGATCGCCATCGACCACGCCCGGCTCTACGAGGGCCTCGAGGTGATGGTGGCCGACCGCACGCGCGAGCTGGACCGCCAGAAGCGTTTCGTGGAAGTCGTGCTGGAGACGCTGCCGCTCGGCGTGTTCGTGCTCGACCCGGCCCTGCGCATCGTGCGCGCCAACCGCGAGGGCTCGCGGACGCTCGGCTGCGACCCGGCCACGCGCGAGCCCTTCACCAGCGTGGTCGCGCCCGACCGCGTCTGCGCCGTGGAGACGTTCCTCGGCCAGGCTCTGTTCACCCACGAGGTCGCGCGCTGCGAGGAGGAGTGGGCGGTGGCGGGCGAGACCAAGCGCTTCCGCCTCACCACGGCGCCGCTGCCGGAGGGCGAGGACGGGGCCGCGCACCTCGTGCTGCTGGTGGAGGACATCACGCTGGCCAAGCAGCTGGAGCGCCAGATGCTGCTGACCGAGCGGCTCACGACGGCCGGGCGGCTGGCCGCCGGCGTCGCGCATGAGCTGAACAACCCGCTCGCCACCATCGCCGGCTGCGCGGAGTCGCTGCAGTCGCGCCTCAAGGAAGGGGAGCTGGCCGGCCGCGCCGAGCTGGCCGATTTCCCGAACTACCTCGGCCTCATCGAGGAAGAGGCGTATCGCTGCAAGGAGATCACCTCGAGCCTGCTGCAGTTCGTGCGGGAGCCGGGCGGCC
This sequence comes from Candidatus Methylomirabilota bacterium, assembly GCA_046734515.1. Classification (GTDB taxonomy): domain Bacteria; phylum Methylomirabilota; class Methylomirabilia; order Rokubacteriales; family CSP1-6; genus AR5. The sequence goes on along the minus strand of JBKPRI010000180.1, from coordinate 2,969 downwards.
GGCGGACGCCGACCGACGTCAACACGGTGGTGCTCAAGACCATCGAGCTGCTGACGCACCAGAACCGGTACGCGCGAGGCAGCTTCGTCACCGAGCTCGAGGAGGCCATTCCGGAAATCATCGCGAACGAGGGGCAGCTCCGCCAGGTGTGCCTGGGGCTGGGGTCCAACGCCCTCGACGCCATGGACGGCCAAGGTCGCCTCACCATCCGCACGCGGCGCAGCCGGCGCGAGATCGAGATCGAGTTCGAGGACGAGGGACCGGGAATTCCCGATGAAGTCGCGGCACGGATCTGGGATCCTTTCTTCACGACCAAACCGCCGGGCCAGGGCACCGGGCTCGGCCTGGCCATCGCGCAGGGCATCGTCGCCGATCACGGAGGGCGCATCGAGATGCAGACGCACGTCGGCAAGGGGAGCATCTTTCGCGTGGTGCTGCCGGCATGAAGAAGATCCGGGTGCTGGTGGCCGACGACGAGAACAACCTGCGCGACCTGATCGTGCGCGAGCTCAGCCGGCGCGGGCTGGAGACCGAGGGCGTGGGCGACGGCGAGGCCGCGCTGGCGCGGTTGCGCGAGGATCCCTACGACGTCGTGGTCCTCGACATGAAGATGCCGAAGAAGGAAGGCATCGAGGTGCTGCGCGAGCTGCAGGACATCCCCGAGCATCCTCAGGTCATCGTGATGACGGGCTTCCAGGAGGTGGCCACCGCCGTCGAGGCCATGAAGCTCGGGGCCTATGACTACCTGACCAAGCCCACCAAGATCGAGGAGCTCGAGGTGCTCGTGCGCAAGGCGGCCGAGAAGGGCCAGCTCCTGCGCGACAACCTCGCGCTGCGCGCCCATGCGCCGGGCGCCGGGCCCTTCGGGGGCATCGTCACCCGCAGCGCCAAGATGCACGAGGTGCTGCGGATGGTCGACCGGGTCGCGCCGACCGAGTCGTCCGTGCTGGTGCTCGGCGAGAGCGGCACCGGCAAGGAGCTCGTCGCGCGTAGCGTGCACGAGCGGTCGACGCGGGCCGAGCGGCCGTTCGTGCCGATCCACTGCGGCGCGCTGCCGCGCGAGGTGCTGGAGAGCGAGCTGTTCGGCCACGAGAAGGGCGCCTTCACGGGCGCGGTCAACGCCAAGCCGGGCCTCATCGAGCTGGCCGACGGCGGCACGCTGCTGCTGGACGAGATCGGTGACATGGAGCCCGACAGCCAGGTGAAGCTGCTGCGCGTGCTGGAGACCGGCACGTTCTTTCGCGTGGGCGGCACCCGGCCGCGGCGCGTGGACATCCGGCTGGTGGCCGCGACCAACCGGGATCTCGCGACCGCCATGAAGAGCGGTCAGTTCCGCGAGGACCTCTTCTATCGCATCAACACGATCACGGTCACGCTGCCGGCGCTGCGGGATCGGCGCGAGGACGTCGGGATGCTGGCCCAGCACTTCCTGGACACCAAGACGACGTACGGTCACAAGCGGCTGAGCGCGGCGGCGCTGGCCGCGCTGGAAGCGTACGCGTGGCCGGGCAACGTGCGCGAGCTGCTGCATGTGATCGAGCGCGGCGTCATCCTCTGCAAGGGCGATGAGATCACGCCCTCCGACCTGCCGCCGGAGATCGCCAACGGCGCGCCGACCGGCGGCGGCGTACCGTCACCGATGGCGACCTCGGCGCCGGGCGCGCCCACGCTCGAGGCCATCGAGCGCCAGGCGATCGTGGCCACGCTGCGCCAGGTCGGCGGCCATCGCGGCAAGGCCGCGTCCGTGCTCGGCATCGATCCCAAGACTCTGTACCGCAAGATCCTCGGCTACCAGATCACGCCGCCCGAATTTTCCTGAGGCCCGACGCGACGAACTGACGCTGACGCCCGGGCGTTTTGCCCGAGCCCGCGACGCTGTCGCCGCGGCCGTGGCCGTGAATTCACGCACTTGCGCCGCGCCGCGTCTGGCATCGTCGTTGCTCCCTCCGAACCGGTTCCGCGAGGACCCACATCCCAATGCTGCGAGGAGACGTAATGAATCGTGTGATGGTGATCGATCAGGACCGTGCGACGCGCGAGCTGCTTGGGCTGGCCTGCCTGGGCCACGACGTCGGCGTCGCGCTGGCCGAGAATCTGTGCGAGGGCGTGCGCCTCCTGCTGACGGTGCCCGTCTCGCTCATCGTGGTCGACGCCGCCGCGCTGCGGCTGAGCGTGCGCGAGCACGTGACGCTGTTCGAGCGAGTGGCGCCGGGCGTGCCCGTGGTGGTGGCCGTCACTCCGGAGATGCCGCTGGAGAACCGGGTCGCCCTGGAGCTGGCCGGCTTTCGCGTGCTGACCAAGCCGGTGACGGTCGAGGAGCTGCTCGAGAAGGGCGCCGCGCTGGCCGGCGAGGCGCGGAGCTAGGCGATCGCGATGTTCACCCGCTGGTTGACGGTATTCCTGATGGCGATCGGGCTCGGCGTGGCCGCGCTCGAGCTCGCGGCCCCGCCGGCCGTGGAGTCGCCCGCCCCCTGGAGCGCCGTTGCCGGTCCGCTGTTCACCGACGCCGGCGGTCCCGGGCTGCCGACCGGCGCCGAGATCGATTCCACCGAAGTGTCGGCGCTGCCGCGCTTCACCGAGTAACGCAGACCGGGCCGCGGTTCACTTGCGCGTTCGAAGAGCGCGTGTACACTCGGATTGTCCGCCTCGAAGGCCGGACCTAGATCGGGGGTTCCCATGGCGTCCAAGCTCTATGTCGGCGGTCTGTCGTACTCCACTACCAGCGATGGCCTGAGGGAGTTCTTCGCGCAGAGCGGGAACGTGCTCTCGGCGACCGTCATCACCGACCGGTTCTCGGGGCAGTCACGAGGCTTCGGCTTCGTCGAGATGGACTCCGCGGAAGGTGCCCAGAACGCGATCTCCCAGCTCAACGGCCGCGAGCTGGATGGCCGGCGTATTACGGTCGAGATCTCGAACCCGCAGGCGCCACGCACGGGCGGCGGCGGGGGCGGCGGAGGCCGGCCGGGGGG
>JBKPRI010000179.1:0-4910 GCA_046734515.1 Candidatus Methylomirabilota bacterium | reverse complement strand
GGTAGTGACAGGATATGGTGAACCGTACCTGACACGTGCACGCCAGGCGGGCGCTGAGGTCGTATTTACAAAGCCCGTCGAGTGGTCACGCATCCTGGAGTGGCTCGAGCGCCCCGACCTGGCCGCCTCCGCCTGACCTCGCGTCGCTGTGCAATAATGGCCGCGCGCATGCGGCCCGACAGCGTCTCCACGCTCGTGCTCTTCCAGGAATAGCGGCGTGGCGTTCACCGACCTGCGCGACTTCGTCGCGCGCCTCGAGCAGCGCGGCCGCCTGCGCCGTGTGACCGCCGAGGTCTCGCGCGACCTCGAGATCACCGAGATCGTCGATCGTGTGTCCAAGACCGACGCCGCCGGCAACGTCGCGCTGCTGTTCGAGCGCGTGGCCGGCTTCGACGTCCCCGTGCTGGTCAACGCCTTCGGCGCCTCCGATCGGATGGCGCTGGCGCTGGGCGTCGAGCGGCTGGACGAGCTGGGCGAGCGGGTGGCCAAGCTGGTCGACGCCCGCATCCCGGGCGGCTTCGTCGACAAACTGCGCAAGCTCGGCACGCTGATCGACGTCGCGCGCGCGGCGCCGCGCACGGTGAGCCAGGCGCCCTGCCAGGAAGTCGTCGAGACCGAGCGGCCGTCGCTGGCCGGGCTGCCGATCCTCACGTGCTGGCCCGGTGACGGCGGGCGCTACATCACGCTGCCCGCGGTCTTCACGCGCGATCCGGCGACCGGCGCGCGCAACGTCGGGATGTATCGCCTGCAGGTGTTCGACGACCGCACGCTGGGCATGCACTGGCAGACGCACAAGGGCGGCGCCGAGCACCAGCATCGCGCGACCGAGCGGATGCCGGTCGCCATCGCCCTCGGCGGCGATCCCGCGGTGATCTACGCCGCCTCCGCGCCGCTGCCGCCGGGCCTCGACGAGATCGTCTTCGCCGGGTGGCTGCGCGGCAGCGGGGTCGAGATGGTGCAATGCCGCACGAACGACCTGCTCGTCCCGGCGCAGGCGGAGATCGTACTGGAGGGCTGGGTCGATCCGCGCGAGGCGCGGCTGGAAGGGCCGTTCGGCGACCACACCGGCTACTACTCGCTGGCGCGCGATTATCCGGTCTTCCATCTGACGGCGGTCACGCGCCGCGCCCGGCCGATCTACCCGACCACGATCGTCGGGCGGCCGCCCCAGGAGGACTACTGGCTCGGCAAGGCCACCGAGCGCATCTTCCTGCCGATCATGCGGCTGATGCTCCCGGAGATCGTGGACGTGAACATGCCGGCCGAGGGCGTGTTCCACAACCTCGTCATCGTCTCCATCCGCAAGCGGTATCCCGGCCACGCCCGCAAGGTGATGCAGGCGCTGTGGGGTATGGGGCTCATGATGCTGGCCAAGACCATCGTCGTGGTGAGCGAGCACGTCAACGTGCACGATCTCTCGGAGGTCGCCTGGCGGGCGACCGGCAACATCGATCCCCGGCGCGATCTCGTGATCCTCGAGGGACCGATGGACGACCTCGATCACGCTGCGCTCCGCCACCGCTACGGCGGCAAGCTGGGCGTGGACGCCACGGAGAAGGGCCCGCTCGACGACGTCACCCAGGCCTGGCCCGACGAGATCCGCATGAGCGACGAGATCCGCGAGCGTGTCACGCGGCGCTGGAAGGACTACGGGCTCTGAGCAAGCTGCGGCGCCTGCTCGATGCAATCAAGTTCGAGCACACGGTCTTCGCCCTGCCCTTCGCCTACATCGCCATGGTGCTGGCCGCCGGGGGCTGGCCGGGCGCCTGGACCGTGCTCTGGGTGACCGCCGCCATGGTGGGCGCGCGCACGTGCGCGATGGCCACCAACCGCGTGGTCGATCGCTGGATCGACGCGCGCAACCCGCGCACGGCCGGGCGCCATCTGCCGCGCGGCACGCTGAGCGTCACCGAGCTGCGCGTGCTCGCCGCCGCCGGCGCTGTGCTGATGTTCGTGGCCGCCGGGCTGCTGAACGCGCTGTGCCTGGCGCTGGCTCCGCTCGCGCTGGTATTCCTGGTCGGCTACTCGTACACCAAGCGCTTCACGTGGGCCTCCCACTGGATCCTCGGCTTCACCGACGGGATCGCGGCGGCCGGCGGCTGGCTCGCCGTGCGCGGACGCTTCGAGCCGCCCGCGCTGGTGCTGTGGCTGGCGCTCACGGTGTGGATCGCCGGCTTCGACATCATCTACGCGTGCCAGGACGTCGAGATCGACCGCGCGCAGCGGCTCCACTCCGTCCCCGCCCGGTTCGGCATCCCGGCCGCGCTGGCCCTGGCCCGCGTGAATCACGCCGTGACGGCGCTCGCGCTCGCCGCGCTGGGGCTGATGATGGGGCTCGGCGTCGTCTACTGGCTGGGCTGGGTGGCGGTGGTGGGGCTGCTGATCTACGAGCACTCACTCGTGCGGCCCGGCGATCTCTCGCGCCTGAACATGGCGTTCTTCAACGTCAACGGCTACATCGCCGTGATCGTGCTGGTGGCCGTGGTCGGCGGCCTCTGGCGCCGGTGAGCTCGACGCCCTCGAGCAAGGCCGAGTCCGTGCGCGCGATGTTCACGCGCATCGCCGGGCGCTACGACCTCATGAACTCGGTGATGACGGGCGGGCGTCACCATGCGTGGCGCCGGCTCACCGCGGCCGCCGTCGCCGGCGCCCCCGATGGACCGGCGCTCGATCTCGCCACCGGCACGGCCGATCTCGCGCTGGCCGTGCGCGCGGCCGCGCCCCGGCGTACGGTGATCGGTGCCGACTTCGCGGAAGCCATGCTGCGGGCGGCCAAGATCAAGCTGGCGGCGCGCGGCGAGCGGCGGGTGCCCCTGCTGGCCGCCGACGCGCTGGCCCTGCCCTTCGCCGACCAGACGTTCGCCTGCGTGACCTCGGCCTTCCTGCTTCGCAATCTCGCCGACCTGCCGGCCGGCCTCGCCGAGATGCGGCGCGTGACGGCGCCGGGCGGACTGGTCGCCGCGCTCGAGATCACGCGGCCGGGCGTGCCGGGCTGGGACGCGCTCTTCGGGCTCTACTTCAACCGTCTGGTGCCGCTCATCGGCGCCGCCGTGGCGCGCGATCGCGCCGCCTACACCTACCTGCCGCAGTCGGTCGAGCGCTTCGTCACCCCGCCGGCGCTCGCGCGGCTGATGACGGCCGCCGGGCTGCGCGACGTGCGATATCGGCGCTTCGCGCTCGGCACGATCGCCCTTCACATCGGACGGGTCTAGGGTAGCCTACCGGCCCACAGGAGGTCCGCCATGCTTCGGACGCTCGCCCTGCTTCTCGCGCCCACACTCACCCTCGCCGCCTGCACCACCGTCGCGCCCGCCGGCAACGGCGCCGCCGCCGTGCCGGGCGACACCGGCCCGCTCAACAACGTGGTCAAGCACACCTTCACCGCGTACGGCTTCAAGCTCGACAGCGGGCGCGTGCTGCCCGAGATGACGCTGGCGTACGAGACCTACGGGCGGCTCGCGCCTGACGGACGCAACGCCATCCTCGTGACACACGGCTTCACCTCGAGTCAACACGCGGCCGGCAAGTACACCCCGGCCGACGCGGCGCCGGGCTCGTGGGACGGCCTCATCGGCCCGGGCAAGGCCATCGACACCACGCGCTACTTCGTCGTGTCGTCGAACATGCTGGGCTCCTCCTACGGCTCGACGGCGCCGCGCTCCACCAACCCCGCCACGGGCAAGCCGTACGGCCCGGACTTCCCCGACATCACCGTGCGCGACATCGTGCGCGCGCAGAAGCTCATGCTCGAGTCGCTGCACGTCACCCACCTGGTCGCGGTGGCGGGCCCGTCGTACGGCGGCTTCCAGGCCTTTCAGTGGGCGGTGACGTATCCCGGGTTCATGCACGGCGTCGTGCCGGTGGTGACGGCGCCGAAGTACCGCTCCGGGGCCGAGTCGCCCCAGGCCATGATCGACCGCTTCGCGAAGGATCCCGGCTGGAACGGCGGCTGGTACTACGACACGGGCGGCATTCCCAAGACGATGGCGGCGCTGCGCTACACCACGCTGCTCAACTACGGTCAGAACGAGATCCTGGCCGTGCGCATCCCCGATGCGTCCGCGCGGGAAGCGCGGCTGCGCGAGATGGCCGAGGCGTGGGCGCGCGAGTTCGATCCGAACTCGATGGTGACGCTGCGCAAGGCGCTGCAGACGTTCGACACCACCGGCGACTTCGGCAAGATCCGCGCGCGCGTGCTCTACGTGCTCTCGCGGACCGACAAGCTCTTCCCGCCGCGGATCGCGCCGGACGTGATGGACGGCCTCGCGCGAGCGGGCGTCGACGCGAAGTACGTCGAGATCGACACCGAGTTCGGGCACTCGGCCAGCGGCCCCGAGTGGGCCAAGTGGGGCCCGGCCCTGAAGGCGTTCCTCGACTCGCTGGAGCGCTGAGCCCGCGCGCGGGCCGTCCGAGGCCCGCGTGGTAGCATTCGCGAAATGACGCTCGCCGACGCGCTGGCGCAGTTTCCTCGCGAACGGACGTGGCTGCTGCCGGCACTCCACGCCGCGCAGCACGCCGAGCGCTGGCTCTCGCCGGCCTCGCTGGCGGCCGTCGCGGCGCACCTGCGCGTGCCGCAGAGCGAGGTGTGGGGCGTGGCCAGCCACTATCCGGAGTTCCGGCTGAGCGCGCCCGGGCGGCGGCTCGTGCGCGTGTGCACCGGGCTGGCCTGTCTCACCCGCGGGGGTGGAGAGATCCTCGCGGCGTGCGAGCGGCGGCTCGGCATTCGCGCGGGCGAGAGCACGGGCGACCACGCCATCACGCTGGAAGCGCTCGATTGCGCCTTCGCCTGCGGCAGCGCGCCGGTCGCGGAGGTCGATCATCATTATCGGGGCCGGCTCACCACTGACGACGTCCAGACGCTGCTCACCCGCGTGGCGGCGCCGCGCGCCCGCCCCTCCACCGGCCGTGGC
>JBKPRI010000178.1:0-4656 GCA_046734515.1 Candidatus Methylomirabilota bacterium | reverse complement strand
TCGGTCTTGGTCCCGAGCCCCGCGAACCACGCGGCCCCGCGGTTGATGATGGGCGGCACGCACGCGATGGTTTCCACGTTGTTCACGATCGTCGGCGCGCCGAAGGCGCCCTTGATCGCCGGAAACGGCGGCTTGATCTTGGGCCAGCCCTTCTTGCCCTCCAGCGAGGACAGCAGGCCGGTCTCTTCGCCGCAGATGTAGGCGCCGGCGCCTCGATGCACGACGATGTCGAATCCCGTCCCCAGCAGCCCGGCGTCGTATGCCTCCTTCACCGCGCCGCTGAAGACGCGCCACGGCTGGACGTACTCGCCGCGGATGTACACGAAGCCCTTGGCGCTGCGGATGGCGCGCGCGGTGATCAGCATGCCCTCGATGAGGGCGTGCGGATCACGCTCGAGCAGATAGCGGTCCTTGAAGGTCCCGGGCTCGCCCTCGTCGGCGTTGATCACCAGGTACACGGGCCCGGTGTGCGTCTTGGGCACGAACGACCACTTCATGCCGGTGGGGAAGCCGGCGCCGCCGAGCCCGCGCAGGTTGGACTTCTTGACTTCCTCCTGGATCGCCGCGGGCTCCATGCCCTGGGCCTTCTCCCACGCGGTGTAACCGCCGGTCGCCTTGTAGCCGCTCAGCGTGTGGGAGTCCGCGCGCCCGAAGTTGCGCATGAGCACGAGCTCGGCCATCAGCGCAGCCCCTCGAGAATGCGGTCGACCTTCTCGGGCGTGAGGTTCAGCTCGTACCGGTCGTCCACCTGCATCATGGGCGCCGCCTCGCACGCGCACAGGCACTCCACCGACTGCAAGGTGACGCGGCCGTCGTCGGTGGTCTCGCCGACGTCGACGCCGAGGCGCTGCTTGACGTGCGCCAGGATGTCGCGCGAGCCCGCGAGGTAGCAGGACAGGTTGTGGCAGACGGCCACGACGTGGCGGCCCTTGGGCTGCTGGAAGTAGAGCGTGTAGAAGCTCACCACCTCGTGCACGTGCGACGGCGCCAGCTCGAACAGGCCGGCCACGTACTCCTGGACCTCCAGCGAGACGTAGCCGAACGTGTCCTGGGCCATGTGCAGCACGGGCAGCAGCGCGCCGCGCTTGTCCGGATAGAGTCCCTGCAGCCGGCGCACCTCGGCGAGCTGTTCGGGCGAGAACGCGATCGCGCGCGTCGTACTCATCGGTCCAGCTCGCCGCCGATCATGTTCACCGAGCCGAAGGTGGGGATGAGGTCGGCGATCTGCTCGCCCTCGATCATGCGGTGCAGCGCGGCCAGCGGCGGCAGGCACGGCGGCCGGCAGCGCACGCGGTACGGGCGGTCACCGCCGTCGGACACGACGTAGAAGCCGAGCTCGCCGTTGGCGCCCTCGGTGGCGAAGTACGCCTCACCCATCGGCGGCCGGATGCCGTACCCCTCCATGATCAGCATGAAGTGGTTCATCAGGCCCTCGATCGAGCCGTACGTGTTCTCCTTGGGCGGCAGCACCACCTGCTTGTCGTGGACGTTCACCCGGTTCCACGCCGCGCGGTTCTGGCCCTGGAGGTTCGGCGACAGCGTGATGGGCACCAGCAGCAGGCCCTCGGTCTTGCCCTGCTTGCCCTGGTCGACGTAGGCCGCCGGGTCGATGGGCCGCCCCTCGAAGTCCACGTTGATGGGCCCGCCCGGCAGCATCGCGAGCGCCTGCTCGGCGATGCGCATCGACTGCTCCATCTCGGCCATGCGCACGAGATAGCGCGAATAGTTGTCGCCGTCCTTCTGGACGGCGACCTCCCACTGCACGCGGTCGTAGGCCCAGTGCGGCTGCGCCCGGCGGACGTCGTAGCCGACGCCGGCCGCCCGCAGCAGCGGCCCGGTGATCGCGTAGGCGATGGTCTCCTCGCGCGAGAGGATGCCCACGCCGACCATGCGGTCCATGAAGATCCGGTTACCGGTGAGGAGCCGGTGCACCTCGTCGAGCACCTCGCGCGTCTCCTTGAAGGCGCTCGTCAGCTTGGCCGCAAAGCCGTCCGGCAGGTCCGCCTTCACGCCGCCCACGCGCCCGTACGAGATCGTCAACCGGGCGCCGGTGACGTCCTCGACCAGCTCCCACAGGAACTCGCGGGCTTTGATCATGTAGAGGAACACCGTGAACGCGCCGAGCTCCATGGCCGAGGCGCCCACGCACGTGAGGTGATCGCAGACCCGCGAGATCTCCGCCATGATCGTGCGGATGAACTGGCAGCGCTCCGTCACCTCGATACCGAGCAGCTTCTCGACGGCCGAGGCGTACGCGAAGTTGTTGATCAGCGGCGAGACGTAGTTGAGCCGGTCCGTGTACGGGATGGCGTTGTTGTAGCCGCCGACCTCGCAGTCCTTCTCGAACGCGCGGTGCAGATAGCCGATCTCGACGTCGGCCTTGCGGATGAACTCGCCGTCGAGCTCCGTCTGGATGCGGATGATGCCGTGCATGGCCGGATGCGCCGGGCCCACGCCGATCTGAAGATTGGGGTCCCCGGTGCCGGCGCCGGTGCCCTCGCCCAGCATGAAGTCGCGGCGAATGGGCTCCGGGCTCATACGTTCGGGCCGATCAGCGGCTGCCGGCGGTTGATCGGGTAGTCCTTGCGCAGCGGGTGGCCGACGAACTCCTCGTAGAGGAGCAGCCGGCGCAGGTCGGGGTGGCCGGTGAAGCGTACGCCGAACATGTCCCACACCTCGCGCTCGAACCAGTTGGCGATCGGCCAGAGATCGATGGCGGTCGGCACCGCGGCGTCATCCTCGTCGACCCGCACCTTCACCCGCACGCGGTGGTTGCGGCTGATCGAGTACAGGTGATAGACGACCTCGAAGCGCGGCCCGTCCTCGCGCCCGGGGTAGCGCGAGTAGTCCACGGCGGTGAGGTCCATGAGCACGTCGAAGTCCAGGCTGGTCTCGTCGCGGCAGAAGCGCAGGGTGTCGATCAGCCCCGCCCGCTCCACCACCAGGGTGGCGTCGCCACGGTGCTCGTGGGAGTCGACGACAGCGCCGCCGAAGCGGTCGCGCAGGCGCTGGAGGATCTGGCTTCCCTGCACTCAGTACCTCTGCGTCTGGGTGGCGATGCGGTCCTGGAGCTTCATGAGGCCGTCGATCACGGATTCGGGCCTCGGCGGGCAGCCGGGGATGTAGACGTCGACCGGGATGATGGTGTCGATGCCCTGCACGGTGGCGTAGTTGTCGTAGAACCCGCCGGTGCAGGTGCACACGCCGAAGGCCACCACCCACTTGGGCTCGGTCATCTGGTCGTAGATGCGCTTGAGCACGGGTGCCATCTTGTGGGAGATCGTGCCGACCACGAAGAGGACGTCGGCCTGGCGCGGCGAGAAGCGCGGCAATCCGGCGCCGAAGCGATCGATGTCGTAGTGCGAGCACGCGGTGGCCATGTACTCCATGCCGCAGCAGGCCGTCACGAAGGGGTACTGGAAGATGGAGTACTTCCGCGCCCAGCCGATGGCCTCATCGAGCTTGGACGTGAAGAAGCTGCCTACTCCCATTCCAGCCCACCTTTCCGCCAGATGTAGAAGAAGCCGAACATGAGGATGCCGAGGAAGACGAGCATCTCGCCGAAGCCGAACCAGCCGAGCTTGCGGTAGAGCATGGCCCACGGCCACACGAACAGCAGCTCGATGTCGATCAGGATGAAGAAGATCGCGATCGTCGAGAACTTGATCGCGAACCGTCCCTCCGAGACCTCGATGGGATCCTTGCCGCACTCGAACGGCGAGGACTTCACCGGCGTGATCCGCCGGGGGGCGATGAGGGCGGGCACGATCAGCATCCCCGCGGCCACCGCGGCCGCGAAGGCGAAGACCATGAGCATCGGCACGTAGGTCATGCGGTCTTTCGCCCCTTCCCCTCGGCCGCATCGTCGGCCTGCCGCTTGGCGTGATAGGACGAGCGCACCAGCGGCCCGGACTCCACGTGGGCGAAGCCCAGCCCCCGGCCGATCTCGGCCAGCTCGGCAAACTCGTCCGGGTGGTAGTAGCGCGCCACCGGCAGATGCGACAGCGACGGGCGCAGGTACTGGCCGAGCGTGAGGATCGACACGCCGACGCCGACCAGATCGCGCATGGTCGCCACCAGCTCCTCGCGCTCCTCGCCGAGCCCGAGGATGATGCCGGACTTCCGCGGCAGCTCCGGCGCCAGCGCGCCGGCGTGGCGGAACAGCTCGAGCGTGCGCTCGTAGCGGCCACCGTGGCGCGCCAGCTTGTAGAGCCGCGGCACCGTCTCGGTGTTGTGGTTCAGGATGGCCGGCGCCGCCGCGATGACGGTCTCCAGCGATGCGCGGCGCCCGAGGAAGTCGGGGATGAGCACCTCGACCCGGCAGGCCGGCGCGTGGGTGTGCACCGCCTGGATCGTCGCCGCCCAGTGCGCGGCGCCGCCGTCGGCGAGGTCGTCGCGGTTGACCGAGGTGATGACGACGTATTCGAGGCCGAGCTCGGCCACCGCGCGACCGATGCGGGCGGGCTCCTCGCGGTCTTCCCAGACCGGCGTGCCGTGCGCGATCGCGCAGTAGCCGCAGTTCCGCGTGCAGACGTCGCCGAGGATCATGAACGTCGCGGTGGCGTCTTCCCAGCACTCGCCGATGTTCGGGCAGTGCGCTTCCTCGCACACGGAGTGGAGGTTGAGCCCCCGCATGAGACGGCGCAGCCGCATGTA
>JBKPRI010000177.1:0-11570 GCA_046734515.1 Candidatus Methylomirabilota bacterium | reverse complement strand
CCCCGGCGGAGCGACGGCCGGCGGCGGTGGCCATCGTGCTGGTGCCCGACGACGATGGGCGCGCGTGCTTCTTGCTCACGCGCCGCGCGGCCACGCTGCGCGCCCACGCGCGGCAGTGGGCGCTGCCGGGCGGCCGGCTGGAGCCGGGCGAGAGCCCGGAGGCCGCTGCGCTGCGCGAGCTGCACGAGGAGCTCGGTGTCGTGCTGGACGGCGGCGCGGTGCTGGGACGGCTGGACGACTATCCGACGCGCTCGGGCTACGTCATCACGCCGGTGGTGGTGTGGGGCGAGGGCGCCGCCGAGCCCACGCTCAACGCCGACGAGGTGGCGCGTGTCTACCGGGTGCCGCTGGACGACCTGGACCGGCCGGAAGTGCCGATCCTGGTCACGATCCCGGAGAGCGAGCGGCCCGTGATCCAGATGCCGCTGCTCGGCACGCTGATCCACGCGCCGACGGCCGCCGTGCTCTACCAGCTTCGCGAGGTCGTCCTGCACGGCCGCGCCACGCGCGTGGATCACTTCGAGCAGCCGGTGTGGGCGTGGCGGTAGGGCGAGCCGAACCGCCGCCGCGGCGGTGAGGCGAGCCTGAGTAAAGAATGGGAAGCATTCACCGAACACGGTGACTGCGGGGCCCGAGCAAAGAATGGGAGACAGTTGAATGGGGACGCTCGACGGACAGGTCGCGATCGTGACGGGCGCGGGGACCGGCATCGGCGAGGTGACGGCGGGGATGCTGGCGGCCGAGGGCGCCCAGGTGGTGATCTGCGGACGGCGGCAGGCGCCGCTGGACGCCGTCGTGAAGACGATCGAGAAGGGCGGCGGCAAGTGCGCGGCGCGCGCGGTGGATCTCGAAGACCCGGATGCGGCGGCGGCGTTCGCGGCCTGGACGCTGGAGCGCTTCGGCCGCGTCGACGTGCTGATCAACAACGCGGGGCACTCGAGCCACGCGCGCTCCGTCCGCTGGGTCTCGCGCAAGGAATGGGACAGCGTGATGAACGTCAACGTGAACGCCGTCTACGTTCTGACGCAGGCCGTGCTGCCCGGCATGATCGAGCGCAAGTCCGGCACCATCGTCACCGTCGGATCGATGGCTGCGCTGAAGGCCGGGCTGATCGGCGGCGCGCCCTACGGCGCCGCCAAGGCCGCCGTCCGTAACCTCATGCAGCACGTCCACAACACGCTGCGCAACCACGGCATCCGGGCCACGATCATCATGCCGGCCGAGGTGGACACCCCGATTCTCGACAAGCGCCCGCTGAACCCCGACGCCGCCGCCCGCTCGACGATGATGCTCCCCGAGGACGTGGCGCGCGCCATCATGCTCTGCGTCACCCTGCCGCCGCGCACGGTGATCGAGGAGATGGTGATCAGCCCCACGATCCTGCGCGACCAGTCGAAGGACCTGGCGGTGGCGGCGAAGGCCGGCGCCCCGGAAGGAGCGGTGTGAACATGGAGACCTTCACGATCATCGACGGCGAGCGGGCCGTGCCGATCGGCGCGCGCCGCAGCGGCGATCGCGTGCTGCTGGACGCCGCCGGCGTCAAGGACGGCCTGGGCTGGGAGGTTCACGACGGCCTGCTGTGCAACGACAGCATGTGCATCCCGCTCTCCGATGAAAGAGCTGTCGTCAGCAGCGAGGGCGCCATCGATCTGGCCGGCCTGGCGCAGGCCATGGACCGCGCGGTCGTCATCGACGCCGACGAGCGTGCGGCGTTCCTCGGCAGCTCCGCGCGCGAGCGCAGCCAGGCGCTCGCCTCGCAGCACGCGCCCGACTTCGCGCTGCCCGACCTCGCCGGGCGCGCGCACACGCTGGGCGAGCACCGCGGCAAGAAGATCCTGCTGGTGGCCTGGGCCTCCTGGTGAGGGTGCCGCCTCGACCTGCCGGTCTGGCAGGAGCTGTACGAGGAGCTCAAGGGCAAGGGCTTCACGGTCATCACCGTCGCGCTCGACAAGACGCCGGATGATGCCCGGCCGTGGATCGAGAAGGCGCAGCCCGCGCACCCGACGCTGATCGACACGCGCCACGTGCTGGCCGATCTCTACAACGTCGTCAACGTGCCGACCATCTTCTGGATCGACGAGCGCGGGCGCATCGTGCGGCCCAACGACGTGGCGTTCGGCGCCGACACCTTCAAGCACATCACGGGGCTGGAGTCGGGCCGTCACCTCGGCGCGCTGCGCGCGTGGGTCAACGGCGAGAAGCCGGCGCTCAGTGCCGAGGACGTCAAGCGTCACCAGCCGCTGCCCACCGAGGCGGATCAGCAGGCGCGCGCGGAGTTCGGCCTGGGCCAGTGGCTGTGGGCGCAGGGACGCACGGCGGCGGCCGAGCGCCACTTCATGCGTGGGGGCGAGCTGGCGCCCCACGACTTCACGATCCGGCGCGGCACCATGCCGATGCGCGGCATCGACCCGATGGGGCCGCAGTTCCGCGAGATGTTGCAGGGCTGGGTGGGAGGCGGGCAGCCGTACTATCGGCCGCTGCCCGATACTGCCGGGAAGGCAAACTAGACAAAGGAGGCCTGCTCGCATGGGCATGCTCGACGGCAAGACGGCGCTGGTCACCGGCGCCGGGCGCGGCATCGGACGCGGCATCGCGATCGCGCTGGCGGAAGCCGGCGCCAAGGTGGTGGTGAACGATCTGGGCGCCACGCTCGATGGCGAGGGCGGCGACCGCAGCCCGGCCGACGTGGTGGTGCGCGAGATCAAGGCGGCGGGCGGCGAGGCGCAGGCGAATTACGGCAACGTCGCCGACTTCGCCCAGGGCACCGAGATGGTGGAGCAGGCGGCCCGCGCCTGGGGGCGCATCGACATCGTCGTGCACGTGGCCGGCATCCTGCGCGACCGCATGGTCTTCAACATGAGCGAGGCCGAGTGGGACGCGGTCCTCGCCGTCCACCTCAAGGGCGCGTTCAACGTGACGCGCGCCGCCTCGATCCGCATGCGCGAGCAGAAGACCGGCCGCATCATCGCGATGTCGTCGGTCTCCGCGCTCGGCGCGCCCGGCCAGCCCAACTATGCCGCGGCCAAGAACGGGATCATCGGGCTCATGTGGTCCACCGCCAACGCGATGGCCAAGTACGGCGTGACGGCGAATTCCATCATGCCGAGCGGGGCCACGCGCATGATTGACTCGACGCCGCGCGGCCGCGAGGTGTACGAGACGACCGGCAAGTGGCCGAGCGAGCAGGCCGTCGGCACCGAGCGTGATCCCGACAACGTCGCGCCGCTCGTCGTGTTCCTGTCCAGCGACCAGGCGGCCGCCATTAACGGCCAGGTCTTCCATTCCTTCGGCTACGGTTACACGCTGCTGGCCCAGCCGCAGGCCATCCGCCGGATCGAAGGCACCCGCCGGCTCACGCCCGAGGAGCTCGCCAGGCAGTGGAGCGACACGATGGGCAAGGATCCCAAGGCGCCCTGGGGCACCGCGTTCGGTCGCACGCTCAACGAGCGGCCGGCCGGCGAGTGGAAGGACGTCGGGCAGGGCATCCGCGCCTGGAAGTGGGGCTACGGCGAGCCGTGAAGGGCGTGCTCCTCGTCTGCCACGCCAATACCTGTCGCAGCGTGATGGCGCACGCGCTCCTCGAGCGGATGCTCGCGGAGCGCGGCCTCGCCGGGCAGGTGACCGTGCGGTCGGCCGGCGTGTCGCCGTATGCGCGCGACGGCATGTACGCCTCGCTCGACGCGCGCCTCGTGCTCAAGGAGCTCGGCATCCTGCTGGCCGAGGACACGATCACCTCCACTGACCTCAAGAGCCATCGCGATCTGCTGGCCGGGGCGGACGTCGTGGTCACGATGACCGCGGAGCAGAAGCGCCTGGTGGCGGCGCTGGCCGACGGCGCCGCCCGGCCCACGCTGACGCTGCGCGAGCTGGCCGGCGAGAGCGGCGACATCGGCGACCCGGTGGGCCAGGGCGAGGACACCTACCGGGCCTGCCGCGACGAGATCGCGCGCTGTCTGGAGAAAGGCTTCGACCGGCTGCTGGCGTAGAATCCCCGTATCATGCGACGCGGTAGTCTCGCGCGGCGGTATCTCGTCGTTCTCGTGGCGCTGGTCACCGGCGCGCTGGTGACCGGCGGCGCCATCCAGCTCCGCGCGTCCTATTCCGAGAACCAGGCTGCGCTCGTCGCGCTCCAGCGCGAGAAGGCGCTGGGCGCCGCCGCCCGCATCGAGGCCTTCGTGCGCGACATCGAGCGGCAGCTCGGCTGGACGACGCACGCCCCGTTGCTCACCACCGACGCCGCGCTCGACGCGCGCCAGCTCGACGCCCTCCGCCTCCAGCGCCAGGCGCCGCCCATCACCGAGCTGACCTACATCGACGCCGCCGGCCGCGAGCAGCTGTTCGTCTCGCGCCTGATCCCGGACCGGCGCCGCAGCGGGCTCGACCTCAAGCAGGAGCCGCGGTTTCGGGAGGTGCGCGGGGGCCGCGCCTGGTTCGGGCCCGTGTACTTCCGCAAGGACTCGGAGCCGTACATGACCATCGCCGCGCCGCTGGCCGGCGGCGGCGTGGTGGCCGCCGACGTCAACCTCAAGTTCATCCTCGATGTCGTCTCCCAGATCAAGATCGGCAAGACCGGCCTCGCGCTCGCCGTCGACGCCAAGGACAACCTCATTGCGCATCCCGACATCAGCCTGGTCCTGCAGAAGACGAGCCTGGCCCAGCTGCCGCAGGTCAAGGGCGCGCGCACGCCGGGCGCGGACGATGATCTGCCGGTCGCGCGCGACCTCAAGGGCGTGGAGGTGCTGACGGCCCACTCGCGGATCCCCTCGCTCGACTGGATCGTCTTCGTCGAGCAGCCGGTCGCCGAGGCCTTCGCGCCGGTGCGTGCCTCGGCGTATCGCGTGGTGGTCGTGGTCCTCGCCGGCATCGCGCTGTCCGTGGTCGTCAGCGTCGTGCTGGCGCGCCGGATGGCCCGGCCCATCCAGCAGCTGCAGGAGAGCGCCGCGCGGATCGGCGCCGGCGAGCTCGACCACCAGATTGCCCTGCGCACCGGCGACGAGCTGGAGGCCCTGGCCGACGAGTTCAACCGGATGACCGGCCGCCTGCGCGAGTCGTACGCCACGCTGGAGCAGAAGGTGGAGGACCGGACCCGCGAGCTGTCCGAATCGCTGGAGCAGCAGACGGCGACCGCCGAGATCCTGCGCGTCATCAGCAGCTCGCCGACCGACCTGCGGCCGGTGATGGTCGCCGTGGCCGCGAACGCGGCTCGCCTCTGTGACGCCAGCGATGCCCAGGTCCTGCGCGTCGAGGGCGAGCGGTTGCGGCTGGTGGCGGCCCACGGGCAGGAATCCATGCCGAGCGAACGTCCGATCACTCGTGGCAACGCCGTCGGGCGCGCGCTGCTCGAGCGGAGAACGGTGCACATCGGGGACATCCGTGACGTCCTCGAGGACTTCCCGGACACCACGGCGCTGGCGCACGACGTGCGCGCGATGCTCGCGGTCCCGCTCTTGCGTGAGGGCCACGCGATCGGCGTGATCCGGATCAGCCGTGCCGAGCCTCGCCCGTTCACCGACAAGCAGGTCGTGCTGCTCCAGACCTTTGCCGACCAGGCTGTGATCGCCATCGAGAACGTGCGGCTGTTCAAGGAGCTCGAGGCGAAGAACGCCGCGCTGGGCGAGAGCCTCGAGCAGCAGACGGCGACCGCGGAGATCTTGCGGTCGATCTCCAGCTCGCCGACCGACGTGCAGCCGGTGTTCGAGGCCATCGTGCGGAGCGCGCTGCGCTTGCTCGCGGGCCGTACGGCGCTGGTCCTGCGCGTGGTGGACGACGAGCTGCATCTGGCCGCGCTGACCAGCGGCAATCCGGACGGCGACGCCGCCGTCCGCGCCACCTTCCCCGTGCCCGCGATCAACGCCGGGCCGGCCTGGCATGCGATCGACACGCGCCGGCCGTACGTGGTCCAGGACACCGAGACCGACTCCATCGTGACGGACAACATCCGGCGCACGGCGCCGCTGCGCGGCTATCGCAGCATGGTGCTGATGCCGATGGTTCGCCACGACCGCGCCATCGGCGTGATCGCGGTGACCCGCGCGCTGCCGGGCGGGTTCAGCAACGACGAGGTCGACCTCCTGCAGACGTTCGCCGACCAGGCGGTGATCGCCATCGAGAACGTGCGCCTGTTCAAGGAGCTGGAGGCCAAGAATGCCGCCCTGGCCGAGACGCTCGAGCGCCAGACGGCCACTGCGGAGATCTTGCGAGCCATCTCCAGCTCGCCGACGGACGTCCAGCCGGTGTTCGACACGATCTTGTCCAACGCGCTCCGTCTGGGAGAAGCACACAACGGGGCGATCTTCACCTTCGACGGTCAGCGCTTCTCGCTCGCCACCACGGTGGACGTGTCCGAGGAGTTCGCGCGCTACCTGACCGAGGTGGAGATCACGCCGGGCCCGCAGACGCCGCTGCGACGGGTCGGTCTCGATGGACGGGTGAGTCACGCCGTCGACATCTTCGGCGACCCGTCATTTTCTCCACCCGAGGCGTACCGTCGCGAGGGCATGCGCACGGCCCTGGCCGTTCCGTTGTTGAAGGAGGGGCGACTCGTCGGGGCACTCACGTTCCATCGTCGCCTCGTCCGGGCGTTCAGCCCGGAGCAGATCGCGCTCCTGCAGACCTTCGCCGACCAGGCGGTGATCGCCATCGAGAACGTGCGGCTCTTCACGGAGCTGCAGGCGCGCACGGCCGACCTCACGCGCTCGGTCAGCGAGCTGCAGGCCCTGGGCGAGGTCAGCCGCGCGATCTCCTCGACGCTGGACTTCGACCGCGTGCTGGAGACGATCGTCGCCCGCGCCAACGAGCTGGCCGGGACCGACGGCGGCGCCATCTACGAGTACGACGAGACCACGCGGGCCTTCCATCTGCGGGCGACGCACAACTTCCCTGCTGAGTTCGTGGCCGCGCTTCGCGGGGCCACGCTCCGGTACGGGGAGGGCGCGGTGGGCCGGGCCATCGCCGAGCGCGAGCCGGTCCAGGTCACCGACGTCGTCGCGGTCGGCTCGTATGAGAGCGCCGTGCGCGAGTTCCTGCTGCGCTCGGGCTACCGCTCGCTGCTGGCCGTGCCGCTGTTCAGTGAGGACGAGGCGATCGGCGCCCTCGTCGTCAACCGCCGAGTGCCCGGCGAGTTCCCGCCGCGTGTGGTCGAGCTGCTGCGCACGTTCGGCAGCCAGTCGGCGCTGGCCATCCAGAATGCGCGGCTGTTCCGCGAGATCGAGGACAAGAGCCGCGAGCTGGAGTCGGCCAACCGCCACAAGGACGAGTTCCTGGCCAGCATGTCGCACGAGCTGCGCACGCCGCTCAACGCGGTGATCGGCTTCTCGGAGGTCCTGCTCGAGCGCATGTTCGGCGAGCTCAATGACAAGCAGGAGGAGTACCTCAACGACATCCTGGCCTCGGGCCGGCACCTGCTCTCGCTCATCAACGACATCCTCGACCTCGCCAAGATCGAGGCGGGCCGCATGGACCTCGACGTCGAGGACTTCGAGCTGGCGCCGGCCATCGACAATGCGCTGGTGCTGATCCGCGAGCGCGCCACCCGCAAGGGCCTGACGCTCGACACCACGCTGCCCGACGCTCTCGGCAGCGTGCGCGGCGACCAGCGCAAGATCAAGCAGGTGCTCGTGAATCTCCTGACCAACGCCGTCAAGTTCACGCCGGAGGGCGGCAGCATCGAGGTCCGCGCCGAGCGCGTGGACGGCCACGTGGAGGTCTCCGTCATCGACACCGGGATCGGCATCGCCTCCGACGATCACGCCGCCGTGTTCGAGGAGTTCCGGCAGGTCGGCACCGACTACGCCAAGAAACACGAGGGCACGGGCCTGGGCCTGGCCCTGTCGCGAAAGTTCGTCGAGCTGCACGGCGGCCGGATCTGGCTCAAGAGCCGGCCCGGCGAGGGCTCCACCTTCACCTTCACGATTCCGGGGGCGTGATGGCCAACGAGCTGATCGTGCTCATCGAGGACAACGAGAAGAATCGCAAGCTGGCGCGCGACGTGCTGACGCACCAGGGCTATCGCGTGGCCGATGCGGAGAGCGCCGAGGACGGCCTCGCCCTCGTCGCGCGAGAGCGTCCGGCCCTCATCCTGATGGACATTCACCTGCCGGGCATCGACGGCATCGAGGCCTTGCGGCGCCTGCGCGCGGACGCGGCGACGCGCGACATCCCGGTTCTGGCCGTCACCGCCTCGGCCATGACCCACGACCGCCAGAAGATCCTGGCCGCGGGCTTCGACGGGTACCAGTCCAAGCCGATCAGCGTGCGGCCCTTCCTGGCCGCCGTGCGCGAGACCCTCGACCGGGCGGCGGGCGGTCACGCGTGAGCACGTCCGCCCGCCTGCTCGTCGTCGACGACACGGCGAGCAACGTCAAGCTGCTGGCCGACGTGCTCGGCTCGCGCGGCTACACGGTGCTCACCGCCACCGCCGGGCCCGAGGCCCTGGCGCTGATGGAGCGCGAGCCGCTCGATCTCGTGCTCCTCGACGTGATGATGCCCGGCATGAGCGGCTACGAGGTCTGCCGCAAGATCCGCGACAACCCGGCCACCGCGATGCTGCCGGTGGTGATGGTGACCGCGCTCGACCCGGGTCAGGAGCGCGTGAAGGGCATCGAGGCCGGCGCCGACGATTTCCTCACCAAGCCGATCCACCAGCCGGAGCTGCTGGCCCGCGTGCGCTCGCTGCTGCGCATCAAGGCGCTGCACGACCAGCTCACCGCCCTCAACCGCAGCCTGGAGCGCCGCGTGGACGAGCAGGACACCCAGCTCGAGCGGCTGGCGCGTCTCAAGCGCTTCTTCTCGCCGGCGCTGGCCGAGGCCATCGTCAGCGGCGGCGGCCAGGATCCGCTGGCCAGTCACCGGCGCGAGATCACCGTGGTGTTCATCGACCTGCGCGGCTTCACGGCCTTTGCCGAGAGCGCCGAGCCGGAGGAGCTCATGGGCGTGCTGCGGGAGTTCCACGCCGCCATGGGGCAGCTCATCCTCGAGCACGAGGGCACGCTGGAGCGCTTCACGGGCGACGGCATGATGATCTTCTTCAACGACCCGGTGCCGGTGCCCGACGCGCCGGCGCGCGCCGTCCGCATGGCGCTGGCCATGCGCACGCGCGTCGAGACACTCACGCGCGAGTGGCGCAAGCGCGGCTGGGAGCTCGACTTCGGTGTCGGCATCGCGCAGGGCTACGCGACGCTCGGGGCCATCGGCTTCGAGGGGCGCTGGGACTACGGCGCCATCGGCACCGTCACCAACCTGGCCGCGCGCCTGTGCGGCGAGGCCAGGCCGGGGCAGATCCTCATCTCACGCCGTCTGTTTGGCGCCGTGGAGGCCGTGGTGTGCGCGGAGCCCGTCGGCGAGCTCGCGCTGAAGGGGTTCTCGCGGCCGGTGAGCGTCTACAACGTCACCGGGCCGGCAGCGGACTGAGGCGGATCTCCGCCAGCACCCCGTAGTGATCGGAGGGCCAGAGCGGCCCGCCGTCGTCGCGCCGGCCCGGCGTGTCCAGCACCACGCGGCTCGACACCGCGTGCGCGGCCACGCGCGAGCCCGGCAGCAGCAGCACGTAGTCGATCCGGCGGCGGACCGTCGACGCCGGCGCCAGCACGTCCTGCCGCGCGGTGGCGCCGGGCAGGGTGGGGTTGGCCTCGCGGAACAGGTCGACGAAGCCCCGGGCGCGCAGCTCGGCGAGCGCCGTCGCGCCCTCCCCGGTGTTGAGATCGCCCAGGACCAGGGCCGGCAGCGGGCCGCGCTCGGCCAGGGCCAGCTCGCCCAGGCGCTGCGTCTGGCAATCGTCGCGCGAGGTGTGCGTCGAGTACACGCGCAGCAGGCCGGCCGGCGTGTCGAGATCGGCGCGGAGGGCCACCCGCGGGTCGAGCCGGTGCACGCAGTGCGGCAGCTGGTGGACCGTGCTGCTCACGATCGGAAACCGGCTGAGGATCGCCGGGCCCTCGACGAACCCGAGCGCGCCCATCACCAGGCGGCCGAGGGGCCGCCAGCCGAAGACGTTGTCGGTGGCGCGCGCGTGGACATGGGTGAGGCCCAGCGCGCCGGCCAGACGGGCGGCGACGTCGCCGCGCCAGCGGCTCACCGGGGACTCCTGCAGCGCCACCACGTCGGGATCGAGCGCGCGCAGCTGGGCGATGATGAGCCCGAGCCGCGCCTCCAGGTGATCGTCGCGCCCGGTCAGCCCCGACCAGGGGCCGCCGTGCAGCACGTTGAAGGTGACGACCCGCAGCGGACGGTCCTCGGCGAACGCGACGGCCGGAGCCGTCACGAGCGCCAGGACCAGGACCAGGAGCGGGTGAAGCCGACGGCGCAGGCTTACCGGACGGGGTAGCGGAACGGCGGCCAGCCGTCGCCCTTGAGAGGAGGCGGCGTGTAGGAAGCCGCCCGGGACGTCCTGGGCGCTTGCGTCGTCTTGGCGGCGGACCGTGCGGCGCTCGGCTTGGCCGCGCGCCGGGCCTTGGGAGAAGCCTTCGCTTTCGCTGCGCGCTTTTTCATAGGGCGCGAATGTACCCCAGCCCGCGCGAGGCGGTCAATCGGTCGGCCCCGTTCCTTGACTCTCCTCCGGGCAGCCGAGTAGGGTGGTCGTCAGGTCTCGAATCGACCACGGGAGGCCCGGCATGGGGTTCCTTGATTTCATCAAGAAGCAGTTCATCGACATCATCCAGTGGACCGAGGACAGCGACGAGGTCCTCGCCTGGCGCTTCCCGATGCGCGACATGGAGATCCAGCAGGGCGCGCAGCTCACCGTGCGCGACACGCAGGCCGCGCTGTTCGTGCATCAGGGCAAGGCCGCCGATCTCTTCGGCCCCGGCCAGCACACGATCAAGACACAGAACATCCCGATCCTCACGGACCTCGCGAACTGGGACAAGATGTTCGAGTCCCCGTTCAAGAGCGACGTGTACTTCTTCTCGCTGCGCCTGCGGCTGAACCAGAAGTGGGGAACGTCGAACCCGATCACCATCCGCGATCGCGAGTTCGGCGCCGTGCGCCTGCGCGCCTTCGGCATCTACACCTTCCGCATCGCCGCGCCGCAGGTGTTCCATCAGAAGATCTCCGGCACGCGGGATACCTATGCCGTCGGCGATCTCGAGGGCCAGCTGCGCAACACGATCGTGGCCGTGCTCACCGATCACTTCGCCGAGAGCCAGGTGCCGTTCCTCGACATGGCCGCCAACCAGGTCGAGCTGGGCGCCGCCGTCGGCGATCGGCTGCGGCCGATGTTCGCCGATCTCGGGCTGGCGCTGGAAGGCTTCCAGGTCCAGAACGTCTCGCTGCCCGACGAGCTGCAGAAGCGGCTCGACGAGCGCATCGGCATGGGCCTCGTCGGCGACCTCGGCCGCTACACGCAGTACCAGACCGCGCAGTCGATCCCGGTGGCCGCGGCCAACGAGGGCGGGGTCGCCGGCGCCGGGGCCGGGCTGGGCGCCGGCGTCGCGATCGGCCAGGCGATGAGCCAGGCCGTCGGCCAGGCGAACCGAGGCAGTGGAGAGCCGCCCGCCGCTCCCGCCACGCGCGTGGGCCCCGGGGGCCCGGCACCGTCCGCCGGTGCGACGGGTGGCGCCGCCGCCACCAGCGCGTGC
>JBKPRI010000176.1:0-3218 GCA_046734515.1 Candidatus Methylomirabilota bacterium | reverse complement strand
TCGGTGGGCCGCCCATGTGCACGTTCAGGAAGCCGGCCACGAAGAGCGTGCGCGGCTCCTCGTAAATCCGCTGCGGTGTGCCCACCTGCTCGATGCGCCCGCGATCCATGACGGCGATGAGGTCGGCCAGGATCAGCGCCTCGTGATGGTCGTGCGTGACGTACACGGTGGTGATGTCGAACTGCTTCAGCAAGATCTTGAGATTGACGCGGTATTTCTCGCGCAGCGCCTGGTCCAGGTTGGCGAAGGGCTCGTCGACCAGGAACACGCGCGCATCCCGCGTGATGCAGCGGCCGAGGGCGACGCGTTGCTTTTCGCCGCCGGAGAGCGTGGTGGGCTTTCGATCGAGCAGGTAGGCGAGCTCGACGCCCATCAGCTCGCTCGTGCGCTGGTACTTCTCCCGCTCGAGCGCGCTCAGCTCGGGGGTCTTCTTGCGGAACAGGAAGTACGACAGCACGTTCGTGCGCGAGGTCATGTGCGGGTAGAGCGCGTAGCTCTGGAAGACCATGCCGATGCGCCGGTCGCCGGGCCGGACCTCGGCCACGTCCACGTCGTCGTAGCGCACCACGCCGGCGTCGGGCGGGATGAGGCCGGCGATGATCTTCAGGAGCGTGGTCTTGCCGCAGCCGCTCGGCCCCAGCACGACCATGGTCTGGCCGTCGGGCACGCGGAGGGTGAGGTCCTCGATGGCGAACGTGGCGCGCTGCCGGCTGCCCGGCAGCGCGTCGTTCAGCGTCTTGCCAACTCCGACGAGATCGATCCGCGCCACGCCGGCGCGTCGCCCGTCAGCGCGTCAGGCCGTAGAACTTCGCCGCGTTGTCACACGTGATCATGCGCGTGACCTCCGGCGACAGCTCCTTGAACTGCTCGCTGATGTACTTCTCGGACTCCGGCCAGATGCCGTCAGGGTGCGGGTAGTCCGACCCCCACATCAGCGTCTCCGCGCCCATCTCATCGATGAGCTTGGTGCCGATGCGGTCGTACTGGAAGGTCGCCTTGCACTGGCGCCGCCAGTACTGGCTCGGCAGCATCTTCAGCGGCAGGTCCTTGTACTGGTCCTCGTACTCGAAGTCCATGCGGTCGAGCACGTAGGGGATCCAGCCGATGCCGGACTCGCCGAACACCACGCGCAGGCGCGGGTAGCGCTCGAAGACCGCGCGCCCCATGAGCGCGGTGAGGATGTTGGCGAGGGCCAGCTGGAACAGGCAGAGCCCCGAGTACATGAGCGCCCGCTGCGTGAGGCCGGTGTACTGCTCGCGCAGCTTCGGCGACACCGACGGGAAGGTGTGGAAGTGCAGCGGCAGGTTCACCTCGTCGATGGCCTGCCAGAGCGGCTCCCACTGCGGGTGCCACATGGGCTCCATGTTCCAGGAGCAGGACAGCTCGATACCGCGGAAGCCGAGCTTGGCCACGCGGTGGACTTCCTCGATGGCGGCGGGGATGTCGCCGAAGGGCAGGCAGGCCAGGCCGATCTGCCGCTCGGGATAGTGCTTGAGGAAGTCGGCCATCCACGTGTTGTAGATCTGCAGCATGGTGACCGACGCCTCGTGGTCCTCGAGCTTGGCGGCGGCGGCCAGCACGCCGTAGATCACCTCGGCGTCGACGCCGTCCCGGTCCATCTCCTTGGCGCGCAGATGCGGATCGCCCGGCCGGCGGATGCCCTTGAGGCCATCCTCGTAGAGCCCCGTGGAGGCCATGACGTCCACGCGCAGCTGCTTGCCGGGCACGTACTTGCTGCCCGCCGAGCCCACGCCGCCCACGTAGCCGAAGGTGGCGCCGTTGCGCGCCACCCAGCGCGGGCCTTCCGGCGAGTCGGCGACGTACGGCATCTTGTCCTTCTGCGCCGCCGGCGCGTTGGCCGTGAACAGGTCGGGCGGCAGCCAGATCATGTCGAGGTGGCAGTCCGCCGAGATCCGCTTATAGAGCATGGAGTCCCTCCGATCGACGTACGTCGTTGATGACCTCGAGCACGCGAGTGTGCAGTCCGGGATATTCGATGCCGAACTCCTTGGCCAGCCGGCTCCAGTCCACCAGGTAGTTGCCGGAGTCCTCGCGGCCGCCCTCCTCGGCGAAGGTGATCTTCGCGTCCGGCAGGAAGCCGCGCACGATGTCGGCGAGCTCGCCGAGACTGACCGGGATGCCGCCGGAGTTGTAGAGCGCGTGGCGCGGCGCCTCGGCCAGCAGGACGCGCGCGAAGATCTCCGCCATGTCCTCCACGTGGACCAGCAGCCGCATGAGTCCCTTCTTGGGCAGGTGCACGGGCCGGCCGCGGGCCGCGTCCGTCATGATCTGCACGTGGTCCACCGAGCCACGCACCTTGTCGGGCCCGGTCACGTTGGCGGGACGCACGCCCACGATCGACATGCCGTAGTTCTTGATGTACTTCTTCGCCTGGAACTCGTTGAAGATCTTGTGCATCGCGTACTGGCTGGTGCCGTGGACGGGATCGTCCTCGGTGGCCGGCCGGTCGCCGAAGTGGCTCTGCTGGCCGCTCACCGCGATGGAGCTGGCGTACACGACGCGCTTGACGCCGCCGGCCAGCCGGCAGGCCTCGAAGCAGTTGTCCATGCCGAGGATGTCCAGGCGCATGACCTGGTGGGGATTGCCCTCGCCGGCGCCGAGGCCGTAGGCCAGGTTGATGACGCGCTCGGGCTTCACCTCGAGGATGAGGCGCATCACGTCCTCGAACTGCGTGATGTCGCCGCGCACGACGGGACAGCCGACCGGCGCGCCGTCGAAGGGGATGGCGTGGGGGTTGAGGTCCATGCCCACCACGGATTCGCCGCGCGCGACGAGCTTGCGGATGAGGCGGGGCCCGATGAATCCCGTCGCGCCGAGCACGAGCACCGACATGGGAGTCTCCCTCGTGAACGGGCTGATCGTAGCACAGAGGCCCGTGTACACTCGGGCCCCATGACCACCCGGACCCCGCACGTCTACGTCATTCCCGGCCGCCGCAGCGGCGATTTCGGCGACTGCCAGACCGCGCTCGACCGCGTGCCCGCCCGCATGACCGTGCTGCCGCCACTCGCCAGCGAGGACGAGGTGATCGCGAAGACGCGCGACGCCGACGCGCTCGTCATCGCCTTCGCGCCCATCACCCGCACCGTGATGAGCGCGCTCGAAGGCCTCAAGGTCGTCACGCGCACCGGCGTCGGCTACGACGTCATCGACGTGCCGGCCGCCACCGAGCTCGGCGTGATCGTCGTCAACGTGCC
>JBKPRI010000175.1:0-6791 GCA_046734515.1 Candidatus Methylomirabilota bacterium | reverse complement strand
CGGCTGGCGGGCGCGCCGTGCGCGCTGCCGGCAGACGCGGGGCCGCGCCACGTCTACCACCGCTTCGTCGTGGAGATCGAGCGCCCGCCCGACGAGGTGCAGGCGGCGCTGCAGGCGCGGGGCGTGGCGGCACGGCGGCCGGTGTTCCGCCCGGCCCACCGCGCGCTCGGGCTCGAGGGCTTCCCCGAGGCGGAGCGCGCGTGGCGCCGCACGCTGTCGATCCCCTGCTATCCGACGCTTGCCGACGCCGAGGTGGACATGGTGGCAGCCGCGCTCCGCGAGGCGCTGGCGTGAGCGTGACGGCAGAGCAGGGCATGGCGCGGCCGCTCGGCGTCGCCGCCGCGCTGCGCGGCGTGGTGCGGGCGGCCATCGTCACGCTGCTCTTCCTGCCCGTCGTGCGCGCCTGGTTCGCCAGCAGTGGTCTGGGCTGGGCCTACCTGGCCGCGCAGGCGTGGGCGGTGGCGTTCTTCGCGGTGCCGATCGTGCGGCGGATCGCCTTCGCGCTCGGCGCGCTCGACACCCCCTCGGCGCGCAAGGTGCACGTGGTGCCGACCCCCCTGCTCGGCGGCGCCGCCGTGTACGGGGCGATCGCCGTCACCGTGCTGGTGAACTTCAACTTCTCACGCGGGCTCAAGGGCGTGGCCGTCGGCGCCGCCATCGTGGTCGGCCTCGGCCTGCTCGACGACCTGCGTGATCTACCGGCCCCCGTGAAGCTGGCCGGGCAGGTGGCCGGCGTGGCCGCCGCCATGGCGTACGGCGTCGTGCTGAACGTGATCCCCGTGTGGTTCCCGGCGGCCTTCACGCTCAACGTGCTGCTCACGCTGCTATGGTTCCTCACGGTGACGAACGCCGTGCAGTTCCTCGACGGCATGGACGGCCTCGCCGCCGGCCTCGGCGTGATCGCCGGCCTCTTCTTCGCTGTGACGGCGCTGCAGACGAGCCAGCCGTACCTCTTCTTCCTCGCGGCGCCGCTGGTCGGCGCCTGCCTCGGCTTCCTGCCCTACAACCTGCGGCCCGGCGGCGCCCGCATCTTCCTCGGCGATTCCGGGGCCAGCCTGATCGGCTTCATGCTGGCCGGCTTGGCCGTCATGGGAGAATGGGCCGAAGACGATCCGCTGGTTGCCCTGCTCACGCCGGTGTTGATCCTGGCCGTGCCGCTTTTCGATATTGCATTCGTCGGCGTGGTGCGTGTGGTGACCGGGAAGGTGCATTCGGTGCGTGAGTGGCTCGCCTACACCGGGAAGGACCACATCCACCATCGCTTCGAGGCGCTGGGGCTGACGAAGGCGCAGTCCGTCTTCCTCATCTACTTCATCGCCGGCACGCTCGGGCTCTCCGCGCTGCAGCTCAAGCAGGCCACGCAGCGCGAGGCGGCGCTGGTGCTCGTGCAGGCGGCCTGCGTCCTGGTGATCATCGCGATCCTGGAAGGGCTCGGGCGGGGACGGCCGCGCGGATGATCACGCCGCGCCAGGCGGCGGCGCGGCTGGCCGCGCTGCTGCCGCACGACGAGTCGCCGTGGCGGGTGGCGCTGGCCCTCGCCGTCGGGGTCTTCCTCAGCTTCACGCCCTTCTGGGGCTTCCAGACCCTGCTGGCGCTGCTGGTCGCCTGGATCTTCCGCCTCAACCGGGCGGTGACGGTGGCCGGGACCTGGATCAACCTGCCGTGGTTCGCGCCGTTCGTGTACGCGGGCGCGCTGAAGATCGGCGCCGCGCTGATGCCCCACCTCTCCGGCCTGGCCGGCCTCTCGGTCTGGCTGCTGCTGGGCTCGACCGCGCTGGGCATCGCGGCCGGGGCGCTCACGTGGATCATCGCCTACGCGGCCATCCGCGCCCGCCGGGCCCGCCGCCGCGCCGCCGAGCAGTCCCGCCACGCGGCCTGAGCGATGACCGCCGGTCTCGAGGCACTCCTCGCCCGCTGGACGACGCTGGAGGCCGAGACCGTGCACGCCATCGCACGGCTGGCCGCCATCGCGGTCACGGCCGTCGTCCTGCTGCTCGCCTATCGTCTGGCGCTGCGCGTGATCACCCGGCTACTGCGCATGCGCTCCGGTCACGAGGCGGCGCGGCTGCGCACGCTGGCCTCGCTGCTGACGAGCCTCATCCGCTGGGTGGTGGGATTCGTGGCCGTCGTCATCGTCCTGCGCGAGCTCGGGGTCGACGTCTTGCCCGTCCTGGTCTCGGCCGGCGTGCTGGGTCTCGCCATCGGCTTCGGCGCCCAGGCACTGATCCGCGACATCATCACCGGCTTCTTCCTGCTGTTCGAGGGACTCCTCCACGTCGGCGACGTCGTGCAGATCGGCGGCGCCACCGGCACCGTGGAATCCATCGGCCTGCGCATCACGACGCTGCGCACCGGGGAGGGGGCCCTGCGGGTGATTCCCAACGGCCAGCTCACGGAGTTCACGAGCTACACGGCGGGCGGCAGCGTGCTGGCCGTCGTGGAGGTGCCGGTCGCCCGGGAGGTGCCCATCGAGCGCGCGATCGCCGTGCTGCGCGAGGTGGGCGAGACGTGGGCGCGTGAGTCCGGGGCCGCGCTGGAATCGCCGCAGGTCCCGGGTATCATGGGATTCAGCGGCGGTGATGTTCTCCTCCGCCTCATCGCGCGGGTGA
The DNA here is from genome assembly GCA_046734515.1 of Candidatus Methylomirabilota bacterium. GTDB lineage: Bacteria > Methylomirabilota > Methylomirabilia > Rokubacteriales > CSP1-6 > AR5. The sequence goes on along the minus strand of JBKPRI010000175.1, from coordinate 4,182 downwards.
TGCCCGAGCGGCGCCTGTCGGCCGAAGCCGAGCTGAGGCGCCGGATCAAGGCCGCCTTCGACCGCGAGCACTGGGCGCCGATCGGCGCCGCCGGATAGGAGCGTTTTTCCATGAACGTACGCAAAGCCGTCTTTCCCGCGGCCGGCCTCGGCACGCGGTTCCTGCCCGCCACCAAGGCCCAGCCCAAGGAGATGCTGCCGCTCGTCGACAAGCCGGCCATCCAGTACGTGGTCGAGGAGTCCGTCGCCTCGGGCCTGGACCAGATCATCATCGTGACCGGCCGCAGCAAGCGCGCAGTCGAGGACCACTTCGATACCGCCTTCGAGCTGGAGCACTATCTCAAGGAGCGCGGCAAGCTGGAGGACCTGGCCCAGATCCAGGCCATCTCCAAGCTCGCGGAGATCTCCTACGTGCGCCAGCGCGAGCCGCTCGGCCTCGGCCACGCCATCCTGGTGGCGCGCGCGCTGGTGGGCGATGAGCCCTTCGGCGTCTTCCTGGGCGACGACATCATCGGCGGCGCCACCGTGCCGTGCATGCGGCAGCTCCTCGATGTCTACGAGAAGTACAGCGGGCCGGTCATCGCCGTCGAGCGCGTGCCGCGCGAGCGCATCCATCAGTACGGCGTCATCGCCGGCCGCAACCTCACGGGCAACGTGTGGGAGATCAGCGACCTGGTCGAGAAGCCGAAGGCCGAGGACGCGCCGAGCGACCTGGCCATCATCGGCCGCTACGTCCTCACGCCCGATCTCTTCCCGATCCTGGCCGCCACCGCGGCCGACCGGCGCGGCGAGATCCAGCTCACCGACGGGCTGCGCACGCTGCGCAAGCAGCGCCCGATGTATGCGGTCGAGTTCGAGGGCAAGCGCTACGACACCGGCGACAAGCTCGGCTTCTTGAAGGCCACGGTGGAGTTCGCGCTGGCGCGGCCGGATCTCGCCGGCGCCTTCCGCGACTACCTGAAGTCCCTGAAGATCTAGGCGCCGGTCGGGCGCGCCTGGACCACGGCGCCGGCGGCGAGCAGGCGGTCGATCTCGGCCGCGTCGAAGCCGGCCTCGCGCAGCACGGCCACGGTGTGCTCGCCGATGGCGGGTGCCAGGCGCGGCGGGACCTTGTCCTGACCCTCGATGGCGATGGGGCTGTTGACCGTCAAGGCCGCGCCGGCGCGCGGATCGTCGATCGGCACCAGCGCGCCGCTCGCGCACATCTGCGGATCGCCGGCAATGTCGTCGAGCGTGCCGACCACCCCGAACGCCGCGCCGGTCGATTCCAGGATGACGCGCCACTCGGCCCACTCGCGCTTGCCGAAGACCTCGTCGAGGATCGCGATCAGCGCCGGCGCGTGCTGGCGTCGCGTGGCCGGCGTGGCGAAACGCGGATCGGTCAGCAGGTCGGCGCGGCCGAGCGCCCGGGCCAGCGGCTCCCAGCGGCGCTCGTCGGCGGTGAGGCTCAGCAGGAACCAGCGGCCGTCGCGGCACCGGTAGAGGTTCGCGAGCGCGCTCACCGACTCCTCGCGGGGCGGACGCACCGTCGTGCGGGCGCCGCAGAGAATGCCCTGCACCTGGATCGCGTTCCACCAGAGACCGTTGGCCATGAGGGACGTCGCCACGCTCGCCCCGCGGCCGGTGCGCTCGCGCTGGTAGAGCGCGGCCATGATCGCGCCGAACAGCGACATCCCCGTCGGATGGTCGCCCATCCCCGGCAGCGAGCGCGTGGGCGGGCTGTCGGGCGAGGGACGCATCAGGTCCATGAGGGCCGTGCGCGCCCACAGCGCGGTGCTGTCGAAGCCCGGGCGCGCGGCCTCCTCGCCGCGCTCGCCGTACGCGGTCACCGAGGCGTAGATGAGGCGCGGGTTCAGCGGCGCGAGATCCTCCCAGCCCACGCGCAGGCGCGGCCGCGCGTCGAGCGGCAGGTTGGTGACGAACACGTCGGCGTCGCGCACCAGCCGGTGCAGCACGCGCTGGCCGTCCTCGGTGCGCAGGTCGATGGCGATCGCGCGCTTGGTGCGGTTGTCCACGATCCACGGAAAGTTGTAGGCGCTCGGCGGGTAGCCCGTGTTGCGGATGCGGTAGGTGTCGCCCCCGGGCGGCTCCACCTTGATGACGTCGGCGCCGAAGTCGGCCATCACCGTCGTCGCCACCGGCCCCGCGATGAAGCTGGCGGCATCGATCACGCGGATGCCCTCGAGCAATCTCATTCCTTGTCGGCCTGGCCCACGAACCAGCTGGCGCGATTCGCGAAGAGGACGTTGAAGGTGGTGAGGCTGCCGTAGCAGCGGGTGACGTAGCCCTGCAGCTCCAGCTTCTCCTCCCCGGACAGCGCGGGATGGCTGTTGATCTTCTGCTCCAGCACCCGCAGGCGGTCGCGCACGCCGATCAGCTTCTTCAAGAACACCTCGATGGGCACGTCCTTGGGCTGCCCCTCGCGCCCCGGCACGAGCTTGAGGGTGCCGCCCACCCAGCGCTTGGCGAGCTCGAGGTCCACGTCGAGCCAGCCGTGATCACCGAGTACGGCGCGCACCGCCTGGATGATGCGGTCGAGCTCGGGATCGCCGGCGCCGTCCGGGGCCTCGAGGCCGTCGAAGCTGAACGCCACCGTCTTGGCATCGCCGCCCGGGAACACGATGACGTAGCGCTCCTCGTCGTACGCGACCACGCGCCCCCGGCCGAAGTCGCGATGCTTGACGATCGTGCCCAGGCCGAAGCGCGGCCGTTCGCTCACGCGCTGATGCCCAGCAGCTCGACCTCGAAGATGAGGGTGGCGTTGGGCGGGATCACAGCGCCGGCGCCCTGGCTGCCGTAACCGAGGTTGGCGGGGATGACCAGCTTGCGCTTGCCGCCCACCTTCATCGACCCCACGCCCTCGTCCCAGCCCTTGATGACCTGGCCGCGGCCCACGGCGAACACGAGCGGCTCGCGCCGGTCATGGGACGAGTCGAACTTCTTGCCGTTCTCGAGCCAGCCCGTGTAGTGCACGCGTACGGAGTCGCCCGTCTTGGGCAGCGGGCCGGTGCCCTCGACGAGATCGACGTACCCGAGGCCCGACGCAGTCTTGGTCAGCGGCTGATCCATGGATGTACCTCCGGCTCGAGGTCGAGCTCGAGCAGTTCGTTGTGCCAGTTGAAGGCCGCGCACTGCGTGGTGCGCCAGACCAGCTCGGCGATCTGGCGCGGCGAGAAGCGGGCGCCCAGCCGGTCGAAGAGCTCGCGGCGCAGGCGCTGCACCACGCGCGGATGTGGCCCCGCGCCGGGCGCGTGCAGCCCGGCGGACGCCACCACGCGGGCGAGGTCGATGACGAGGCTCTCCTCGGCGTCGAAGCCGGCATAGCCGGCGAAGGCGTGATCCTCGGCGAGCGGCATCCGCGCCAGGTCCGCCAGCGCCGCGACCTGCGCGGCCGACAGCCCGGTGCCGAGCGCGCGCGGATTGTGATGGGCGACGCAGTACTCGCAGCGCGTGGCGTTGGAGACGACCAGGATGGTGATCTCGAAGTGGCGCGCCGCGACCGGGCTCTCCTTCTTCAGCGCCAGGAGCTGGCCCCACACGTGGCGGAACAGGATCGGGGAGTGCGCCATGGTGGCCCACGAGTTGCGGAAGTCCGGGTACGCCTGCTCGCATTCGTCCCACAGCGCGCGCAGCTCGGGCGCAACCTCCTCGCGGGTGAGCGGCTTGAGCAGAGGCATCAGGGCAGGAGATCGGCGACGGCGATCGAGCGCTCCGGTGCGAGCAGCGGCGCGACGCTCGCGGGCGGCCGCAATGTCTCGACGCGTCGATAGTGCCAGCCGTGACGCGACGCTTCCGAGCCTTCCGGCTCGCGATGGACCTCCACGGTCTCGTGGACGAGGTCGACGATCCAGTACTCGGGCAGGGAAGCTCGCGCGTAGAGGCTCGCCTTGTACTCGTGGTCGATGCGATACGACGATGCCGCGACCTCGACGATCAGAAGCGGGTGGGAAGGATGCTCATCGAGATAGTTGTTCGGATCCCTGGGCACGACGAAGACGTCGGGCTCCGGCTCCGAACGATCATCCAGGGCGACGGGGAGCTGGGAATCGATCTGCCAGGCGTCTCCGAGAGTCCGGCGCAATACGTGCAGCACACGCCGGATCGCCGCCGAGTGCCCGGCGCCCTGCGGCTCGCCGAGGACGAGCCAGCCGTCGAGCAGCTCCAGCCGCTCGCCCTCGAACAT
>JBKPRI010000174.1:0-12251 GCA_046734515.1 Candidatus Methylomirabilota bacterium | reverse complement strand
GGACGGGGGAGCGTCGCGCTCCCCCGTCGCCGCACGCGCATGTCCCTCGCAGGCCGTCACCGGCAGCCGGGGATACTTCGGAAATCTCGGATCCCGCTCGCTCAGGCCGCATCGCCAGAAGGTCGAGCCGCGCGCGGACGTGATCGGACGCGCGTGCGCGCACGTCGCGCAGAGGCCGGCTAGCGGCCCTTCCACTCCGGCGCGCGCTTGGCGAAGAAGGCGGCGATGCCTTCCTTCGCGTCCTCGGACATCCCGACCAGCGTGATCAGCTCGCGCAGATAGCGGAGCGATTTCCCGTAGTCCATGTCCTGGATGGTGAAGGCCGCCTCCTTGGCCAGGGCCACGGCGCTGGGGCTGAACCCCGCCAGCGTGGTGGCCAGCGCCGCCGTGTCCCGGGCAAGGTCCGCGCGCGGCACCACGCGGCTGACCAGGCCCATGTCGAAGGCCTCGCGGGCCGACACGGATTCCCCCGAGAGGATCATGAGCAGACCGCGCTTGCGGCCGACGGCGCGGAGGATGGGCGCCATCACCACGAGGGGCAGCAGTCCGACCTTGATCTCCGGGAGGCCGAAGACGGCATCGTCGGCGGCGATCACGACGTCACAGCCGGCCGCCAGGCCACAGCCACCGGCCAGCGCATAGCCGTGCACCTGGGCGATCACCGGCGTACGCATGCGCGCCATCGCTTCCAGGATCCGCGCCAGGCCGCCGAAGGACTCGCGGGCCTGCAGCGTGGTGCCGCGGTCGCCGACCCCCTTGAGGTCCGCGCCGGCACAGAACGCCTTGTCTCCGGCTCCGCTGAGCACGATGACACGCGCGCGCGCGTCCGCCTCGAACGCGGCCAGCGCGGCCTCCAGCTCCTGCACCATCGTGCGCGAGAGCGCATTGCGGACGTCGGGACGGTTCAGCGTCACGCGGGCCACGCCGCCCTCGACGGACGTCAGCAGGGTCTCGTACGCGCTCACGCCGCCGCCTCCACGAGGTCGAGGTACTGCTTCAGGATGCGCGCCGTCGCGCCCCAGATCGTCGTGTCCCGGTACTCGTAGAAGTACACCTCGCGCTCGACGCCATCGCGCTCCCAGAGCTCCACGCGAAAGCACCCGCGGTCCAGCAGCGCCGCCACCGGCACCTCGATCACCTTCTCGATCTCCTCGCCGTCCGGCTGCCAGGCGACGGGGGCACGCACCACGCCGACCCACGGCGTGATGACGTACTGGGTGGCGACGGTCTCGGTGTCGTCCAGCAGACCGAGCGGCTCCACGAGCGCGGGCTCGAGCCCAACTTCCTCGTGGGCCTCGCGCAGAGCCGCGGCGAGATCGTCGGCGTCGCCCGGATCCACACGGCCTCCGGGAAAGGAGATCTGGCCCTTGTGGTGACCGACGCGGTCGGTGCGCTGAGCGAAGACGAGCACGGCCTCGCCGCGATCGACGATGGGAACGAGCACGGCCGCGCGCACCAGCGGTCCCGGCGGCACCACGCGGCGGCGGCGCGCGCCCAGCCGCGCGCGCGTCACCGCCACCAGGTCGTCGACGTTCATGAAAAGCGCACGGACACCGAGCCCAGCCGCGTGTACGACGCGCGCACGGTGTCGCCGGCCTTCGGCCGCAACAGCTTGGACACGGAGCCCGTCATCACCACGTCGCCCGCGCGCAGCCCGAGCCCGCGCGCCCCCAGGTGGTTGGCCACCCACGCCAGCGAGGTGAGCGGGTTGCCCATCACCTCGGCCGCCGTGTTGGTGGCGGCGATCGCGCCGTTGTGCTCGTAGACGAGTCCCTCGAGCGCCAGGTCGAGGCCGGTGATCGGCGTGAGCGCGCCGCCCAGCACGATCGCCACGGCGTACACGCCCTCGGCGATCACGTCGGTGCCGACCGCCTTGCCGCTGTAGCGGAAGTCCACCAGCTCGAGCGCGGCCAGCGCGCCCTCGACGGCCGTGGCGGCGCGCGCGGCCGTCACGCCGGGGCCTGCCAGCTCGCGGCGCATGACGAAGGCGACCTCCGCCTCGACCGCGCAGCCGCTGAAGCGCGCGAACGGCACCTCGGCGCCACTCGCGAGCACGCCGGAGGCGAGCAGGAAGGCGCAGCCCGGCTCGGCGAGATGGTTCGCCTCCTGCGCGGACCGGTTGGTGAACGCCGCCTTCCAGCCGGCCAGCCGCTCGCCGCGCGCCAGCAGCGACTCGCGCAGCGAGTCTTGGAGGCGATAGGCTTCGGCGAGCTCGAGGCGGCGCCCCTGCTCGCTCGGCGGCCGGTGGGGCACGGCCTCACTGCGCGCGCGCACGAACTGCTCGATCAGGGTCCGGTCGTCGGTGGCCACGTGAAGGTCATCCTCCTGTCGGGGTTGGCGCGCTCACCGCCGCGCCGGCGCGCACGAGCTCCAGCGCCGCCGCCATCACCGCCCCCGCCGGCGCGCGGAGCACGAGCTCGGCCTCCCGGTCGAGCGGCGTGGGCTCGAGATTGACGATGGCCAGCCTGGCGCCCGCGCCCCTGGCGTAGCGCGGTACGTAGGCGGCCGGCACCACCACCAGCGAGGAGCCCAGCACGACCATGAGGTCGGCGGCCTCGGCGCGACGCTTCGCTTCCGCGATGGCCGCCGACGGCATCGCCTCGCCGAAGAGCACGGTATGCGGCTTCACCACGCCGCCGCAGCGCTCGCACGCCGGCACCTCCACGCCCTGCTCCAGCCGTGCATGCAGTGCGTCGCGCGTGTAGGCGGCTCCGCAGGCCAGGCAGCGGGCGCGTGCGGCGTTGCCGTGCAGCTCGATCACGGCGGAGGCCGGCAGGCCCGCGCGCTGGTGAAGGCCGTCGATGTTCTGCGTGATGCAGCAGTCCAGACGCCCCAGCCGGTACAGCTCGGCGAGCGCCTGGTGCGCCGCATTGGGCGCCGCCGCGCGAATCAACGGGTACGTCACGCGGCCGAGCGCCCAGTACCGCCGCCGCCCTTCCTCGCTGTCCATGAAGTTCCGATAGGTGAACTCGCGCGGGTCGAAGCGCGCCCACACGCCGTCGCGGCTGCGGAAGTCGGGAATGCCGGACTCCGTGCTGACGCCGGCGCCGGTGAACGCCACCGTGCGCCGCGCTCCGGCGAGCAGCGCGGCCAGGCGGCCGACGTCGGCCAGCGGCAGCTCAGCGGACATCGGGGCCTTCGGCCGGCGCGGGCGGCGCGGGCGCCGGCGTGCGGGCCACCCACAGCACGCAGGCGACGAAGACGATCGCGCCGGCGGCCACCGCGATCAGATTCGGCCGCCGCCCGACGAGGGTGAAGCCGAGCGCCGTCTGCAGCGTGTACACCACGTTGTTCACGATGTGACAGACGATGCACGGCAGCGTGCTGCCGGTGGCCTCGGCCACGAACCCCAGGTAGAGCCCGAGCGCCAGGGCGAGGACCATGTGGACCGCCGAGATGTCGATGTGCAGTGCCGCGAACGAGGCGCTGGCCGCCAGCACCGCGGCCGCCGGCGGCCAGTGCTCGCGCAGCCGCGACTGCATGAAACCACGGAAGAAGATCTCCTCGCTGGCGCCGCCCACGACGCCGAACACCACCACGGCGCCGAAGAGGTCGGGCCCCGTGGTGCCCTCGAGCACCCGACGGATGAGCTGCAGCGAGCCCCGCGCGTCAAGGCCCAGCAACGCCGTGAGCGAGTCGAGCCCCTGGCTCAGCGCCACGATGCCGACGACCGCAGCGAGCAGCGTGGAGCCGCTCTCCCCGCCCGGCAGCAGGCGGAAGCGGGCGGGCTCGAGCGGCCGCACGACGAGCATGAGCGTGAGGAGCAGCGCCGACGAGGCGGCCAGGCTGCCGGCCAGCAGCCCCGGCAGCGTGAGCACCAGCGTGGTCGTGGGCACGTCCGGGTAGAGCGAGTGCAGGGTCTCGACGGCGATGGCGGTGGTGGCGAAGATCCCCGCCACGGCCGCGAGGTAGGTGGCGAACACGTGCCACGGACGGCCGGCGCGCTCTTCCATGATCGGCTCGCGCGTGATTAGACCGGCGGGCGGCGCGCGCGCCAGTCGGCCGCCTGCTCCCAGGCGTGGCCGAGGCGCAGCACGGTCGCCTCGTCGAACGGGCGGCCGGCGATCGACAGCCCGAGCGGGCGGCCGTCGCCACTGAAGCCCGCGGGGATGGCCAGCACCGGGAGGCCGAGCGTGTTGAACGGCCGCGTGAGGCGCGAGAACCGTCCCATGCGGCGCACGATCTCGTCCACCGGCGGGGCCGTCACCGCTGCGCGCACCGGCGGCGGCTCGGGAATCGTCGGCGTCAGCACGGCATCCACCTGGCCGAACACCTCGTCGACGAACTCGCGGGTCAGCCGCGCCCGGAGGCGGCCGGCCTGGAGGTAGTCGTGCGCCGAGATGTGGAAGCCGATCTCCAGGCGCGCGCGCACGGCGTCGCCGAGCTCGTGCGGGCGATCGCGGGCGATGCGCGCGTGGATGCTGGAGGACTCGGCGCGCGCGAGGATGCCGGCCACGTCGATCAGCGCGGCGGGATCGGGCAGCCGCAGCGTCTCCACATGCGCGCCGAGCGAGGCGAGCATGCGCGCCGCCGCGTCCACCGCGGCCCGCGCCTCGTCGGTGACGCCGTCGAAGTAGTAGTTCTCCGGCAACGCCACGCGCAGACCGCGCACGGGCGCGTCGAGGCGCGCGGACGGCGTGCCGACCGGGTGCGAGCTCGACGTGGCATCGTGCGGATCGTGGCCCGCGATGAGCTCCAGCATGAGCGCGGCGTCGCGCACGCTGCGCGTCATCGGTCCCAGGTGATCGAGCGACCACGACAGCGGCATCGCGCCGGCACGGCTCACCCGCCCGTACGTCGGCTTCAGGCCGACGATGCCGCAGCAGGCGGCCGGCAGCCGGATGGAGCCCCCAGTGTCGGAGCCGAGGGCGCCAAAGGCGAGCCCGGCCGCCACGGCCGCGCCCGAGCCGCTGGAGGAGCCGCCGGAGACGTGGCCGGCCTTCCACGGATTGTCCACGTCACCGTGATGCGGGTTGTCACCGAAGGGACCGAGAGCGAGCTCGGTCATGTTCAGCTTGCCGAGCGTGATCGCGCCGGCCGCGCACAGGCGCGTCACGGCCGTGCACTCGAGCTCGCTCGTGAAGTACTCCGGCGTGCGCGTGCCGCAGGAGGTCGGCAGCCCCGGGACGTGGCAGAGATCCTTGTAGGCCAGCGGCACACCATGCAGCGGCCCGCGGCGATGGCCGGCGGCGAGCTCGGCATCGAGCGCGCGGGCGTGCGCGCGGGCGCCCTCGGCATCGAGCGTGATGAACGCGCGCAGGCGCCCGTCGAGCCGCCCGATGCGCTCGAGGCACGCGTCGGTGGCCTCCAGGGCGGAGATCTTGCGGGCGGCGATGGCGGCCGCCAGCTCGGTCAGCGTCAGCTCAGTCACGCGGCGCGCCTGCCTCGAGCGCGACGGCGAAGTTCGACGGCTCCTCGCCGAGGGCCAGGTCACCGGCCATGCGCTCGACCGCGCCGGCCAGCGCCGCCACCTCACCCGAGACATGGCGTTGAGTGGGGGAAGAGGGGAACCCGGTCATCGTGGAGGGGATTCTAGCAGGCGGGCCGGGCGACGAGCCGCCCGGCCCGCACCGACGACGAGGTCTACTTCTTGTCCGTCTTCTTCTCGGTCGATGCCGCCGGCTTGTCGGCCGGCTTGGCCGCGGTGGCCTGCTTGGCGATGACGTGATCCTTGATCTTGGCGTACGTCGCCTCGGGGACGATCTTCTTCTTCACCAGCTCGTCCTTGCGCGCGTACGGGCGACCCTCGACGATCTTCTTGGCGTAGGCGTCACCGATGCCCGGCAGATCCTTGAGCTCGGCTTCGGTGGCCGTGTTCAGATCGAGCGGCGCCTTCTTGGGCTCCTTCTTCATCTCGGTCTTCGCAGCGGGCTTCTCGGCCGGCTTGGTCTCGGTCTTGGTGGCCTGAGCCATGGCCGGTGCGGCGAAGGCGCCCAGCGCGAACACGGCAGCAACAACGAACGCGATGAAACGTCTCATGGTCCGCTCCTCCCCTGGTCGATCGATCGTGGGGTCGTTCCCACGCGGGCATCGTAACAGTCTCGCGGCCCGATGGCGATCTTTGCAATGATCACGGCGCTGCGTCGTTTGGGAATCTTGATGGACAGGGGCTCGGCAGCGGTCTGCAGGGCGGCGACTCAGCGGTCCTCCGACGTGGGCTCCTCGCGCAACCGGGCCAGCGCCGCCGTCACCGTGCGCTCACCCTCCCCGGGGCGCACGATCTTGAGCGAGACCTGGGTTCCCGGAGGCGTGCCGCCCACGCGCCGGGTCAGTCCATTGGGACTCTGGATCGGCACGTTCTGGAACGCCGTGATGACGTCCCCGGGCTTCAGGCCGGCATTGGCGGCGGGAGAGCGCGGCACGACCTCGGCCACCAGCGCGCCGCGATCGCCCTCCAGGCCGACCTGCTTCCGGACGTCGGCGGGCACCGGGGCGACCGCCACGCCGAGATAGCCCCGCACGACCTCGCCGCGCTCGCGCAGCTGCGGGAAGACATCCTTGGCGATCGCGACGGGGATGGCGAACCCGATGCCGACGGAGCCGCCGCTCTGCGAGAAGATGGCGCTGTTGATGCCGATCAGCGCGCCGCGCACGTCCACCAGCGGCCCGCCGGAGTTGCCCGGATTGATGGAGGCATCGGTCTGGATGAAGTCGTCGTACGGCCCGGCGCCGATGAACCGCTCCTTGGCGCTGACGATCCCCGTGGTGACCGTCTGCTCGAGCCCGAACGGGTTGCCGATGGCCATCACGGGCTCGCCGACCTGCACGCGATCCGAATCGCCGAAGGCCAGGGTCGGCAGGCTTCCCGCGTCGATCTTGAGGAGCGCGAGATCGGTCTTGGGGTCGCCGCCGACGAGCTTGGCCTGGTGCTCGGTGTGATCGGCCAGCCGCACCACGATCGCCGAGGCGCCGCGCACCACGTGAAAGTTCGTTCCCACGTAGCCATCGGCCGACACGATGAAGCCCGAGCCCAGGCTCTGGCGCCCGCGCTCGGGCGGCTTGGGGCCCTCGAAGAAGCGCCGGAAGAAATCCTCCGGGCCCGGCCGCTGCGTGCGCTGCGTGGTGCTCACGTTCACGACGGCCGGCTTCACCGCCCGCGCCAGCTCGATCCAGACGCCGAGGCCCGGCGGCAGCGCCGCCGGCGCCGGCTCCTCGCGCCAGAACGGTGAGGCGCTGACCCACTGGGCGGGCTGAACGCGGAGCTGGATGCGGATGATGCCGGTCGCGACGAGGAGGGCGCCAAGACCGCCCAGGAGCAACAGGGCAATGGCCAGGCGCCGCATGTAGGCCTAGTTCTGACCTTCGAGTGCGATGCGGGCGACGGCGGCCTGCAGCAGTCCCGCGTACCAGGAGGTCGTCTCGATGACCAGGACGACGAGCATTCCCCGGTGAACGGTGAACTGGTGCACCGGACCGGTCGGCTCGCCGACCGGCTCGGAGGGCGCGGGGATGGGCTCGTCAGCCATGGCCAGCAACGTCAGCAACCACGGTGCCATTGCGGCGCAGGCGCCCGGCGGGGTGAAAACACGGTAATTCGCTGCACGCCGCGTCGCGCGGCCGACGCGCATGGGATAATTCGCTGCATGCATGTTCTCGTGACGGGCGCAGCCGGCTACATCGGCAGCATCGTGGCCGAGGTGCTGATCGCCCGCGGCCACACCGTGAGCGCGTACGACGACCTCAGCGAAGGGCATCGCGACGCCGTGCCCGATGGCGCCGCGTTCTTCCAGGGCGATCTGCTCGACCGCGCGCGGCTCGATGCCGTCCTGCGCGAGGCGCGCCCCGACGCGGTCGTGCACATGGCGGCCGTCTGCCAGGTTGGCGAGTCGGTCACGGATCCCGCGAAGTATTACCGCATCAACGTGCTGGGCGGCCTCACGCTGCTCGAGGCGCTGCGCGCCGCCGGTGTCGCGCGGCTCGTCTTCTCCTCCACCGCCGCGGTGTACGGCGAGCCCGCCAAGCAGCCGATCGAGGAGGACGATCCCACCGCGCCGAGCAATCCCTACGGCGACAGCAAGCTGGCCTTCGAGCGCGCGCTCGGCTGGTACGGCGGCGCCTACGGTCTGCGCGCGGTGTCGCTGCGCTACTTCAACGCCGCCGGCGCCTCCACCCGCGCCGGCGAGCGGCACTCGCCCGAGACCCACCTGATTCCGATCGTGCTGCAGGCGGCCTCCGGCCGGCGCGCCGGGGTGACCATCTATGGTGACGACTACCCGACGCGCGACGGCACGTGCCTGCGCGACTACGTCCACGTCCTCGATCTCGCCGACGCGCATGCGCTCGCGCTGGACGCCCTGGCCGCCGGCGCGCCGTCAGCGGCCTACAACCTCGGCTGTGGCGGCGACGGCTTCACCGTCCGCGAGGTCATCGACACCGCCGCGCGCGTGACGGGACGGGCGATCCCGATCATCGTCGGCGCCCGCCGGGCCGGCGACCCGGCCACGCTCGTCGCGGCCTCGACCCGCATCCGCGCGGCGCTCGGCTGGACGCCGCGTCATGCGGCGATCGAGGAGATCATCGCCTCGGCGTGGCGGTGGATGAGTCAGCGCGCCTAGCGGGCGGCGGCGATGCAGGCCACGCCGGCCAGGACGATCGCGGCGCCGGCCAGACGCGGGGCCAGACGGCCCTCGCCCAGCAGCAGCGAGCCGATGAGCGCCGAGAGCACGATCGAGAGCTCGCGCGCGGCGACGACGTAGCCGGTCTTGGACATCCGGAAGGCGAAGAGCACGAGCGTGTAGGCCAGCGTGCTCATCACGCCCGCCAGCACGACGCGGCGCCAGCCGCGCAGCTCCCGGCGCACCGCGGCCGGGCGGACCCAGAGCAGCGGCAGGCCCAGCAGCGCGCAGCCGATCTCCATCAGCATGATGTAGGGCACGGGGTTGATCCGCGCCACGCCCGCCTTGTCGACCAGCGAGTAGCCCGCGATCGTGAACCCGGTGAGCACCGGCCACAGCAGGCCGCGGCCCAGCGTCGGCGAGCCGGGGGGCCGGCCGGGCAGCAGGTGCAGCGTGGCGATGCCCGCCACCACGAGCGCGATGCCGAGCGTGCCGGCCGGCGACAGCCGCTCGTCGAAGACCAGCAGCGCGAGCACCGGCACCAGCGCGACGCCGAGCCCGCGCGCCACCGGGTAGACGAGCGAGTAGGCGCCGGAGGCATAGGCGCGGCCGAGCGCGTAGAAGTACGTCGCGTGGACGACGATCGTGGCCAGGATGAACGGGACCGCGGCCGTCGCGAAGCCGTCCTGCGAGAGCTGCCAGATCCCGAGCGGGGTGACCGCCAGGGTCGAGGCGATGGTGGCCAGCCACAGGAAGACGATCTGATCACCGCCGCGCTTGGCCAGCGCATTCCAGCCCGCGTGCAGCGCGGCCGCGCACACGACCAGGAGCAGCGCGCCGAGGCTCACCGGGCGCGGCCTTCGAGCTCCTCCAGGCAGGCCGCGAACGCGTCGACGACCGCCGTCATGTCCTTGGGCGTGAGCGTACCCATGTTCGCCACGCGGAAGGCGTAGGTGCGGATGTCGCCCTGGCCCGCATAGATGATGTAGCCGCGGCGCTTCATGGCGTCGTGCAGCGGCTCGTAGGTCAGCCCCGGCTTGAGACGGAAGGTCGTCAGGATCGTGGAGCGCGCGCCCTCGGGGACCAGGATCGAAAAGCCGAGGGCGGCCATCCCGCCGCGCAGCACGCGCGCGTTCTCCGCGTAGCGGGCGATGCGCTCGGTCAGGCCCTCCTCGGCCAGCTCCAGCAGCGCCTCGCGCATGGCGTGGAGCACCTGCACGGCCGGGGTGAACGGCGTGTTGTCCTGCTCCTGGGTGGCCCAGTGATTGTGCAGGTCGAGATAGACGCTGCGCGGCGGCCGGCCCTTCAGCGCAGCCAGCGCGCTGCGGCGGGCCAGCACGAACGAGATGCCCGGGATGCCCTGCAGGCACTTGTTGGCGCTCGCGGTCACGGCGTCGATGGACTCGCGGCTCACGTCCAGCGGCTCGCCGAACAGACTCGACATGGCGTCCACGATCACGCGCCGCCCTTCGGCCGCGGCCGCGTCGGCGACGGCCTCCACGGGATTCAGCAGGCCGGTCGTGGTCTCGTGGTGCACGACGGCCACGTGGCTGATCTCCGGGTGCGCCCGCAGCACACGCGTGACGTCGGCCGGGGCCACCGGCGTGGTGGCGTCGTAGGTCAGCGTCTCGGTCGGGATCCCGTGAGCGCGGGCGATCTTCAGCGCGCGATCGCCGTAGACGCCGTTGTTGACCACGAGCAGCCCGCGCTCGGGCGGCACGAGCGACGCGATGGCGGCTTCCACCGCCGCCGTGCCCGAGCCCGTGAAGAGCACGGCGTCGAACGCCGCCGCGATGCCGAGCACGTCCACCAGCCGCCGCCGGCACTCGCGCATGACCTCGAAGAACTCGGGCTCGCGGTGACAGAGGTCGGGAGTCAGCAGCGCCTGCCGCACGCGCGGGCTCGTGTTGGCCGGCCCGGGATTGAGCAGCACCCACTCTCGATCGGCCATCACGCGGTCACCCGGTTGAGCGCCAGGTCGAAGGCATCGAAGTTCCTCAGGCGCGTGTCGGCGGGGACGCTGGTCCGCCGGTTCACCAGGAGCGGCACCCGCTGCTCGCTGAGACCGCCGTGCGAGCGCAGCGGCGCGTCGAGCCCCGAGAGATCGTGCTTGGCCGCGGCGGTGCCGACCACCGTGTGGCGCTCGGAGACGACGACCAGGTCGCCCATGCGATCGGGCGGCAGCTCGAAGCGCCGGCAGGCCTCGGCGCGCTCCAGCACCACCTCGATCCCGGGCAGCTCGGACAGCCGCTTGCCGATGCCCGCATCCGCGCCGGTCGGCAGGTACACGGTCGCGAAGGAGCCGAGCGCGCCGTGGTGCACGACGTAGGGATCGGTGATCGGCAGGATCACTCGTGCCAGCCCGGCGCCGAGCCACGTGTCGAGATGGTCTTGCAGGTAGACGATTTGGGGGGCGCCGGCCGCGTCGGTCTTGGCGTTCATCCCGTGATCGGCCGTCAGCGCCACCGTGGCGCCGAGCGCGGACAGCCGGGCCAGGTAGCCGTCCATCATCCGGTAGAACGCGTTGGCCTCCGGCGTGCCGGGCGCGTGCTTGTGCTGGACGTAGTCGGTGGTCGACAGGTACATGATGTCCGGCCGCACGCGCTCCATCAGCTTCACGCCCGCCGCGAACACGAACTCGCTGAGCGCGGCGCTGTAGACGTCGGGCAGCGGCAGCCCGACGAAGCTGAGGGCCTCGTCGATGCCGTGCTCGGCCATCGTCGTCTGGTCGGCCTTCTCCGATGAGAAGCAGATGCCGTTCATCTCGTGGCCGAGCAGCCGGCGGAGCTTGTCCTTGGCGGTGACCACGGCGAGCGAGGCGCCGGCCTGCGCGAACGCGGCCAGCAGCGTGCCGCAGCGCAGGTATTTCGGGTCGTTCATCATCACCTCGGCGTCGGCGTCGCGATCCCAGAAGTAGTTGCCGCAGATCCCGTGGACCGCCGGCGGCACGCCGGTGACGATCGACAGGTTGTTGGGATTGGTGAAGGTCGGCACCACCGAGTCGGCCAGGTGCGAGGTCTGGGTCGCGACCACCTCGCCGAACCACGGCGCCACGCCGGCCGCGACCGCGCGGGTGATGTACTCGGGCTCGCAGCCATCCACGCACACCACCACCACCGGCCGCTCCGGCCAGCGGTACGTCCGCCCGTTCAGCGTGATCGACGTCCCTTTGGCGCTCACGGCGTCCTCCCTCGGCGTGGGGTCGAGGCGCGCCCGGCGGCACGCGCGACGGCCTCCACGAGCTCGATCGGCTCGATGGGCTTGGCGGCGAAGTGCTGGAAGCCACTCTCGCTGGCGCGCGCCCGATCATCGGCGCCGGCGAAGGCCGTGACGGCCACGGCCGGCACCGGCACGCGACCACGCGCCGCCTCGTCGGCCCGCACGCGGCTGAGCAGCTCGTACCCGGTGCCGTCCGGCATGGCGATGTCGCTCACCAGCACGTCCACGTCGAGGCTCCCGAGCGCCTCGACGGCGCCGGCCAGTGACTCGACCACGCGGACGGCGGCGCCGTGGCGCTCGAGCACGGTGCGCATCAGGTCGGCGGTGTCGCGATGGTCCTCGACCAGCAGCAGGCGCAACCCGAGCAGCTGCGCGTCCGCCTCCGCCGCCGGCAGGGCCAGCGCGGCCTCGCCGCCGCGCCGCCCGGGGCGGCTGTCTCTTATACACATCTCCGAGCCCACGAGACCTTCTAAGTCA
>JBKPRI010000173.1:0-9184 GCA_046734515.1 Candidatus Methylomirabilota bacterium | reverse complement strand
CCAGCTGCCGCGGGGCGAGCCCGTCTACGTCAGCATCGACGTCGACGTGCTGGACCTGCCGCTGGTGCCCGGCTGCGCCTCGGCCGAGGTGAACGGGCTGAGCTACGAGGAGCTGCGTGATGCGCTGACGGCCATCGCGCGTCACGCCGAGGTGGTGGGCTTCGATCTCGTCGAAGTCAATCCGATGCTCGACGTGGCCTCGGAGAACACGTCGCTTCTCGCCGCCCAGTGCATCATGGAGTTCCTGGGCCGCGTCGTCGAGCACCCCGCCTACAAGCGTCGGCGCGCTAGGAAAGGAACACGCCGCCGTTGACGTGGATGGTCTGCCCGGTGATGTAGGCGCCGTCGGGCAGGCAGAGCTGGCGGACGACCGCGGCGATCTCCTCGGACTTGCCGAGCCGCCCCAGCGGCGCGCGATGGGCGCCCATGTTGCCGGGCCGGGCGCCGGCGCTGGCGCCGCGCACGGTGTCGATGGCGCCGGGCGCCACGCAGTTCACGCGGATGTTGTGCTCGGCCAGCTCCATGGCCAGCGCGTGCGTCAGCCCGACCAGCCCGGCCTTGGCGGTGCACACGTGGGCGCGATCCTTGGTGCCGAGGAACGCCGAGACGCCGCCCAGCGTGACGATCGAGCCGCCGCGCCCGCCCGCGATCATGTGCGGGGCCGCCGCCTTCGCCGTCAGGAAGGCGCCGTCGAGCGGCACCGCCAGCACGCGATGCCATTCCTCCAGCGTCATCTGGAGGAACGGCGTCTGCTTGCGCAGGCCCGGGTTGCAGATCAGGAAGTCGATGCGGCCGAAGCTCGACATGCAGACCTCGGCGAGCGCGTTCGCGTCCGTCTCGCGCGTGACGTCACCCATCTGCACGACGGCGCGGCCACCGGCCGCCTGGATCTCCTCGGCCACCGCCTGCGCGGCGGGCTTGTCGCTCAGGCCGTTGACGAGGATCGATGCGCCTTCCTCGGCGAGGTAGAGCGCGATCACGCGCCCGATGTTCTTGGCGCTCCCCGTGACGATCGCCGCCGTGCCCGCCAGCCGCCCGTCCTTGTTCACTCGCATGGACCGTCTCCTCCGGCCCGTAGCGTATCATCGGCGAGTGTCTACGACCGGGCCGCCGAACCGTCCGACGCTCGGCGAGCTCTATCGGGGATTTCTCGGGGCGGGCGCGCGCGGCTTCGGCGGGACGCTGCCGTGGGCGCGTCGCATGATCATCGAGGAGCGCCGCTGGCTGACCGAGCGCGAGTTCATCGATCTCTTCAGCCTCTGCAATTTCCTGCCCGGCCCGAACGTCTCGAGCATGTCAGTGATCATCGGCGCCCGCTTCCACGGGCCGCTCGGCTCGGCGGCCGCGCTCGGAGGCCTGCTCACCGTGCCGCTGATCACGATCATGACGCTGGCCGTCCTCTACCAGCGCTTCGGCCAGCTCCCCGGCGTGGACGCGGCCCTGCGCGGCGTCGGCGCCGCCGCGGCCGGTCTCGTGCTGGCCACCGGGCTCCGCATGGCCCGGTCGATCGGCCGCACGCCGCGCGTGCTGCTCTTTCTCGTCGCCGCGTTCGTTGCCGTCGCGGTGCTGCGCTGGCCGCTCGTCCCGGTGCTGCTGGGGCTGGCGCCGGTCAGCGTGCTGGCGGCGTGGCTCGGCTCGCTGGCGCCGGCCTGGCGCGGCCGCGCGTGAATCCGCTCGTCACGATCTTCCTGCGCTTCGCGGTGCTCTCGCTCATCGCGGTGGGCGGGGTGACGTCGATCCTGCCCGAGGTGCATCGCGTGACGGTCGACGTGCACCACTGGCTGACGGACGCCGAGTTCACGCAGATGTTCGCCATCGCCCAGGCCTCGCCGGGGCCGAACATGCTGATCGTGGCGCTGATCGGCTTCCACGTGGCCGGCCTGCCCGGCGCGCTGGTGGCCGCGGGCGCGATCTGCCTGCCCTCGTGCACGCTCGCGTACCTGGTCGAGCGTGTGTGGCAGCGCTTCCGCGGCACCGCGCTGCGCCGGGCGGTGGAGGCAGGACTGGCGCCCATCACGATCGGCCTGATGCTCGCCACGGGCTGGGTGGTGGTGCGCGGCACCCCCGGCACCAACTGGACCGCCTACGCGATCACCGCCGTGACGGCGGCGGTGATGTTCTTCACGCGCGTGAACCCGCTCTGGCTCTTTGCCGCCGCGGGCGCGCTCGGGCTGCTAGGACTCGTCTAGTTACTTGCTGCGATACACGACGAGGCGATTCGCCCCCGACTCCGGCGCCCACACCTCGCCGGGGCGGCCGAGGATCTGGCGCACCCGGGCCCCCTCGCGGTCGCTCGGGAAGACGTCGAACTTCTCCGTCTCGGGATCGAAGCGCACCATCGCGTTGGCCGTCCACTCGCTCAGCCACACCTTGTCGCGCTCGTCCACGTACACCGCATAGGTCTGGGGCCGGTCGCCGGGCAGCTTCCACGTCTTCCACGCCTTCGTCTTCGGATCGAACGCGCTCACGTTACCGGAGTTCCACTCGCTCACCCAGATGCGGCCCTTCGAGTCGGACCACACGCGCCGCGCGCCCTGGCTCTTCGTGGGCGGCTCGATGATCGTGGCCGCGCCGGTGTCGAGATCGATGCGCGCGATGTGGCTGCCGGCGAGCGAGGCATAGTAGACGTCGCCCTCCGGCGTGGTGGCGATGCCGTAGGGCCCGCGGCCGCGCGGGGCATCCCAGACCTTCATCTCGCCGCTGGCGGGGTCGAGACGGCCGTAGATCCCTTGCTGGCCGGTGAACCAGACGCGTCCGCGCTTGTCGAACGTCAGCGTGTTGAGGTTCACGTAACCGCGCGCCTCTGGCAGGTACCAGTGCTTGACCTCGCGCGTCTTGGGATCGACGCGGACGATCGAGTTCGTCCCGCCCTCGGTCACCCATGGGGCGCCGTCGGGGCCCATCACCACGCCGTGCGGGGCGGCGCCGCGGCCGAGCGGCGTCAGCTCGACCTTGCTGGTGGCAGGATCCAGCCGGCCCAGCTTGCCGTCGCGCTGCGCGGTGTACCACACGATGCCGTCGGCGCCGACCGCGACGTCGTGGGGATAACCGCCGTCGCCGGGCAGGGTGTAGGCCTTGATCTCGACGTTGGCCGCCGGCGCCGCGCCCGGCACCGCGAGCAGGACGGAGAGCAGCAGCAGGGAGAGAACGCTTGGCATGGGATTACCTCAGTCCGGCCGTCTTCAGGCGCGGGAAGACGACGTCGCGGAAGGCGTCGATCTCCGGCTCGGGCGGCGCGAAGGTGAGCAGGGGCATCAGGTAGAGATTGCGGATGCCGAGCTTCGTCATCGTCACGATGCGCTCGGCGCAGTCGGCCGCGGTGCCGACGAGCCCGAGCGCGTCGCACAGCTCGGCGACGACGTCGTCGGGCACGAATGACGTCGCCTTGATGGCCGCCTCCCAGTCGTGGGCGTGCGAGAGATCGGGATAGACCTTCCACACCGCGTCGGGAATCTCGAGCTTCGGAATCTTGACGCCGGCCGGTTCCAGCCAGTGCCCGCCCCAGCGCAGGATGCCCCAGTGCACTGCCGTGGGGCGCGCCAGCCGTCTCGCCTCGGCCGTCGAGGCCGCGGTGCCGGTGCGCACGGCCCAGACGATCTCGAGGTCGTCGAGCCGGCGGCCCGCGCGCCTGGCCCCGCGCTCCAGGTGTGCGAGCGCGCGCTGGACGATGCCCTGGTTGAAGCCCACCAGCAGCAGCACGCCGTCGGCGATCTCGCCGGCCAGCTCGATCGCCTTCGGCCCCGACGCCGCCATGATGACGGGGATGCGCCGGCCGTTCGTGTAGGCGAGCTTGCCCGGTGTGCCGTGGAAGTCAACCGTCTGTCCGGCCACCAGCGCCTTCACGGTGGTGATGCACGCGCGCATCTCGGCCAGCGTGGCCGGCTTGCGACCGATGGTGGAGGCCGAGGTGTAGCCGGTGCCGATCACGAACTTCACGCGGTTGGGCGCCAGCTCCTCCACCGTGGTGATCCCGCCGGCCAGCACCGAGGCGTCGCGGGTGAACGGGTTCGTCACGGCGGGGAAGAGCGTCAGCCGCGAGGTGCTGGTGGCGGCCTGGCCGAGGATGACGAACGTGTCGCGCGAGATCATCTGGCTGTCGAGGATGCCCGCGCCGTCGAAGCCGGCGGCCTCGACGCGCTGGAGCAGTGCCATGATCTTCGTCACCGGCTGGGTGCCGGGGATGCGCATGGCGACGCGAACGGGGTCGCTCATCGGCCGAAGCCCAGGAACTCCTGCAGCGCGGCCAGCACGGCCTCGGGGTTGTCCTCGTGCAATGTGTGGACGGCGCGCGGGATCTCCACGAAGCGGCCTTGCGGCAGCGCGGCCACCATGCGCTCGGCCACGTCGCGATCGAGCACGGTCGACTCGGCGCCGCGCAGCACCAGGGTCGGAACGCTGATCTTCTTCACCAGGTCCCACCACTCCACGCCGCCCGTGTTGCGGCGCTCCTTGATGCTCGGATGCCACTTCCAGACGAGCGCGCCGTCCTGCTCCTTGAGGCTCTGCGAGGCGACCCAGCGGTAATAGTGGATGCCGGGGTAGGGGTTGCCGCGATAGAGGTGACGGGCGGCCTGCTCGATGCTGTCCCACGTCGGCGGCTCGGGCGGGCCCGCCGACGGCGCGCTGGCCTTCGCGCTGATCTCCGGGCCGATGTCCACCACCACCAGCTTCTGCACTACGGTCGGGCGCTGCGCGGTGAAGTACATCGCGTTGCGGCCGCCCATCGAGAGGCCGACCATCACCAGCGACGTGAGGGAGAGCTGCTCGAGCACCCCGCTGAGATCGTCGAAGGCGACGACAGGGTTGTAGACATCGGCCGGGTCGCTGTCGCCGTGCCCGCGCTGGTCCAGCGCGTATATGTGGAAGTGCGGCTGCAGGGCGATGGCCAGGGTGTCCCACGCATGCGCGTGGCCGGTGAAGCCATGGAGCAGGAGCAGGGGCGTGCGGCCCTCGCCGCCCCAGTCCAGGCAGCGCAGGCGCAAGCCCTTCACGACGAGGTCGCGGTCCAGCGGTCGCAGTCGGTTCATGGCGCTCAGGATACAACTGTCCGGCGCGGGACTCTCGCCGTCCGTGCCACCGCCAGGACGGCGGCGATCAGGGCCGAGCCCGCGCGGTCCTTGTGATAGATGAGGTCGATGGGATGCACGAAGCCGCGCTCGCGGATGGTGAGCGCGTGCAGCGTGCCCGCGGCGATCTCGGTCCGGGCCACTTCCCGGGACACGATGCCGATGCCGGCGCCCTGCTCGACCGCGCGCTTGATGGCCTCGTTCGAGCCCAGCTCCATGCGCACGCGCAGCCGGCGCGTCGCCGCGCCCAGCCGGGCCTCGATGAATCGCCGGGTCGTGGAGATCGCCTCGCGGGTGATGAGCGGCACGTCGTCCAGCTCGCGGACCGACACCGTGCGCCGGCGCGCCCACGCGTGTCCGCGCGCCACGATCACCACGAGCGGGTCGCCGCAGAACGGCGCGCGGGCCAGGTCGGCATGCTGCTCCTCGGTCCCGACCAGGCCGATGTCGTCCACGAGGGTCACCACGCGCTGGGTGATGCGCTCGGAGACGTCAACGCTCAGGGCGACGTGGACGCCGGGGTGCCGCTGGTGGAACGCCGTGATCAGCGTGGTGGCGTAGGTGGCCCCGGTCGGGCCGGTCACGATCCGGAGCGTGCCGGTCGTCAGCCCCCGGGCGCCCTCCAGGTGGCGGCCGGCCTCGTCGATCAGCGCGAAGATGCGGCGCGCGTAATCCTGAAGCACGCGCCCGGGCTCGGTGAGGCGCGGGCGGCGCCGGATGCGCTCGAAGAGCTGCACGCCGCAGTCGCGCTCGAGCTGGCGGATCTGCAGGGTCACCGCCGGCTGCGTGACCGACAGCGCCTCGGCGGCGCGGCTGAAGCTGCCCGTGCGGGCCACCGCCTCGAACACGCGGAGCTGGGTGAGGTTCACGAGAGCGATCGTACCGTGAGCAAAACTTATGAACTCAGACAATTTTATTAGCTCGGATCTCCGGTGCGGGCGGCCCATGCTGGACGCATGGCTAGATGGATCCGGCGAGTGCTCGTGGGGCTGCGGTTCGAGCGGAGGGACGAGGCCGAGCGGCTGCGCGACGCGGTGATGCGCGAGTGGCTGCTGCACGGAGGCCTCGGCCACTAGATTGCGGCGGTGCGCCGGGCGGCCGTAGAATTCCGCTCGTGCGCCTGCGCCTCGTCTGCCTGCTGCTGATCGCCGCCGGGCTCGCCGCCTGCGCCGGCCCGGACTCCCTGGTGCGGCGGCGCGCCTACCTGGGCGGGCCGCTGGCCCCGCACCAGCAGGCCACCGTGTTCGCCGTGTGGGACAGCGGCGACGGCAACCTCACCTATCTCTGCGAGCTCGACGGTCTGAGCTTCCGCCGCAACGGCTACCCGAATCCGTGCCCGTCGGTGCTCTACGTCCTGCCGGGCGAGCACCGGGTCGGCGTGGAGAACCACCGGGGCGGCAACGTCGCCGTCGCCATCATCGGGCTGCGGACGGCGGCCGGACGAACCTACGAGATCAGCGCGGACTCCCGTCCGGGGGCGGCCCAGTTCTTCGTGCGCGAGATGGACCCCGGTTTCGAGCTCACCTACAAGGACGTGGCGCCCACGTTCTTTCGCAAGGGGGACCGGGTGAACACCCCGGTGAACCCCGCCGAGGCGGACGGCCCGTGATCATCAAGACCGAGTTCCTCGACCTCACCACCCCCACCGGGATCATGCGCACGCACGTCTATGCCCCGGCGGCACCGGCCGGCGACAAGACCTATCCGGGGCTGCTGCTCTACCCGGAGATCTACCAGCAGACGGGCCCGATCGCCCGGCTGTCCGCGCAGTTCGCCAGCCACGGCTACGTCGTGATGGCGCCGGAGATCTATCACGAGCACGAGCCGCCGGGGACCGTGCTGGCTTACGACACGGCCGGCACCGACAAAGGCAACGCCTACAAGTGGGCGACGAAGCTCTCGACGTGGGACGCCGACGTCGACGTGGTGGTGCGCGCGCTGAAGGCCCATCCCGGCTGCAACGGCCGCGTCGGCGCGGTGGGCTTCTGCATCGGCGGGCATCTGGCGTTTCGCGCCGCGCTGCACCAAGAGATCCGTGCCACCTGCTGCTTCTATCCGACCGACATCCACAGCGGCACGCTCGGCGAGGGCAAGAAGGCCGACACGCTGGCCCGCGTCGGGCAGATCAACGCGGAGATCGTGATGATCTGGGGCCGCCAGGATCCGCACATCCCCGACGCGGGCCGCGCGCAGATCTACGAGGCACTGCTGAAAGCCGGGCGCGTGTTCTCGTGGCACGAGTTCAACGCCGCCCACGCCTTCATGCGCGACGAGGGGCCGCGCTACGACCCCGAGATCGCCCGCGCCGCCTTCACCGTCGCGCTCAATCTGTTTGCCCGGACGTTGTAGGTCCTCGTGAAGGACTGCTGCGAGATCAGGACCGGCATCCCGGAGCGCCAGCGCCGCGTGCTCCACGTCGTCTTGTGGATCAACGTGGCGATGTTCCTGACCGAGGCCATCGCGGGCGTGCTGACGAGCTCCACCGCTCTTCTGGCCGACTCGGTGGACATGCTCGGCGACGCCATCGTGTACGGCTTCAGCCTCTACGTCGCGTCCCGCGGCGTCGTCTGGCAGACGCGTGCCGCACTCCTGAAGGGCCTGATCATGGCCGCGTTCGGCGTCGGAGTACTCGCCCAGGTGATCGTCAAGCTCTCGACCGGGGTCGTCCCCTCGGCCGAGGTGATGGGCGGGATCGGTGTCCTGGCCATCCTCGCGAACGGCGTCTGCCTTGCGCTGCTGTGGCGGCGACGGACCGATGACATCAACATGCGGTCCGCGTGGGTGTGCTCGCTCAACGACGTGGCAGGCAACGCTGCCGTGCTGATCGCCAGTGCTGTCGTGGCGCTCACCGGATCAGGGTGGCCGGACATCATCGTCGGGCTCCTGATCGCCACGATGTTCGCCGCCTCGGCGGTCACCGTCATCCGGTCGGCGAGATCAATCGGCCATGTAGCGGCCGCCGTTGATCGAGATGGTCTGCCCGGTGAGGTGGGCGGACTCGGGCGCGGCGAGGAAGAGGATCCAGCCCACCATGTCGTCGATCTCGGCGATCTTGCCGAGCGGCGCGGACCTGGCGACCTCGTCCAGCCCGGCGCGGCCGCGGAGCGCCACCACTCGCTCGCTCGCAGTGGTGCCGGGCGCGATCGCGTTGACCGTGACCCCGTGCGGCCCGAGCTCGACGGCCAGTGAGCGCGTGAGATTGTGCACGCCGGCCTTGGCCGCCGCGTAGGGCGGGGAGGTGGGCGGCCACGGGCTGACGCCGGCGATGGAGCCGATGCTGACGATGCGCCCGCTGCGCTGGCGCTTGAACACCGGAATGGCCGCCTTCGCGCAGAGGAACATCGTCTTGAGGTTGAGATCGATCACGCGATCCCACTCCTCTTCGGGTGTGTCCTCCACCGTGTAGAGCTTCGTGAAGCCGCCGGCGCAATTCACGAGCGCGTCGAGCCGGTCGGCTTCCCCGATGATGTGCTGGAAGGCGCGGGTGACCTGCGCGGCGCTGGTGAGGTCCGCCGTGACGAAGGCGGCCTGACCGCCGCGCGCGCGGATCGCGCGTACGGCCTCCTCGCCGGCGGCTGCGTCCACGTCCACCACGTACACGCGCGCGCCGGCGGCCGCGAAGGCCTCGGCGGCGCCCCGGCCGATTCCGCGGGCCGCGCCCGTCAGCACTGCCACCTGTCCCGTGAAGTCGAAGCGCGTCCTGGTCATGGCGCCGTACGCTACCACGCTCGTCGCGGGTGGTTACCGACAAAGAACCTCGGCGACACCGTGATCTTCATGGCCAGCGGCGACTACTCGGCGACGCCCGTCAGCGTCTGATCAGCGCATCGGCTCCGCCGCCGGCTGCCCGAGAACGAACTGGCCGAGGGCCTCGTAGGCGGAGTCGCTCACCATGAAGTGCTGCGCGGCGGCGTTGAGATCGCGCAGGCAGGCCTGCAGCGGGCTGGAATCGTGAAGCGCGCCGCCGCCGGCGTAGCGGAAGGCGCTGGTGGCGACGTCGAGGGCGGCCTCCGTGGCGTGCACGGCGACGGCGCGCAGCTCTGCGTGTCGGCGCGGCGTGAGCCGGCCGCCGTCGGCCACCGTCTGCCACGCGGCCGCGTTGGCCTCCACTGCCAGCG
>JBKPRI010000172.1:0-2252 GCA_046734515.1 Candidatus Methylomirabilota bacterium | reverse complement strand
CCCGGTGGCGATGGACCACGCGCGCAAGACGCTGCCGGACGGCGTGCAGTACTGCGAGTCGCCCTACGAGGCGGCGGGCGGGGCGGATGCGGTGGCGCTGGTGACCGAGTGGAACGAGTTCAAGTTCCTGAACCTCGAGCGCTTGCGCGGGGTCATGCGTCGCCCGGTGGTGTTCGACGGCCGCAACCTCTGGGAGCCCGAGCGGATGCGCCGCCTGGGCTTCGAGTACTACTCGATCGGCCGCAAGCCCGTCCTGCCGTCCTGAGTCCCCGGTCCCCAGGGACGAGCCGGAGCGCAACGATGCGGGTGCTGGTGACCGGAGCCGCGGGATTCATCGGATCCCACCTGTGCGAGTCGCTCCTGGCGCGCGACTGCGACGTGGTGGGCGTCGACAACTTCATCACGGGCTCGCGCGACAACCTGGAGCCGGTGGCGCACCATCCGCGCTTCGACTTCATCGAGCAGGACGTGACCGGCTACATCCGCCTGGCCGGCCCGCTCGACTGGGTGCTGCACTTCGCCAGCCCGGCCTCGCCGCGCGACTATCTGGAGCTGCCCATCCAGACGCTGAAGGTCGGCGCGCTCGGCACCCACAACGCGCTCGGGCTGGCCAAGGCCACGGGGGCGCGCTTCCTGCTCGCCTCCACCTCCGAGGTCTACGGCGACCCGCTCATGCACCCGCAGCGCGAGGACTACTGGGGCAACGTGAACCCGATCGGGCCGCGCGGGGTGTACGACGAGGCCAAGCGCTTCGCCGAGGCCATGACGATGGCCTACCACCGCGCGCACGGGGTCGACACGCGCATCGCGAGATTCTTCAACACGCACGGCCCGCGCATGCGGCTGAACGACGGGCGCGCGATCCCGGCGTTCATGACACAGGCGCTGACCGGCGCGCCGCTGACCGTGTTCGGTGACGGCTCGCAGACGCGCTCGTTCCAGTACATCTCCGACCTGGTGGAAGGCGTGTGGCTGCTGATGGCGCGCGGGGACAGCGGGCCGGTGAACATCGGCAACCCGCAAGAGCTGACGCTCCTCGAGCTGGCCAAGCGCATCAGCCGGCTGTCGGGCTCACGCAGCGAGATCGTGTTCCGCCCGCTGCCCGAGGACGACCCCAAGGTGCGCCAGCCAGACATCACGCGGGCGAAGACGCTGCTCGGCTGGGAGCCCCGCGTGGATACCGACGAGGGGCTCAAGCGCACGCTCGAGTGGTTTCGCGCGCGGATCGGCCGCTGACCACACTGCATCCCACGGAGGAGTGACGCATGCTCGACGCTGAGCTCAAGGCCATACTGGTGTGCCCGACCTGCAAGGGGGATCTGCTGTTCGAGTCGGACGACACGCGCATCATCTGCCGCGCCTGTCGCAAGGTGTTCCCGGTCCGCGACGGCATTCCCGTCATGCTGGTCAACGAGGCGCAGCCCTGGTCACCGGGCACATAGCCAGCGCGACCCAGGCGGTGATCCTGGCCGGCGGCCAGGGCACGCGGCTGCGTCCCCTGACGCTGGCCCGCGCCAAGCCGGTGGTGCCGCTGCTCGGCCGCCCGTTTCTGGCCTACCAGCTCGCGCTCCTGCGCCAGCACGGCGTCACCGACGTCATCCTGGCCTGCTCGTACCGAGTGGACGACGTCAAGCAGGCGCTCGGCGAGGCCGAGCACCTCGACGTGCGTCTGCGGTACGTGGTGGAGACCGAGCCGCTCGGCACCGGTGGCGGCATCCGCAACGCGGCCGATCTCACGCATGGGACCGTCTTCGTGCTGAACGGCGACGTGCTCACCGATGCCGATCTCACCGCCATGCGCCGCTTCCATGAGGAGCGCGGCTCGCGCACCACGATCTTCCTGAGGCCGGTGGAGGACCCGCGCGCCTACGGGCTGGTCGAGCTCCACCCCGACGGGCGGCTGGCCCGCTTCCGCGAGAAGCCGTCCGGCGACGAGCCGATCACCACCAACACCATCAACGCCGGGATCTACCTGATCGACGCCGCGCTGCTGGCGCGAATGCCGACGGGCCGGGTCGTGTCCATCGAGCGCGAGTTCTTTCCGGCCCTGATCACCGACGGCGTGCCCGCCTACGGCTGGATCGACGAGTGCTACTGGCGCGACATCGGCAGCCCGGCCGCCTATCACGCCGCCCAGCTCGACATGCTGCACGGTCGCGTGCGCACGCCGCTGCCGCCGCCCGGCCGCGAGGGGCGCACCGGCGTGTGGCTCGGCGACAGCGTGGAGCTGGCGCCGGGCGCCGTCGTCACGC
>JBKPRI010000171.1:0-5712 GCA_046734515.1 Candidatus Methylomirabilota bacterium | reverse complement strand
GGTGCGGGCGGTCCCGGCAGCAGCGCGGGCGCGGGCGGTTCTGGAACCGGCGGCGACGCGAGCGGCAACGGAGGCGGCGATGCCAGTCTCGTGGCAAAGCCGACGCCCGCGCCGCGCATGGAAGACCGTCTCGCAAGCGCGCGGGCCGCACTCGCGCGCGGCGATCTCGTCACGGCGCAGCGCGAGGCCGACGCTGTCCTCCAGTCATCGGCGGTTCCGGCAACACGCGCGGCTGCGCTGCTGATCGCCGGGGACGCGACATACCGAGCGGCGGCCTATCCCACCGCCGGCGCCTACTACAGCGAGATCGTCGCCAAGTACGGTGAGCATCCGGAAGCGCGGCGCGCCGCCTTCGCACTGGCGTGGACCGATGTGCGGCTCGGCCATCCCGATCGCGCGCGGCGGACGTGGCTTCGCTACGCGGACGCCTTCCCCACCGACGAGCGCGCGCCGTTCGCGCTGCTGCTGGCCGCGGAGCTGGCTCGGGAAGGAGGCGATCTGTCCGGGAGTCGGCGCACCCTTGACGGCCTGCTGGAGAAGTATCCGACCAGCCCCTATACGGGCATCGCCAGGCTGACGCGCGCGAGCGTGGCGCTGCAGCGTCAGCGCGACGACGAGGCGCTGCGCGATCTCGATGCCGTCGTGCGGACGACCGGACCGTGGGTCGTCGCCGCGCGTGCCCGCCTCGAGGCGGCACTGATGCCAGGCGGCACCGAGGCGGGCCTCGAGCTGGCGCCGGTCGCACGCGCCGGTGACCGGCCCTACCGCACGGTGAAGGGAGAGGATCATCTCCAGCCGTTCGCCGCGCTGATGCTGGACCGCGCGCACCGGGCGCGCGGCCCGTACGTCCTGCACGGTGTCACGCTCCTCGCCGCCTCCGATCGCGGCTGGCCCGACGTGACGACCGCCGCGCTGGCCGGCCGTCTCGCCGAGGACTTTCCGTCCTACGCGCCGGCCGGTCCGTTGCTGGCGCGCGTCGCCGCAACGGCGGCCGGGGCCGGACAGTGGCCGGTCGCCCGGCGTGCCTACGACACCCTCTTCGCGCGGATCCCGGCGGCGGTGACACCCGAGGCCCGCCTGCGTTACGCCGAGACGCTGCTCCGCACTGGCGCCACCGCCGACGCGCGCACGCGGCTCGAGCAGATCGCTGCGGCCGGCGGCCGCGAAGCCCCGGGGGCGGCCCGCCTGCTGGTGGAGATTCACGAGGCACGGGGCGATCGCCGCGCCGCGGTCGGCGCCATGCGACGCCTCGTGGACGTGAGTCAGGGCGACGCCGCGGCCGAGGCGGCGTACCGGCTCGGCGAGCGGCTGCGCGCCGACGGGCAGCACGCGGCCGCCACGGAGTGGTACTTCACGGCCGTCTATCTCGGCGAGCGCTCGCGCTGGGCGCGCCTGTCGCTGCTCGGGGCCGGCCGCTCGCTGACGGCGCTGCACGAGACACGCGAGGCGCTCGCCGCGTACTGGAAGCTCGTCGCGCGGCGGCCGGACTACGATCCGGCCCACGACCGCGAGACGAGCGGCGAGGCGGCCTATCTCGCCGCGGAGATCCTCCGGGACGTGGGCCTGCACGAGGAAGCGGTGGAGATGTTCGCGATGTCCGCACAGCTCACCGCGGGATTGCCGGCGGAGCCGCGCGCCCTGCTCGGGGCGCTCAAGTGCTTCGTCGCCCTCGGCGACACCGCCTCCGCCGACCGCACGTTCCAGCGGTTGTCGCGCGCGGCGGCGGCCGATCCGGCACTCGTCGCCGAGGCGCGCAAGGCCCTCGGCCCGAGCGGTAGCGCATCGGCCCTGCCGAAGAACATTCCCTGACCGCCCGCCCTCGACGCTCCTTGACAGGAGCGGGGCCTCCAGCCGATAGTCGCCGCGCCGGAGCTGCAACGCGGCGAACTCGACGAGGAGGACCCGTTCATGAGAGACCGACACCTCACCCGGCGCACATTCCTGGCCGGCGCCGCCGGCGCGTCCGCCGCCCTCGCGCTGCCCCTGGGCGTGGACGCAGCACCCGCCGTGAAGAAGGGCGCCAGCCTTCGGCTGTGGATTCTCAAGACCTACGTGGAGCCCACCAACAAGGCCATCGAGGCGAGCGCGCAGCGCTGGGGCGAGAAGCACGGCGCCAGCGTGACGGTGGAGTACTTCACCTTCGAGGACGTCCAGACCAAGTACGTGGCCGCCATCGAGAACAAGAACACGCCGGACGTGGGCCAGCTCGAGACCGGCGCGCCCGCGCGCTTCGCCGGCATGGGCCAGCTCCTCGACCTCAGCACGTTCGCGCGGCAGATCGAGGGCGAGGTCGGCAAGCCGCCCGCCAACGTGGCGCCGGTCACGATCATCGGCGGCAAGACCTACGCGCTGCCGTGGTACATCATGCCGGCCTTCTGGTACGTGTGGCGCGACGTGTTCGAGAAGAACAAGGTGAAGCTGCCGACCACGTTCGACGAGGCCAAGGCCGCCGCGGCCGCGCTCACCCGGCCCAAGGACAACTTCTACGGCATGGGCCAGTCCTGGAACCGCACGGCCGACGGCTACGGCGTCATGCAGAGCCTGATGTACTCGAACGGGGTGGGCTGGGCCACCAAGGACGGCAAATACCAGTCGATCAAGACGCCCAAGATGCAGGCCGTGATGAAGTGGGCGACGGACATCTACAAGGACAACCTGCAGCCGGCCGACACGCTGACGTGGACCGGCTCCGGCAACAACGAGAACTTCATCGCCAAGAACATCGCCCAGACCTCCAACGGGCCGTCGATCACCTTCGCCATGGAGAACGCGGTGGCCAAGGCCACCGATGCCAAGGAAAAGAAGGCGCGCGAGGAGGCGCTGGCCAACCACGTCGCGCTGCCGCACCCGGCCGGGCCGGATGCGCGCCGCATGTGGGCGATCGCCATGAGCTTCGGCATCTTCAAGAACAGCAAGGACCCGGACGCCGCGATGAGCCTGATCGCCCACCTGCTGTCGCCCGAGGAGACGTTCCGGGTGATGAAGGACTCCTACGGGCAGTTCACGCCCGTGCTCGACAAGGCGCGCGCCGCCTCGAAGGAGTACTTCAACAAGAACGAGAACTACCGCACGTTCGGACGCGCCGCCGAGTGGTTCTCGGCGACGGGCTGGCCGGGACCGGTGACCGCCGCCGCCGCCGAGGTGCAGGCCAGCAACGTGCTGACCGACGCCCCGGCCAAGGTCATCGTCGACAAGTGGTCGGTCGATCAGGCGATCGACTGGGCCGACAAGAAGATCAAGGAAATCTACGACACGATCCAGAGCTGACCGTCGGCGACAGCAGCAGGAGACAGGCACCGCGCTGCTCCTGCTGCTGCCGCTGTTCGTCCTCGTCGTCGGCCTGATCGCCTACCCGTTCGCGCGCGCGATCTGGCTGTCGTTCACCGACAAGCTCGTCGGCTACCCCGAGCGCTGGGTCGGCCTGCGCAACTATCTCTACCTCGCCCACGACGACACCTTCCACACCGTCGTCCGCAACAGCCTGGTGTTCACGGTGGCGTCGGTCGCCCTCAAGGTGCTGACCGGGCTGGCCATGGCGCTGGTGCTGCACGCGACATGGCGCTGGCGCAACTTCTTCCGCGGGCTGATGCTGCTGCCGTGGATCACCTCGACGGTGATCATCGCGCTCACCTGGCGCTGGATGTTCGACGCCTTCCCCGGCCGCGGCTTCTTCAACAGCGTGCTCATCGACGCCGGCGTGCTCACGCGGCCGATCGCCTTCATGGCCACGCCGGAGGGCGCCATGGCGGCCGTCGTGGTGGCGAACTGGTGGCGCGGCTTTCCGTTCTTCGGCGTCTCGTACCTGGCCGGCATGCAGTCGATCCCCGGCGAGCTCTACGAGGCGGCGGCCGTGGACGGCGCCTCCACGTGGCGGCGCTTCTGGCACATCACCCTGCCCGGCCTCAAGCACGTGATGATCGTGACGATCTTGTTGACGTTCATCTTCACGCTCAACGACTTCAACATCATCTACGTGATGACGCGCGGCGGCCCCGGCACCGCCACCCAGGTGTTCGCCACGTACTCCTACGAGGTGGCCTTCAACCAGCTCCGCTGGGGGCGCGGCGTGACGATCTCGATCTACGCCGTCCCGCTGCTGATCGCGCTGATCCCGCTGGTGAGCCGCTACCTGCTCCGGGAGCGCAACGCATGAAGGGCTGGAAGGCGCTCACCCTGCTGGGCCTGGCCGCCTTCGGGCTCCTGGTGCTGGTGCCCTTCTGGTGGATCGCCAGCATGTCGTTCAAGACCTACGAGCAGATCCAGTTCGCGCAGTCGATCTACGTACCGCGCCCGTTCGTCTGGGACAACTACATCGGGCTCTGGCAGGAGACACGCTTTCCGCTGTGGCTGCGCAACAGCGCGATCACGGCGGTGGTGGTGACGGCGATCACGACGGTCGTGGCCGGCCTCAGCGGCTACGCCGTGGCCCGTCTGCGCTTTCCGGGCCGCGAGAGCGTGGCCAGCCTGATTCTGGTCCTCTATCTCGTGCCGCCCGCGCTGCTGTTCATTCCCCTCTACCGCGTGCTGGCCGAGCTGGGCGCCACCAACAGCCTGATGGCGCTGTTCCTCTCGTATCCCACGTTCACGGTGCCCTTCTGCACGTGGCTACTGATCGGGTTCTTCAAGGCGCTGCCGATCGAGCTCGAGGAGGCGGCGCTGGTCGACGGCGCCACGCGCCTGCAGGCGCTGCTGCGCGTGCTGCTGCCGCTGGCCGCGCCGGGCATCGTGGCCTCGGCCATCTTCGCCTTCACGCTGTCGTGGAACGAGTTCCTCTACGCGCTCATCTTCATCCAGGACGAGAAGACCATCACGGTGCCGGTGGGATTGAACCTGTTGATCTACGGCGACGTCTTCCACTGGGGCCAGCTGATGGCGGCCTCGGTCATCACGACGGTGCCGGTGGTGACCCTCTACATGTTCATCCACCGCTGGATGGTGGAGGGGCTGGCCGCGGGTTCGGTCAAGGGCTGAGGTCCAGTTCGGCTGCTTGCCCGGTCGCGGCAACGGCGGTAGCGTCGAGACTCCGATGGGTTTCCACTTTCGACGCTTTCGCAGCCGGCTGGTGGTGGTGTTCCTCGGGCTGTTCGCGCTCATCCAGGCGACCGGCTACGTGGCCGTCAGCGCGTTCGTCCGGGCCAGCGCCCGGCACACCGTCGAGGACGAGCTGCGCCTGGCCAGCACGCTGTTCGCGCGGCAGCTCGACGTCCGCACGCAACAGCTGGTGACGGCCACCCGGCTGCTCTCCGGCGACTTCGCGCTGAAGACCGCGGTGGCCACCTCCGATCACGCGACGACGGCGTCGGTGCTCGAGAACCACCGGCGGCGCGTGGATGCGGACGTCTTGATGCTGGCCGCCCTCGACGGCCAGATCGTGGCCGACACCGAAGGCCCGGCCCGCCGCGGCGGACCGTTCCCGGCGCCGCGCCTGCTCGCCGAGGCCGAGGCCGGCCGTGACGCCTCCGACGTCGTGGCGATCGGCCCCCAGCTCTTCCGGCTCGCCGTCGTCCCCGTGCTGGCGCCCGAGCCCATCGCCTGGCTCGCTGCCGGCTTCGCCATCGACGATCGCACAGCGGCCGATCTGCGCCGCCTGAGCGGCCTGCACGTCTCGTTCCTCGCCGGGCCGGACGCGGGCGCGGTCGTCCACGCCTCCACGCTGGGCGTCGCCGACCGCGCCACGCTGGCGCGCGGCGTGGCCGGCGCCCGCGCCAGCGG
>JBKPRI010000170.1:0-6114 GCA_046734515.1 Candidatus Methylomirabilota bacterium | reverse complement strand
GTGGCATGTCACGCAGTCGAGGGGCGCCTGCGTCTGCCGGGTCGCGTTCTGCTGCCGATGGCATTCCACGCACCAGCCCATCGTCAAGGGCGGCGCCGCCGGCTTGAAGCCGACCAGGTTGAGCAGGTCGTTCGTCAGGCGGGGGCCGGTGACCGCGGCGACCGTGGTCATCATATCCACGGGGCCATGGCACGTCTGGCAGGCCACGGCCGCAGCCACGTGGGCCTTGTGCGGGAAATACGTGAACTCCGGCACCTTGAAGACGCGCGTCCACGGGATCGGCTGCTGCTTGGCCGCATACTCGGCGAGCTTCTTGATCTCCGGCCGGTCGGCCGCGACGATCTTGTGGCAACCCATGCAGCGCTCCACCGACGGCAGGCCGGCGTACTCCGAGCGGCGCGCGTCGGCGTGACAGTACTGGCAGTCGATCTTGTAGGTCTGCACGTGCGTGTTGTGCGGGAACGCGATCGGCTGCGCGGAGGCTTTGGCGAGCGCCGGCTGACGACTCCACGCGGACACCGCGAAGAAGATCAGGACGGCGAGGAGTACGACGGCCGCTGCCCCCACTCCCGCCTTCGTCATCGAAAGTCGCGTGCCCTCCTCGGGGTCGCCAAATGCTCGTGAACCATATCACTTGGTCGCGCGAAACGTCAACACAAGTCGTGCGTTCACGCGATGGTCGTGAGCGACTCGGCAGCGGCCCGGGCGGCTGTCTCGAGATCGGCGTCCGAGTGCGCGAGCGACACGAAGGCCGCCTCGAACTGCGAGGGCGCGAGGTACATTCCCCGCTCGAGCATCGCGGAGAAGAAGCGCGCGTAGCGCGCGGTGTCGGCCTTCCGCGCCGAGGCATAGTCGGTCACGGGGCCCGCGCAGAAGAACGCGGTGAGCATGGAGCCGACCCGGTTCACGGTCAACGGCACGCCCGCTTTGTCGGCGCCCGCGCGCAGCCCCTGCTCGAGTCGCGCACCGAGCGTCTCGAGCCGCGCGTACGCGCGCCCGTCGGCGAGCCCGCGGATCGCCGCCAGGCCACCGGCCACGGCCAGCGGGTTGCCGGAGAGCGTACCGGCCTGATAGACGCCGCCGAGCGGCGAGACCTCGCTCATGATCTGGCGCCGGCCGCCGTACGCGCCCACCGGCAGGCCGCCGCCGATGATCTTGCCCAGGCACGTGAGGTCGGCCTGCACGCCGTACTTCTCCTGGGCGCCGCCGTACGCCACGCGGAAGCCCGTGATGACCTCGTCGAAGATGAGCAGCGCGCCGCGCTCGCTCGTGACCTCACGCAGGCCCTCCAGAAAGCCGGGCGCCGGCGGCACCACGCCCATGTTCCCCGCGATCGGCTCCACGATGACGGCCGCGATGCTGTCGCCCTTGCGCCGGAAGAGATCGCGCACGGCGTCGAGGTCGTTGAAGGCCACCGTCAGCGTCAGCTCGGCGAGCGCGGCGGGAACCCCCTTGCTGTCGGGGACGCCGAAGGTGGCGCCGCCCGAGCCGGCCTTCACCAGCAGGCTGTCGGCATGGCCGTGGTAGCAGCCGTCGAACTTCACGATCACGTCACGCCCGGTGAAGCCGCGCGCCACGCGGATCGCGCTCATGCCCGCCTCGGTGCCGGAGCTGACCAGGCGGACCATCTCCATCGAGGGATACGCCGCCGTCACCGTCTCGGCCATCTCCACTTCGAGCGCCGTCGGCGCCCCGTAGCTCGTCCCGCGTCGCGCCGCCTCGGTCACCGCCTCCACGACGGCCGGCGGTGCGTGACCGTGGATCAGCGGGCCCCACGAGGCGACGAAGTCCAGGTACTCGCGCCCATCGACGTCCCACAGCCGTGCGCCCTCGCCGCGGGCGATGAACGGCGGCGCCCCGCCGACCGCGCGGAAGGCGCGCACGGGACTGTTCACGCCGCCGGGGATCACCCGGCCGGCCGCATCGAGCAGGCGCTTGGACTCACTCATGGCTTGTCTCCGCTGAAGGGCTCGCCCGGAATCGGCAGGGGCGCAAAGTCGCCGCCGTTCCACCGGAACGCGGCCATGGCGTCGACGCGCCCCCCCACGACCGAGGTGACGACGTACACGGCGTTCGGGTACGCGGGCTCGCCGCCCACGAGGGCCTGGCGGCGGTCGGTCTCCGAGAAGTAGGCGCCGGCGTCCACGTGGGAGTGATAGATCACCGCCACCGCGAAGCCCTCGCGCTCCAGGTCGCCGATCCGCAGCAGGTCCTTGGGATCGATGTAGTAGGCGGTGCGCGCATCGCGCGGATAGCGCTGCGGATCGCGCGCGTGCAGCTCGTTCTGGGCGTTGCGGCAGCGCAGCAGCCGCCGCTGATCGCCGAGAGCGAGGATGACGCCGCACGACTCGAACGGGTACTCCTCCTTCGCCTGCGCGCGAATCGCCTCGCGCTCCTCGGGCGTGATCACCGCCTTCGCAGAGCCGCCCGCCAGCGCGGGGATGATGGAGACCTCGTCGCCGTCCTTCAGCGGGGTGGCGAGGCCGCGCAGGGCGTCGATGGCCTCGCCGTTGACGTAGAGCGCGACGTGGGCGTGCACCTGGCCGCGCTCGTTGCGCACGAGCCCCTTGAGACCGCCGAACGCGCGCTCCAGCTCGTCGAGCAGACCGGCGACGTCGGGCGCGACGACTTCCACGCGGTCGCGGTTGGCGGTGGCCCGTCTGAACGGCGTGGGGATGTACACGCTCACCATGGGGTGATCGCCTGCGACCGGACGCTCATCCGAGGCTGAGGTACCGCTCGCCGGTGTCGGGCAGGATCGTGACGACTGTCTGCGTCGGCCCCAGCTCGGCGGCCACCCGGCACGCCGCCCACGCGGCGGCGCCCGACGAGATTCCCGCCAGGATGCCCTCCTCGCGGCTGAGCCGGCGCGACCACGCGGTGGCGTCCTCGTCGCGCACGGCCACGATGCGATCGATCACGTCCCGGTTCAGCACGCCGGGCACGAACGAGGCGCCGATGCCCTGGATGCCGTGGGGACGGAACGGCCCGCCCGACAGCACCGCTGACTTGGCGGGCTCGACCGCGACGACGCGCACGCCCGGCACCTTGTCCTTGAGCACCTCGCCCACGCCGGTGATCGTGCCGCCAGTCCCGACCCCCGCCACGAACGCGTCCAGGCGGCCGTCGGTGGCGTCCAGGATCTCCAGCGCGGTGGTGCGCCGATGGATCGCGGGATTCGCGGGGTTCTGAAACTGCTGCGGCATGAAGTACTCCGGATGTTCGCGGCACAGCTCCTGAGCCGCGAACACGGCGCCGCTCATGCCCTCGATGGCCGGCGTGAGATGAATCTCGGCGCCGAACCGCGCGAAGAGCCGCTGGCGCTCCACGCTGTAGTCCTCCGGCATGGTCAGGATGAGGCGGTAGCCCTTCACCGCGGCGACCATCGCCAGGCCGACGCCCGTGTTGCCGCTGGTGGGCTCCACGATGGTGGCGCCCGGCTTGAGCACGCCGCGGCGCTCGGCGTCCTCGATCATGGCCGCCGCGATCCGGTCCTTCACGCTGGCGCCGGGATTGCGCGACTCGATCTTGGCGAGCACGCGCGCGCCGCCGGGCTCGGGCAGCCGCTTCAGCCGCACCAGCGGCGTGCCGCCGATCAGGTCCAGCACGGTCTCGGCGATCTTGCCGTTCATATGTGGTACATGGGCCGGGCGGCGCCGCGCTTCTCCTCCGCGCGCGCCACCAGGTCGCCGAGCGTCCAGCGGTCCACCACCGCCGCCACCGCCTCGCCGATCTCGTTCCACAGCTCGCCCAGGTCGGCGCCCTCGCGCCCGCCGTTGCGGCGGCCGTGCGAGCCGCTCTCGAACGGCGCGTTGCCGCCGTCCACGGCGCGCAGCACTGCGCCCACCGTGATGTCGTCGGGCGATTTCGTCAGGTGATAGCCGCCGGTGGAGCCGCGCTTGGATGTCAGGAGCCCGCCGCGCTTGAGCGCCAGCAGCACCTGCTCGAGGTACCGCTGTGGGATGGCCTGCCGCGCGGCGATTTCCTGGATGGGCACCAGCGTCCGGCCGGGGTGCATGGCGAGATCCAGCATCGCCTTGATCGCGTACTCGCCCTTGGCCGAGATGCGCACCGTGTGCCCCTCAGCGCAGATGGGTGCCGCGCTCGAGCAGCCGCGCGGCGTCCTTGGCGAAGTAGGTGATGACGATGTCGGCGCCGGCGCGCCGGATGGCCGTGAGCGATTCGAGGATGGCGCGCTCTTCGTCGAGCCAGCCCAGGCGGCCCGCCGCCTTGATCATCGCGTACTCCCCGGACACCGAGTACGCCGCCAGGGGAACGCCGAATTCGGCCTTCGCCCGGGAGATCACGTCGAGGTACGGAAGGGCCGGCTTCACCATGATGATGTCCGCTCCTTCGTCCAGATCGAGCGCGATCTCGCGCATCGCCTCCTGGGCGTTGGCCGGATCCATCTGGTAGGCGCGGCGGTCACCGAACTGCGGCGTGGAATCGGCCGCCTCCCGGAACGGACCGTAGAAGACCGAGGCGTACTTGGCCGAGTAGGCCATGATCGGCGTCTCGGCGAAAGCGGCCTCGTCGAGCGCCTCGCGGATGGCGGCCACGCGCCCGTCCATCATGTCGCTGGGCGCGATGACGTCGGCGCCGGCCTCCGCGTGCGAGACCGCCGTGCGCGCCAGCAGGTCCAGCGTGGGATCGTTCTTCACGGTGCCGTCCTCGACCACGCCGCAGTGGCCGTGACTCGTGTACTCGCACAGGCACACGTCGGTGATCACCAGCAGGTCGGGCACCGTCTCCTTCACCGCCCGCACCGCCTGCTGCACGATGCCGTCGTCCGCGTACGCCTCCGAGCCCTGTGGGTCCTTGTCGGCTGGCAGCCCGAACAAGAGCACGGCCGGGATGCCCATGCCCGCGGCGTCCTTGCATTCCTTCACCAGCTCGTCCACCGAGAGACGCGCCTGGCCCGGCATCGAGGAGATGGGCTCGCGCACGCCGCGGCCGTGCTGGACGAATAGCGGGTACACGAAGTCGTCGACGGCCAGCGCGGTCTCGCGGACCATCTTGCGCAGCAGCGACTTCTCACGGAGCCGGCGAGGACGGAACATCGGGTGCGCCATCAAACCCTCCTTTGGGTAGGGGAACCCTGGGAGGGTTCCCCTCTTCCCCTCTTTTGGGTAGGGGAACCCTGGGAGGGTTCCCCTCTTCCCCTCCGTTTGGCGCGGCTGCTGCCGTGGGGGACGCGGGCGAAGTAGTCGGCGAGTGCTTTGGCGAGGGCGGGAATCGTGTACTCGTTGGGCATGACGTCGGTGGTCATTCCGTACTCGGCGGCGGTGGCGGCGGTGATGGGGCCGATGGAGGCCACCGTCACCCGCGACAGCCACGCGCGGCGCTCGTCCTCGCTGAACAGCTCGGCGAAGTTGCGCGCCGTGGACGACGAGGTGAACGTCACGGCGTCGATCGTGCCCGCGGCCAGCGCCTCGCGCAGCCGCGTCGTCCCGCCGCCTTCACCGCGCCGCGTGGTGTAGGCCGGCACCTCGTCGACGTGCGCGCCGAGGCGGCGGAGCTCGGTGACGAGGACGTCGCGCGTCTGGGCGGCCCGGGGCAGCAGCACGCGATCGGCGGGCGTCATCACGGCGCGCAGGCGCTCGACGAGCCCCTCGGCGCGGTACTCGCCGGGCACCACGTCCGGGCGCGCGCCGTGCTCGGCGAGCGCATCGGCCGTGGCGGGACCGATCGCCGCCACGCGGCGGCCGCTCACCGTGGACCACGATAGTCCACGCGCGGCCAGCCGACGATCGACCATCGCCACGCCGTTGACCGAGGTGAAGATGATCCACGTGTACGTCTCCACCGCGGCGAGTGCGCTGTCGAGCGGCTCCCACGACGACGGCGGCGCGATGACGATCGCGGGCGCCTCGAGGACGCGGGCGCCGGCGGCCTCGAGCAGCTGCGTGAAGCGCTGGGCCTGCGCGGCCGCGCGCGTGACGACGATGGTGCGGCGGTCCAGCGGACGCTCCTCGCTCGGCTGCACCCGCGCCATGTCAGCGGCCCGCCGGCTTCAGGTCGGCGATCCCCGCCGCGCCCTTGCTCAGGAGCTCCTCGGCGAGGCGGCGGCCGAGCGACTCGGCGTCGGTGGCCGCCGCGGCGGCGCTCGAACGC
>JBKPRI010000169.1:0-11933 GCA_046734515.1 Candidatus Methylomirabilota bacterium | reverse complement strand
TAGTCCCGCGGCCACGGGAACCCGATGTTGAGGCCGCCCTCCTCCTTTGGCGCAGATACGCGGTCGATTGAACTCTGGTCGATCACCACCGCGACAATCCGCGGATCGGCGTGCCGCTCGTCGGCGTACATCCGGGAGCGGATGTCGAGCGTGCGGCGCTCCCAGGCCTCGAACAGCGGCGTGTAGCCCAGCCCGAAGGCGGCGGCCCCCGCGGCGAGGCCGAGCAGCGCACCCGCCAGAGTCCGCTTGCGATTGATCGCCAACGAAAACCTCACGGTCGCCACTGTGCCACAGGGCCGGCCAGGGTCGTAGGGGTATCCTGCACCGACAAGGAGGTCACCGTGCTCACCGCCTGGTCCCCCCAGCTGCTCAGCGTCCTGCGCATCGTGGCCGCGTTCCTCTACATGCTGCACGGTACGCAGAAGCTGTTCGGCGTACCGCCGTCGGCCAGCGGCGCCACCGTGGCGCTGGTCTCGCGACTCGGCGCGGCCGGGGTCATCGAGGTCGTCGCCGGCCTGCTGATCCTGCTCGGCCTCTTCACCCGGCCGGCCGCCATCATCTGTTCCGGCGAGATGGCGTTCGCCTACTTCCTGGCCCATGCGCCCCGCGGTTGGCTGCCGAACAGCAACGGCGGCGAGGTCCCGGTGCTCGACTGCTTCATCTTCCTCTACCTGGCCGCCGCCGGCGGCGGCGCATGGAGTCTGGACGCCCTTCGCCCACGCGCCTTGACCTCGCCCGACCGCCGCGGGTAGCTTTCCGCGCAGGGAGACCCCATGGCCAGCGACACGATCCGCGTCGGCAACGTCGAGATCCTGCACCTCACGGACGGTCTGCTCGAGTTCGACCTCTGCAACTTCTTCCCGACCATTCCCGAGGAGAGCTGGCGCGGCCACGAGGCCCACCTGCACGACCACAACGTCCGCTTCAACCTCGGCTCCTATCTCATCCGCTCCGACGGCCGCACGATCCTGGTGGACACGGGACTCGGCCCGCGGCCGGCCGACACGCCGGACGTGCCCTGGGGCGAGCTCCTGCGCGACTTCACGAAGAAGGGCGTGCGGCCTGAAGAGGTGGACATGGTCGTGATGACGCATCTGCATCGCGATCACGTCGGCTGGAACCTCACGGCCGACGGCGCGCGCTGGAAGCCGACGTTCCCGAACGCGAAGTACTGGTGCAGCCGCATCGACTGGGATACTTGCCACGACCCGGCGGTGCAGCCGCAGCGCTTCCCCAACGCGCCGACCTGCGTGTGGCCGCTGGCCGAGCTGGGGCTCGTGGAATTCATGGAGGGCGAGCACCGGATCACCCGCGACCTCACCGCGGTACCGACCCCGGGCCACACCCCCGGCCACGTCAGCATCCTCGTCACCTCGCAGGGCCAGCAGGCGCTGGTGCTGGGCGACGCGGCCCACAACCCGGTGCAGCTGCAGGAGCCGGACTGGGTCTCGCGCGCCGACATGGATCCCGACCTCACGCGCAAGACGCGCAAGGCGCTGCTCGATCGCCTCGAGCGCGAGCAGATCCTGGTCGCGGCCGGCCACTTCGCGGCGCCGGGCTACGGCCGTATCGTGCGGCTCGACGGCCGCCGCTACTGGCGGGGCCTCTGAGCGAGGACGACGGCTGGCGGCGAAACGTCTGGGCGCTCACGCTCATCGTCTTCATCGCCTACGTCGGCTTCCAGTTCAGCTCCCCGTTCCTGCCGCTCTACATCCACCAGCTCGGCGTGGACGATCCGCGCCGCGTCGCGATGTGGGCGGGGCTCTGCGCGGCGGTGACGCCGGCCGTGTCCGGGCTGCTGGGCCCGTGGTTCGGCCGGCTGGCCGATCGCTTCGGCCGCAAGATGATGATCATCCGCTCGCTGGGCGGCTTCGTCGTCATCATCGCGCTCATGGGCATGGTGACCTCGGTCGAGCAGTTCTTCGCCGCGCGCTTCGTGCAGGGCCTGTTCGCGGGCTTCACGCCGATGGTCATGGCGCTGGCCAGCGTGTCGGCGCCGAAGGACCGCGTGCCGATGGCGATCGGCATGGTGCAGTCCGCACAGATCATGAGCGTGGCCGTGGGGCCCGCCGTCGGGGGATACGTGGCCTCGCACTGGGGCATTCCCTACGCGTTCTTCGCGACGGCGGCGCTGTGCGCGGTGTCGCTCGTCGTGCTGATCGTGCTCTTCAAGGAGGTGGAGCCCGGCACGCGGGCCAGCGGCCGTCCGCCCGTCCCGCGGCTGCCGCTGCGTGACGTCTTCCGCTATCCGCACTTCCCGGTCGTCATCGCGATGCTCATGGTGGCGCAGTTCCTCGATCGCGGGCTCGCGCTGCTGATCCCGCTGGAGGTGGCCCACCTGGTCGAGCTCGATCGCGTCGCGCTGGTCTCCGGCATCATCATCTCCGTCGCCGCGGTGGCCGCCACGCTGTCGGCCAATCTCGTCGCGCGCCTCTCGCGCGACGTCCCCGCCGCCCGGATGCTGTTGCTGGGGCTGCTGATCGGCGGCCCGCTGTGCGCCGCCATGGCGCTCAGCCACCACTGGGCCACGCTGCTCGTGCTCCGCGCGCTCGTCGGCTTCTGTCTCGGCAGCGCGCTGACGCTGGCCTACTCGCTCGGCGCGCTCATCGTTCCGAGCGACAACCGCGGCGCCGCCTTCGGCTGGCTCGCGCTCGGCGTGCAGGTGGGCACGGCGTTGAGCCCGCTGGTGACCGGTGCGCTCGCCGCGGTGAGCCTGCGCGGGACGTTCCTCTTCGACGGCGCGCTGGCGCTGGGCGCCGCCGCGCTGCTGGCCTTCGGCGCGCGCGGCCTGCGCGCGCGCGAGCCCGCCGACCGGTGATGCGGCGCGGGCTCGTCATCCTGGCGCTGGTCGTGGCCGGCTGCGCCGGCGGCCCGGTGCTCACGCAACCCACCGTCATGATTCCGGACTTGCGCGGCACGTGGCGCGGCACGTGGGGCGGCGCGCCGATCACGCTGCTCGTGCTGGAACAGGGCGGCACCACGCGCCAGGGCGGGATCACCGTGGGCCCGTGGCCGCTGACCGGCGCCGGCCTGCCGGCGCTGGACGGCGTGCTCACCTACCCGTCGGACGGCACGCCGGTGTCGGTGAACGTGCGGGGCCGCTTCGGCGACTGGAACGGCGGCTTCACGCTGGTGATCGACGCGCTCACGCGCGACGGCCAGCAGCTCGTGCTCACACGCGTCGCCCCCGACCGCCTGGGCGGCAGCGGTACATCGCGCCGGCGCTGGGATCCGGAGGGCCCCGTGGAGCTGGCGCGCACCGCCGTCCACTGAACAACGTGTTAGCGTGTGACCCAATCGAACCCCAGGAGGGCTCCATGAGGCATGGCGTCACCGGCGTCGCAACCCTGCTGTTGACCGCGCTCCTCGTGCTGCCGGCGCCGCCCGCGCGCGCCCAGGCGCCGGCGAGCGAGGTGGCGGTGTCCTTCCACGTGACGATCGCCCCGGCGTGGTTCGATCCCTCGACGGCGCCGCCGCAGATCACGCCGTTCGGCGTGCTGTACGCGGTCCACGACGCGCTGGTGCGCCCGTTGCCCGGCCAGAAGATGGGTCCGAGCCTGGCGGAGTCGTGGAAGGAGAGCCCGGACGGTCTCACCTACGAGTTCAAGCTTCGCAAGGGGCTCACGTTCCACAACGGTGACGCGCTCACCAGCGACGACGTGAAGTTCAG
This sequence comes from Candidatus Methylomirabilota bacterium, assembly GCA_046734515.1. Taxonomy (GTDB): domain Bacteria; phylum Methylomirabilota; class Methylomirabilia; order Rokubacteriales; family CSP1-6; genus AR5. Next base: position 8,263 of record JBKPRI010000169.1, on the reverse strand, counting down.
CTTCGAGCGCTACAACGGCGCCGCGGCCAAGGAGCTGAAGACGCACGTGAAGGCCGTCGAGACGCCGGATCCGCTCACCGTGCGCTTCCGCCTCACCGAGCCGTGGCCGGACTTCATGACCTTCTACGGCACCACGGCGACGGCGGCCGGCATCGTGCTGCCGCGCAAGTACACCGAGCAGGTCGGCGCCGAGGCGTTCCGTCAGAAGCCGGTCGGCGCGGGGCCGTACAAGTTCGTGAGTCAGCGGGCCGGAGTGGACATCACGCTGGAGACGTTCACCGGGTACTGGCGCCACGCGCCGTACGTGAAGAAGCTCACGCTCAAGAGCGTGCCGGACAGCACCACGCGCCTGACCATGCTCAAGAGCGGGCAGACCGACTACGCGCTGTTCCTCGACGGGCCGGAGGGCGAGGCGGTCAAACGCGATCCGCGCTATCAGCTGGTCGACACGCGCCACGCCTCGATCTTCTGGATCGAGTTCCCCGACCAGTGGGATCCGAAGTCGCCATGGCACGACAAGCGCCTGCGCCAGGCGGTGAACTTCGCGCTCGACCGCAAGGCCACCAACGAGGCGGCCTGCCTCGGCTTCTGCCCGCCGGCGGGCGTCATCGTGCCGCGCGTGATGGACTTCGCGCTCCAGGTGCCGCCGCATCCCTACGACCCGGGCCGGGCCAAGCAGCTCCTGGCCGAGGCGGGCTATCCGAACGGCATGGACGCCGGCGAGTTCATCGCGATCCCGGGCTTTCCGACCGTGGCCGACGCGGCGCTCAACAACCTCAACGCGGCGGGCTTCCGCATGCGCATGCGGCCGATGGAGCGCGCCGCGTTCTATGCGGCGTGGCGCGAGAAGCAGCTCCACAACATCTTCATGGTGGCGGTCGGCAACTCCGGCAACGCGGCCACGCGCGTGGAGTCGTTCATGTACTCCAAGGGTGCCTACGCGTCGGGCGGCTATCCGGACATCGACGAGCTCTTCCACCAGCAGAGCCGCGAGCGCAACACAGCCAAGCGCGAGGCCATCCTGCACAAGATCCAGCAGCTCACGATCGACCGGGTGATGTACGCGCCGATCATGGACCTGCGCGGGCTGATCGGCATCGGCCCCCGGGTAGCCGAGCACCAGATGCACACGATCCCGGTGTACGCCTTCCCGGCCTACGAGGACATCAAGCTGAAGGAGTGAGTCAGGACTGGCGGTCGGCGACGAACTTGACGCGCTCTTTGCCCCTGAGCACGTCGGGCGTGATGATCCACGTCCCGCGGCAGGCGCCGCCGACGACTTTCGAGGCGGTCGGCGGCGAGGCGAGCGCGGTGAAGGCGCTGGCCACGCCGCCGACGATGCAGAAGCTCGCCTTCACCGGCGAGTACACGATGGTCCCCAGCGCGCTCCCGGCGCCGTAGGCGACCTGCTCCGGCGTGCTGCCGGCCGACTCGCCGCCGCCCGCGAACGCCGCGCCGGGCGCGAGGCACGTCAGCACGAGCGCGATCGCGAGACGCCGCTTCACCTCAGGATCCCAGCGCCACGCGCTCGAGCAGCGGGATGTCGTCCAGCAGCCGGCCCAGGCCGAGCGCGACGCACTGCAGGGGGTTGGCGGACACGGTCACCGGCAGGTACGTCTCCTTACGGATGATCTCGTCGAGGCCGACCAGCAGCGCGCCGCCGCCGGTCAGGACGATGCCGTTGTCGACCATGTCGGCGGCGATCTCGGGGGGCGTGCGCTCGAGCACCGTACGGACGGTCTCGACGATGGTGGAGACGCAGTCGTGGAGCGCCTCGCGCAGCTCGTCCTCGTTGATGCGGATGATCTTCGGCACACGCGCGACCAGGTCGGTGCCCTTCACTTCGATCGTGCGCGGGCCGTCGGCGGACCTGTCGGGGCCACCCAGGGCCAGCTTGATCTCCTCGATACGGCGCTCGCCGACCAGCAGGTTGTAGTGCTTGCGGATGTACTGCATGATCGCCTCGTTCATGTCGTCGCCGGCCGTGCGCACGGACTGGCAGTACACGATGCCGGAGAGCGAGATGACCGCCACCTCGGTGGTCCCCCCGCCGATGTCCACCACCAGGTGGCCGCCCGGCTCCTGGATCGGCAGGCCGGCGCCGATGGCCGCGGCCATCGGCTCCTCTACCAGGTAGACGGCGCGGGCGCCGGCCTGCATGGCCGCCTCGCGGACCGCCCGCTTCTCGACCTGGGTGATCCCGGAGCTCACCCCCACCACGATGCGGGGGCGCATCACGCGCCCGCGCGGCTGGACGCGCTCGATGAGGGCGTGCAGCATCGTGTGGGCCACGTCGAAATCGGCGATGACACCGTCACGGAGCGGACGGATGACCTCGATGTTGCCGGGGGTTCGGCCCAGCATGGCCTGGGCGGCGGAGCCCACGGCCAGGGGCGTGCGGCGGCCGCGCTCGAGGGCGACGATGGACGGCTCGGACAGCACGATGCCGTGGCCGCGGACGTAGAGGAGCGTGTTGGCAGTGCCGAGATCGATGCCGATGTCGTTCGCGAGCACTCCGGACGGCAGACGAAACTTCATCAAACGATCACCTCACCTGGCCAAGAGGGGCCGGTCCTCGTTACGTGCGTTTCCCTCACCGCGGCGTGGGTAGGCAAACGGCGAGCCACCTCGACAGGCACGGAAAACCACGGCGTTGTCGGCCGCGGGATTCGCGCGCCGTCCGGGATCAGACGCTCACGGCGAACACTGTCAGGAGACGGGCGCTAGCGTGTGAAGAGTTTGGCAGCGCGGTCGAGCGCCGGCAGCACCTCGTCGGGCCCGGCCGGCTGCACGTTGAACACGACGCGGGCCACGCCGGCGTCGCGATAGCGCGCGATGAGATCGGCGTCCTCGGCCACCCCGAACACCGTGATGGGCAGGCTCGCCGGATCGCGCCCCGCCTCCTTCACCATGGCGTGGAACTGCGGGAGCAGGTTCAGCACATCGCCGTAGGCCGGGCGGCGCGCGTGGGGCACCCACCCCTCGCCATAGGCGATGGCCCGGCGGGCGCCGTGGGGAAAAGCGCCCCCCACGATCACGGGCGGGTGCGGCTTCTGGACGGGCTTCGGCCACGTCATCATCGGCGGAAAGTTGACGTGGCGGCCGGCGTACTCCGGCTTGGACTTCGTCCAGATGGCCTTCATGGCCTCGACCCGCTCGCGCATGACCTCGAATCGCGACTTGAAGTCGGTGCCGTGATCCTGCATTTCCTCCGCGTTCCAGCCGGCGCCGACGCCGAAGAGGAAGCGGCCGCCCGAGATCTGGTCCAGCGTGGCCACGGACTTCGCGGTCTGGATCGGATCGCGCTGCACCACCAGACAGATGCCGGTGGCCACCCGGAGCCGCGTGGTGGCGGCGGCCGCCGCGGCCAGCGTGACGAAGGGATCCATGACGTCGTAGTACTTCTTCGGCAGCTCACCGCCCTGCGGGAAGGGCGAGCGCCGCGAGAGCGGGATGTGGGAGTGCTCGGGCGCCCACAGCGACTCGAACCCGCGCTCCTCGAGCGCGCGGGCGAGCGGGGCGGGGCCGATCGAATAGTCCGTGAAGAAGATCGCGGCGCCGTGGTCCATGGCTAGCGCCGGTACCGCTGGATCGCGTAGCCGGGTCCGAGACAACTGGCGAACGTCGACTGCTCCTTGGAGATCTTGTAGCAGTCGGCGATCTTGTCCTCGGCGGCGCGGCGCTCGTGCGGCTCCGTCTGGCGCACGAGGAACTCCTCGCCGGTCGCCACCTCCACCCACGCGGAGTGACCGGCCGCCACCATGCAGCCGGCGAAGCGCTCGCCGCGCCGATCGATCCCGCGTGGGGTCGTCGACTCGCAGGTCTCGAGATCGTTCGGGTACGTGGCGCCGCCGGCCACGGTGGGCACGCGGACCTGGAGCTGGGAGGTGCAGCCGGCCAGCAGGAACAGCGCGAGGCACGAAAACGCCATGGAACGCATCGTGAAGGTCCTCCGCGGGGGACACTGTACTCCATCTCCGTGATACCGTACGCCGATGTCGATTTTCCTGATCCGGCATGGCGAGACCATCGGCAACGCCTCGCGCGTCGTGCAGCATCCCGACAATCCCCTCTCGCCGCGCGGCGAGGCCCAGGCCGAGCGGCTCGCCCGGCGCCTGGCCGGGGCCGGCATCGCCCGCATCGTCTCGAGCGATTTCGCGCGCGCGGCCAGCACCGCCCGTGCGCTCGAGCGGGTGCTCGGCGTGCCGCTCACGTTCGATCCCCTGCTGCAGGAGCGAAGCTTCGGCGATCTGCGGGGCACGCCCTACTCCGAGCTCGGCTTCGACATGTTCGCGCCCGAGTACGCGCCGCCCCACGGCGAGACGTGGGACGTCTTCCACCGCCGCGTGGATCGCGCGTGGACCCGCGTGCAAGCGCTCGCCGCCGACACGGACGGCCACCTGGCCGTGGTCACGCACGGCCTCGTCTGTCGCTCGCTCGCCGAGCGTCACCTCGTCCTGGCCGCGGGAGAGATCGTGCCGCTCAAGTGGGAAAATACGTCGCTCACCGTCTGTGACGGCCCACCGTGGCGCGTCGGCCTGCTCAACTGCGTCGCGCATCTCGACGATCTCGCTCCCCTCGCCGATTCCGGCGCCGTCTGAGGCGCTCCCGAAACAGTAACGCGGTCTCTGTCCCACAGCGCTGGGGCGCTCGCGCCCCAGCGTCGCGCCCACGCCCCGCACGCCGCGTCCGCTCAGCGGCATGCGGCGACGCCTTTCCGTTGACTTAGCCGCGGCCCGCCGTGGCACGGGCCTTGCGCTCCCTGCCGGCTCATGAGCAAGCAAGCCGCGCAGACGGCCAGGGTCTCGAGACGACAAGCGCTGTGGATTCTCGGCGTCGCGACTCTCGGCGCCGCAGGCGGCGGACTCGCGTGGCGCGCCGCGCTGCCCACCACGCCGGAGCCCGGCGCGCCGGCCGCGACGCTCGCGGCAAAGCACGAGCTGCGGCCGACGCTCGAGCCGACGGCGTTCACCGGCAAGGCGCGCCGCGCATACGAGGTGGCACGGGAGATCCCCGGCGTGCTCGATCACCTGAAGTGCTACTGCCACTGCGATTCCTACGGCCACCGCACGTTGCTGTCCTGCTACACCGACAACCATGCCTCCACCTGAATGGTCTGCATCGACGAGGCGCTGGACGCGTCTCGGATGGTGGCGGCGGGGCGGGACGTGGTCGCGATCCGCCGCGAGATCGACCGGACGTTCACCTCGCACTAGGAACAAGGAGAATGCGATGAAACGGTCCTGGACGCTCACGATCGCCACCGCGCTCGTCACCGTCGGCATCGTCGTCGGCCTCGCCGCGGCGCCGCTGGACGCGCAATCGAAGAACGTGCTCATCGCCAAGAAAGTCGCCGCGGCGCCCGCGCTCGACGGTACCCTCGACGCCGCCTGGAACGGCACCCAGTCGCTCGCGGTGAAGGCCATCGGCGGCAAGAACCTGCCCGGAGGCTCGAGCGACATCACACTGCGCTCCGTGTACACCGCCGACTCGATCTACTTCTTCGTGCAGTACAAGGACGCGACCCAGAGCGTGAAGCGCTCGCCGTGGGTGAAGCAGGCCGACGGCTCCTGGCAGCAGCTCAAGGATCCGGCCGACAAGGGTGGCGACAACAACACGTATTACGAAGACAAGATGGCGATGATCTGGGCGATCAACTCGCCCAGCTTCGAGGCCAAGGGCTGCATGGCCGCCTGCCATACCGGCGAGGGCAAGCCGTACGGCAACAAGTACCTGCCGACCGGTGAGAAGGCCGACATCTGGCACTGGAAGAGCGTCCGCACCGGCACGGTCGGCCAGATCGACGATCAGTGGCTGGACGACACGAAGTACGACAAGGACAAGGCGCCGGAGGCCGGCCGCAAGTCCGATCCCAAGACCGGCGGCGGCTACACTGACAACGTCAACGACACCAAGAACGGCCCGAAGTTCGCCCTGAAGGGCAACAAGCCGGCGCCGCCCTACTGGATCGTCGAGGGCGAGAAGGAGCCGTTCGACGACGCCAAGTACAAGGCCGGTGACGAGGTCCCCGGCATCGTGGTCGCGCCGTTCACGGGCGACCGGGCGGATATCTCGGTCAAGTCCACCTGGAAGGACGGCGTCTACACGCTGGTCTTCTCGCGGAAGCTCGCCACCAACAGCGACTTCGACGTGCAGTTCACCAATCTCAAGAAGTCGTACGCGTTCGGCATCGCCGTGTTCGACAACGCGCAGGTCCGCCACGCCTACGTGCCGGGCGTGCTGAAGCTCGAGTTCGAGTGATGCGCACCGACCGTCGAACCGCCCGGCAGGATAAGATCGGCGGCAGATGGCTCGTGTCCTGGCCGCACTCATCGCCGCCTGCGCCGCATTCGTCCCGCTCGGCCACGCCGGCGCGCAGGCGCCTGCCGGCACGCTCACCGGTGACTGGTGGGGCCTGCGCCCGGCGCTCCTCGAACGCGGCCTGCGCGTGGACGCCGCCGTCCTCACCGAGGCGTTCGGGACGCTCGACGGCGGCGCGCGGCGCGATGCCACCTTCCTCGACGCGGTCGACCTGCGGCTGACGTTCGACGGCGCGCGGCGGCTCGGCTGGCCCGGGCTCACCGTGCTGACCGACGTGCTGGGCACCCATGGAGGCAACCCGAGCCGGTTCGTGGGCGACGCGCAGGGCGTGAGCGAGATCGCCGGCCCGTCGCGCTGGCGCCTGCAGGAGGGCTGGATCCAGCAGAGCCTTCTGGGCGGACGGGTCTCGATGCTCGCCGGGCGCTACGATCTCGGCACGGAGTTCTACCTGCTCCCGGCGGCGGCGGTGCTCATCAACAGCTCGTTCGGCGGCGGCCCGGAATTCACCGAAAGCGGACGCCACGGGCCCTCGGTCTTTCCGGACACCACGATCGGAGGGCGCCTGGAAGTGAAACCGGTGGCCGGGCTCGTGCTACGTACCGCCATCTTCAGCGGCTTCTTCATCGGTGAGATCGCGTGGATGCCGGACGACGCCAAGGTGGCGCTGGGTGGCTGGGGCTACACCGACACGCTCGACGACCTTAGCCGCACGGAGCGCGACGGCTCGCCCGTGCGCCATCACGGCAGCGCCGGCGCCTACCTGGTGGCCGAGCGCACCGTCCATCGTCTCGACGGCGATCCGGGCCGGCGCGTGGCGCTGTTCGCCCAGCTCGGCCTCGGCGATCCACGCGTGAGCCGCTATGCCGGCTACACCGGGGGCGGCCTCGTCGTCACCGGTCCGTGGGCCTCGCGTGCCGAGGACCAGCTGGCGCTCGGCGTGGCCGCCGCGCACAACGGCAACCAGTATCGGCAGGCGCAGCGACGCGAGGGCCGGACGACCGAGCGCTCCGAGATCACCGTGGAGCTCACGTACCGATTCCAGGTGGCGCCATGGCTCTTCGTGCAGCCGGACGTCCAGTACGTCATCAACCCCAATACGGATCCGGCCCGCACGAATGCCCTGGTGGGCGCCGTTCGACTGACCGCGGGCTTTTGACTAGAGTAGGGAGCCGGACGTGCCGGAGGTGCCAAAGGTGAACGATATGACGATCCCGATCATCGACGTGGGCCCCTGCTTCGCGGGCCGGCCCGGCGCGCTCGAGCGCACGGCCGCCGAGCTGCGCGCGGCCCTCGAAGGCGTCGGCTTCTTCATCATCGTCAACCACGGCGTCACGCGCGACCTCATCGCACGCACGTTCGGCGAGGCGCGCCGCTTTCACGCCCAGCCGGCCGAGGCCAAGCTGGCCCTGCGCATGAACGAGCACAACAACGGCTACATGGCCCTGGGCCGGTACGCCGTGTGGACCTCCGATGTGAACGTCAACGACAAGCCCGATCTCAACGAGGCGTTCTTCGTCAAGCGCGAGCGCGCGGCCGACGATCCGCTCGTCCGCGCGGGCCGGCGCTTCGCGGGTCCCAATCGATGGCCGTACGCCCTGCCCGGCTTTCGCGAGGCGGTCCTTGCCTACACGGACGCCGTCGACGCGCTGGGCCGGCGGATGGTACGGGTGTGCGCGGTGGCGCTCGACCTGCCGCCGGACTACTTCGACGCGGCATTCGCCGAGAGCCAGTTCTCGTTTCGCCTCACGCACTATCCACCGGTGGCCGCCGAGCAAAACCAGTACGGCATCGCGCCGCACACGGACGCCAACTTCTTGACCTTCCTGGCTCAGACCGACGTGCCGGGGCTGCAGCTCCGGCTGCCCTCGGGCGCGTGGCTCGACGTGCCGTACGTCCCGGATTCGTTCGCGGTGAATGCCGGCGACATGCTGCACCGCTGGAC
>JBKPRI010000168.1:0-6942 GCA_046734515.1 Candidatus Methylomirabilota bacterium | reverse complement strand
GCCCAGGATCGGTACGTTGAGGCGCTGGAACATCCCGATGGCCTTGCGCACGTCGAGGAGCGCCACGTCCTGGGGCGTCGTCACCATGACCACGCCGCTCAGCGGCAGCACCTGCGAGAGCGAGAGCTGGGCGTCACCGGTGCCGGGGGGCATGTCGAAGACCATGTAGTCGAGTGCGCCCCACATGACGTCCTTGAGCATCTGCTGGATGAACGAGTGGATCATGGGGCCGCGCCACACGACCGCTTCGCGCTCGTTCACGAGCAGGCCGATCGACATCAGCTTGAGGCCGTGCGCCTCGACGGGGATGATCTTGTTGTCGAACATTCCCGGCTTGCCCCGCGTGCCGAGCATGAGCGGCACGTCGGGACCGTACACGTCGGTGTCGATCAGCCCCACCGTGGCGCCGGTCTGCCGCAGCCCCAGCGCGAGGTTCACCGCGACCGTCGACTTGCCCACGCCGCCCTTGCCCGAGGAGACGGCGATGGTGTGCCGCACCTCGGGAATGAGGTTCACCGGCGGCGCGCCGGGGCCGCCCTGCGGCTGGCCATGACCGTGGCCGGGGGCCTGCGGAGCCGGAGCGTGGGCGTGGCTGTGCGCGGCAGGCGCGGCGGCGCCGCCCATCTTCACCTGCACCTTGCCGATGCCGGGAATCTGGCCGAGCAGGCGCGTGGCCATGCTGTGCATCGTGGCCTTGGCGGCGGGCGCCTGGCCCGTGAAGGCCAGCGTCACCGACACGCCGTTGGCGTCGACCGCGAGGTCGCGCACGAGACCGAGCGCGACGATGTCTTTCTGGGACTCGGGATCACGGATCCCGCGAAGTGCGTCGAGAACCTGTTGCTCGGTGGGCATACCGTGGACTATATCACCGGCGTCCGTCGATCACGTGGTCGGCCCGGAGCAACAGCGACGGCGGCAGCGTCACGCCGAGCGCCCGGGCCGTGTCGAGATTGATGACGAGTCGGAACTTCGTGGGCTGCTCGATGGGCAGGTCCGCCGGCTTCGCGCCCTTGAGGATGCGATCGACCTGGGCGGCCGCGCGCCGGAAGATCTCCTGGACGTCCGGCCCATAGGACATCAGTCCGCCCGCTTCGGCGAACACGTGGTTCTCGTACATGGTCGGCAGCCGATGGCGGGCGGCCAGGGTGACGAACCGCTGCTTCTCGGCGTGAAAGAGCGCCGACGCCACGGGCATGACGGCGCCGACACGGTCCCTGACCGCGGCGAGGAACGCCTGGTCCAGATCGTCGGCCCTCCGGACAACCAGACGGGCCACCTGGAGGCCGCGCGCGCGGGCCTCCGTCTCGAGCGGCGGAACCATCGTCCGCTCCTGCCAGGGTTCGTAGATCACGCCGACGCGCGTCAGGCGAGGAAGCGCTTCGCGCAGAAGCTCCAGCCGCTTGACGTTGAGCTCGCTGCCGACGACGGCGAACCCTGTCAGGTTGCCGCCGGGCCGTGCGAGGTTCGGCACGAGGCCGGAACCGACCGGATCACCGCTGACGAAGACCACCGGGACGCTCGTCGTCGCCCGCTTCACGGCCAGGCTCGCCGCGCTGCCGTCGGTGATGATCACGTCGGGGCGCGAACGCAGGAGTGCGGCCGCAGCCCCGGCGAGGTCGGCCGGGCCACTGCCGGGATACTGCGAGTCGATGACGACCTGCGCGGCATCCGCGTAGCCGAGAGCCCGCAGGCCGTCGCGCAGCGCCTGGACGTTGTCCGGATTGGCGGCGGGCGCCAGCCATCCGATGCGGTAGCCCTTCGCCGCCGGCTGCGCCCACGCGCCCAGCGCGCCGCCGAGCAAGAAAAGAATCGCCACCAGCGCGCGGATCATGCAGCAGCGTCGCTCATTCGCCGAAGCGTACTACGGCCAACGATTGGGTACGCGACTTCCCATTCTGGGCGACGTCGCACCTACGTCTTCGAGTGGACCCGCCGCAAACCATGGAAAACACCGCGCGCCGGGGCTGGAACGCCGCTTGCTGATTTTCCGGGTGGCCGCCTCGATCAGAGGCGAGCCGAGAAGGTCTGTTCGATGCCCTCCCCCCCGGCGAGGGCGGGTCTGCCAGGGCCCGTCCTCGCCATTGTTGTCTCGTGAACTCGGGCCGCCAATCTTGCTTTCCTGGGGTGTTCCTGCTACATAGAGACGGTGATCGGTCCCGACGACTTTCGTAAGGTTCTCAGTCACTTCGGCTCGGGCGTGACGATCGTGACCACCTCCGACGGCGACAAGCGCCCGGCCGGCCTCACCTGCAGCTCCTTCGCGTCCGTCTCGCTCGATCCCCCGCTGATCCTCGTGTGCGTCGACCACAAGGCGCAGTGCTTTCCCGCCCTGCGCGAGAGCGGGCGCTTCGCGGTCAACATCCTCAGCGCGACGCAGGAGGCGGTCTCGCGCCGCTTCGCGACGTCCAAGATCCTCGACAAGTTCGAGGGCGTCGCCCACACGATGACCGACCTCGGGCTTCCGCTGCTCCACGAGGCCCTCGCCCACCTGGAGTGCACCACGGTCAACAAGCACGTCGAGGGTGACCACACGATCTTCGTGGGCCGGGTCGAGCGCATCAGCGTGCCCGGCGGCGAGCCCCTTCTCTACTACAAAGGCCGCTACGAAAAGCTGGCTGGATCAGGAGCGTGAGCGTGACGCAGATCCCCCTGTCCCGACCCCTGGTGGACGACGAGATCAAGCAGGCCGCCATCGCCGCCATCGAGTCGCGGCAATACATCCTCGGGCCGCAGAGCCGCGAGTTCGAGACCGAGCTGGCTCGCTACGTCAGCGCCAAGCACTGCATTCTCAGCAACTCGGCCACCGCCGGCCTGTGGCTGGCGTTCCGCGCCCTCGGCGTCAAGCCGGGCGACGAGATCCTGGTGCCCTCGCACACCGCGTTCCCGACCATCGAGGCGATCTGCTTCGCCGAGGCCACGCCGGTGTTCGTGGACTGCGATCGCTTCTACACCATCGATCCGGCCGACGCCGCCGCCAAGGTGACGCCGCGCACCGTCGGCATCGTGCCCGTGCACCTGTACGGTCAGCCGGCCGACCTCGACGCCGTCCGCGCGCTCGCCGCGCGCCTGGGCGTCTGGATGCTCGAGGACTGCGCGCAGGCGCACGGCGCCGCCTGGCAGGGCAAGAAGGTCGGCGCCTTCGGCCGCGTCGGCGTCTTCTCGTTCTATCCCTCGAAGAACCTCACGGTGATGGGCGACGGCGGCGCCATCGTGACCGACGACGACGAGATCGCCGCACGCTGCCGCCGGCTGCGCGATCACGGGCGGCTGAACAAGGACATTCACTCCGAGATCGGCTTCAACCTGCGATTCAACGACATCCAGGCCGCCATCGGCCGGGTCCTGCTGCGGCGCCTGGACGCCATGAACGAGCACCGGCGCGAGCTGGCCGCGCGCTACGACAAGGCCTTCGCGGGGCTGCCGCTCGGGCTGCCCGAGGAGCGCCCCGACGGCCACCACGTCTATCACCTCTACGTCGTGCGCACGGCGCGCCGCGACGAGCTGGCCGCGTTCCTCAAGACGCGCGGCGTGCAGACCGGTGTGCACTACCCGGTGCCGACGCACCGGCAGCCCGCCGTCGAGCGCCTGAAGCCGCCCGCCCTGCCGCACACCGAGCAGCTGGTCAAGGAGATCCTGACGCTGCCGATCTCGGCCGGCCACACGGTGACCGAGATCGACACCGTGGCCATGGCGGTCCGCGAGTTCTTCGGAGCCTGATGGCGGACACCCCCCTTCGGATCCTCGAGATCTACCCGAAGGGGGACTTCTTCACGGGCGCCGCGATGCAGCTGCGCGACCTCGCGCGCGGCCTCGCCGCCCGCGGCCACCACGTCACGGTCGTCACCCCGCCCAGCCAGACGTGGGCCGCCCGCTGCCGTGACGCCGGCCTCGCGCACGTGGCGATCCCGATGCGCCGGCAGTGGGATCCGCGCGCGGCGTGGCGCCTGGCCCGGCTCATCCGCGGGCAGCGCATCCAGATCGTCCACGCCCACAAGGGCCGGGCGCGCACGCTCACGCTGCTGGCCGGCCTCATGGGCGCCCGCGCGCTGCTCGTCCTCAACCGCGGGGTCAGCTTCCGCGTGGGCCGTCTGCGCCGCGTCGGCTACACGAGCCGCCGCGTGCACGCCATCGTGGCCGTGTGCCGCTCGATCAAGGACGGCCTCGTCGCCTGCGGCGTGCCGGCCGGCAAGATCGAGGTGATCTACTCCGGCACCGACCTCGAGCGGTTCCATCCCGGCGCCGACGGCGGCGCCGTGCGGCGCGAGCTCGGGCTCGGCGCCGAGCACGAGCTGATCACCCAGATCGGGGTGCGCTCGTGGCGGGGCTGGCGCCACCTGCTGGAGGCGATGGTCACGCTGGCGCCGCAGCGGCCCCACGCGCGGCTGCTGTTCGTGGGCGCGCCGCCGCCGCGCATCGCGGAGATCGCCGACCTCGCGCGCTCGAGGGGTCTCGGCGACCGCGTGCTCGTGCTCGGCCACCGTGACGACGTGCCGGCGATCATGGCCGCCTCCGACGTGGTGGTGGACGCCTCCTACGGCGGTCTCGGCATCACCGGCTCCATTCGCGAGGCGCTGGCCTGCGAGCGGCCGGTCGTGGCCACCAGCATCGAGGGCATGCCCGAGCTGGTGCTCGACGGCGAGACCGGCGTGCTGGTGCCACCGCAGGCGCCCGAGGCGCTGGCCGGCGCCGTGCTGCGCGTGCTGGGCGATCCCCTCGCCGCGCAGGCGATGGCCCGGGCCGGCCGCAAGCGCGTGGAGGCGCACTTCTCGCTGCGCGCCAAGCTCGACGCGACGGAGACGCTCTACCGCCGCCTGGTGGCGGGCGCCGCGTGAGCCACGCCTTCGCCGTCTATCGCCGCCTGCTGCCGCTCATGCGGCCGCACGTGGGCGTGCTGCTCGTCGGCGCGTTGCTGGCCATCGTGGTGGCCGCCATGGAGGGTGCCATCGCGTGGCTGGTGAAGCCCGCGATGGACGACATCTTCATCCGCCGGGATGCGACGATGCTGCGGGTGATTCCCCTGCTGCTGCTGGGGGCCTACCTCCTCAAGGGCGCCGGCCGCTACGGCCAGTCGTACCTGATGGCCTCGGTGGGCGAGCGGGTGATCGCCGGGCTGCGGCGCACGCTCTACACGCACATCCAGCAGATGCCGCTGTCGTTCTTCGCCGACCTGCACTCGGCCGAGCTGATGTCCCGCATCGTGACGGATGTCAATCGCCTGGCCCGCGTGTCGTCCACCGTGCTGGTGATGTCGCTGCGCCAGGTGCTCATGATCGTCGCGCTGCTGTCGGTGATGGTGGTGCGCGAGTGGCGGCTGGCCCTCATCGCCGTCGTCGTGTTCCCGTTCGTGGGCGTGGCCGTGCGCTCCATCGGCCGGCGGCTCTATCGCATCAACAAGCGCTCGCAGGAGAAGGTGGGTGAGCTGAACGTGCTCCTGCACGAGGCGTTCTCGGGCATGAAGATCGTCAAGGCCTTCGGGCGCGAGAGCCACGAGGCCGAGCGCTTCGACCGCATCAACCAGCGGCTGCTGGAGCTGGCGCTGAAGGACCACCGCACCGACGAGGCCACCGATCCGCTGATGGAGGTGCTGGCGGCCTTCGGCATCATGGGCGCGCTCTGGTACGGCGGCACGCAGGTGATCGCCGGCGCCATGACCCCGGGCGACTTCTTCTCGTTCACCGCGGCGCTGGCCCTCATCTACGGTCCCGTGCGCCAACTCTCGCGGATCATGAACACCGTGCAGCAGTCGACGTCCTCAGTGGAGCGCGTGTTCGAGATCCTCGACATGCCGCCGGCCATTGCCGATCGCGCGGGCGCGCGCACCCTGCCCGGATTCCGCGAGGGCCTCCGCTTCGAGGACGTATCGTTCCGCTACCCGGGCTCGGCCGAGCCAACCCTGCGCGACATCTCGCTCGACATCCGCCGCGGCGAGGTCGTGGCGTTCGTGGGCATGAGCGGCGCGGGCAAGTCCACGCTGATGGACCTGTTGCCGCGCTTCCACGACGTGACGGGCGGCCGCATCACCATTGACGGCCACGATCTGCGCGAGATCACCCAGGCCTCGCTGCGTGCGCAGATCGGTGTGGTGACGCAGGAGACGTTCCTGTTCAGCGACTCGATCCTCTACAACATCGCCTACGGCCGGCCCGGTGCCTCGACCGAGCAGGTGACGCGCGCCGCTCGTCAGGCGCACGCCGAGGACTTCATCCAGGCCCAGCCCGAGGGTTACGCCACGCTGGTGGGCGAGCGCGGCGTGCGCCTCTCCGGCGGCCAGCGCCAGCGCCTGGCCATCGCCCGCGCGTTCCTCAAGGACCCGCCCATCCTCATCCTCGACGAGGCGACGTCGGATCTCGACGCCGAGAGCGAGTTCATGGTGCAGCAGGCGCTCAGCGACCTGATGCAGCATCGCACCGTGCTCGTCATCGCCCACCGCCTGGCCACCGTGCGCAACGCCGACCGCATCGTGGTGATCCACGAGGGCCGGATCGCCGAGGTGGGCCGCCACGACGAGCTGCTCGCGCGCGACGGCGTGTACCGACGGCTCTACGCGCTCCAGATGGAAGGCGTGGCGGGCTGATGGCATCGCGCTCCGGGGCGCTGGCCGCCTGGAAGCGCCGGGCGCTGCGGGACGTACGCGCCTCCCGCCGCGAGACGCTGGCCTTCGTCAGGCGCCTGCCTCGAGACGCGATGCTGCAGCCGCGCACGCAGGACCGCTGGTCGGTGAAGGACGTCCTCGGCCACTTCATGAGCTGTGACGAGGAGACGGTCGTGCGCCTGCGCCACATCGCCGGCGGCCATCCCGAGCGCATCACGTGGTTCGAGAGCATGGCCTACGCCGACCGCTTCAACGCGCGCACGGTGGCGCGGGCCCGACGCCTCGGCCTGCCCACCGTCCTGCGGCGGATGGCGCGGGCGCGCGCCGCGATGGTCGAGCTCCTGCGGCGC
>JBKPRI010000167.1:0-7281 GCA_046734515.1 Candidatus Methylomirabilota bacterium | reverse complement strand
CCCCGGCGTCGCCCGCGTCGATCAGCAGCGCGCGCAGCCACGGCGCGTAGGCGGCGGCCACGCCGAGCGGGGAGACGGCGAGCCCGCGCGCCTTCATGAGACGGCCGGCGGGGCCGCTCACCGGCGCGCCGCCGATGATCGGGCTGACGCCGACCACGGGCGCCTTCGTCGCGCGCAGCGCCTCGGCGATGTCCCGTACCGCGAGGATCGGCCCGATGGAGGTCACGGGATTCGAGGGACAGATTACGACGAGCTCGGCGGTGGTGATCGCCTCCACGACGCCCGGCGCCGGGCGCGCGGCCTCGGCGCCCTCGTATGCCACCGACACGACGTCGCCCTGGGCCTTGTCGCGCACGAAGTATTCCTGGAAGGTGAGGCGGCCCGCCGTGGTCGTCACGCTCGTCCGCACGGGCGCATCGCTCATCGGCAGCAGACGTGCCCGCACGCCGAGCTGCGCGGCGAGGCGCGCGGTGACCGCGGTGAGGGTGTCACCCGCGCGGAGCGCGCTGGTGCGCGCCAGGTGGATGGCGAGGTCGCGATCCCCGAGACCGAACCACGTCGGGCCGCCCAGCGCGGCCATCGCCTCGAGGGCCCGAAACGTTTCATCGGCGCGGCCCCAGCCCCTTGCCACGTCGAGCAGCCCGGCCAGCGCGTAGGTGACGGTGTCGAGATCGGGCGAGACGTGGAGACCCCAGACCTCGGTGTCGTCGCCCGTGTTGCCGACGATCGTGAGGTCGGCGGGATCGAGGCAGGCCGCGAGACCGCGCAACAGCTTGGCGGCGCCGGTTCCGCCGGCGAGCGCCGTGACGCGCACCTAGCCCATCGCTTCGCGCAGCGACCACAAGGCGCTGCCGCCCCGCCACGCGTAGAGGCCGGCGCCGGGCCGCCCGGCGAGCGCCGGCGGGAGCGCGACCTCCGGCACGGGAATGAAGCCGAAGCGCACCCACACGCGGTCGAGCCCCTGCGGCCGCGTGTAGAGCGTGGCGGCGCCGAGCGCCGTCGCATGGTCGATGGCCGCCGCGACGAGCTGCGAGGCGACGTCGATCGGGTCGGTGGCCACGGCGCTTTCGCGCGGGAGGCCCGGCGACTCGACGCGCATGTCGATGACGGGTCCGAACAGCATGGCCGCCGTGGCGTGACGCTCGGCGGCCAGCGCCCCGATCAGGCGCTCGCCGCCGGCGCCGGCCAGGAAGGCGCCCCACGCGAACGTGACCGGCTCGGGCCAGAGCACTGCGGCGAAATCGAACAGCGCGCGGGCGCGCGAGGCGTCCGCGAGCGGCCGGTAGCCGACGTCCTGCCAGACCCGGGGAAGCGTCGCTGAGGCGAGCGAGGGAGCGGGCGACGCATCGTCCGGCGGCGGCGTCGACCGTGGGGCGGCGGGCCGTCGGCCCCCCGCCCGACCATTGGTCCTACTTCTTGCCAAGCACCGTGTCCTTCAGGCTCTTGGCCAGACGGAACTTGCACACGCGCTTGGCCGGGATCTTGATGGGCTCGCCGGTTTGCGGATTGCGGCCGATGCGCGCCTTCCGGTTCGCCAGCACCAGCTTGCCGAAGCCCGGCAGCACGAAGGCGCCGCTCTTCTTCGCTTCGCGCGACGCGAGCGCGAGCGTTTCGTCCAGCACACCTTCGATCTGCTTCTTGGTGAGCGTGGTCTTCTCGGCGAGATGGGCCAGCGTCGCGGACTTCGTCATCGTCTTCGCCACAGGAAGCCTCCTATCGAGCGTACTGAGTGAGTGCGAGACGCATTAATACCACAGCCAGTGCACCTCGGCTACCGCTGCGTGAACCGAAATTCGCCCGACGCGATCAAGCGACGGTACGAGCCGAAGCGGGCCTCGGCATCCTCCACGGCATCGAGCTCGGAGCGCGGGTCGTCGCCGTCCGCGTACGTGCGCAGCACGCGATAGAGCGTGTCGCGCTCCGCCGGCACGCGCCCGGCGTCGCGGATCCACCGCCGCAGCTCGGCGGGGCCGACGAGCTGGCCGTAGGTGGCGCCGGCCGAGGTGGAGATCGACTCGTTGATGAGCGTGCCGCCGAGATCGTTGGCGCCGGCGTCGAGCAGCGCCTGCGCCAGCTTGGGGCCTTCCTTCACCCAGGAAGCCTGGATGTTGCGGAGCACGGGCCCCAGCATCACACGGGCCAGCGCGTGCATGCGGATGACCTCGACGCCGGTGGCGCCGGGGCGCACGCCCTCGACCAGCGCCTTCGAGTACATCGGCGCCTCGCTGTGGATGAGTGAGAGCGGGACGAACTCGGTGAAGCCGCCGGTGTCCTTCTGGATGGAGCGCAGCAGGGCCATGTGCGCGACCCAGTGCGCGGGCGTCTCCACGTGGCCGTACATGATGGTGGAGGTGGTGCGGATGCCGAGCGCGTGCGCGGTGGTGATGACCTCCACCCACTGATCCACCGTGATGCGCCCGCGCGCAATGCGATCGCGGATCGCCTGATCGAGGATCTCGGCGGAGGTCCCCGGCAGCGTGCCGAGGCCGGCGTCCTTCAATTCGTGCAAGTACTCCTTGATCGGCAGTCCCGAGCGCACCGAGCCGTACAGCACCTCCTCCGGCGAGAACGCATGCAGGTGGAGGTTCGGCAGCTCGGCCTTGAGGGCGCGCGTGAGGTCGATGTAGAAGCGCCCATCGAGCTTGGGCGGCAGCCCGGCCTGGATGCATACCTCGGTGGCGCCGAGGTCCCACGCCTCGCGCGCGCGCCGCACCACTTCCTCGATCGGCAGCAGGTAGCCTTCTTCCTCGCGGTGGTCGCGCGAGAAGGCGCAGAAGCCGCAGTGCTTGATGCAGACGTTGGTGAAGTTGATGTTGCGGTTCACCACGTAGGTGACGGTGTCGCCCACGTGGCGCCGGCGCAGCTCGTCGGCGGTGAGCGTGAGCGCGAGGAGGTCGCGCCCGGTGGTGGTGGCCAGGCGTTCGGCCTCGGCCACCGTGACCTCGGCGCCGTCCAGCGTGCGGGCCAGGATGCCGCGCACGTCGGGCGCCACGCGATCGAGAACGGGGATCAGGCTACCAGCGTCGCCAGAGCTCATGCGATTCCCTCACGAGGCCGTCGGCGTCGACGAGCGTCCCCACGCGCGGCCGCAATCCCTCGTCGAGGAACTCGGCGCGCGTCGCGTACTCGGGGTAGATCGCCAACCGCTCGCGGAAGCGAAAGCCCTGGCTCTCCGTGGCCGCACGCAAGGCGCGCAGCCCGGGCCACGGCTTCTCGGGGTTGATGTGGTCCGGCGTCAGCGGCGAGATGCCGCCCCAGTCGTTGAGCCCGGCGGCCAGCAGCCGCGGGTACACGTCCGGCGTCAAGTTCGGCGGCGCCTGGATGTTGATCTCGGGCCCCAGCACGAGGCGGGCGACGGCCAGCGTGCGGAGCAGATCGTCGAGCGTGGGCTCGACGGCATCGCGCATGGGAATGCGCGGCTTGGCGCGGAAGTTCTGCACGATGACTTCCTGGATGTGCCCCCAGCGCTCGTGCAGGTCGCGGATGGCCACCAGCGCGTCCACGCGCTCGCGCGCGGTCTCGCCGATGCCGATGAGGATTCCGGTGGTGAAGGGAATGCCGAGCTTGCCGGCCAGGCCAATCGTCTTGAGGCGGCGGGCCGGGACCTTGTCGGGCGCGTTGTCGTGCGCCATCCCGCGGCCGAGCAGCCGGTCGGCCACGTTCTCGAGCATGATCCCCATGCTGACGTTGACCTCGCGCAGCGCGGCCAGATCGCGCTCTGACATCACGCCGGGATTGGCGTGCGGGAGCAGCGAGGACTCGGCCAGCGTCAGCGCGCAGATCGCGCGCAGGTAGCCCAGCGTCGTGCGATGGCCGTGGCGCTTGAGGAACTCGCGGTGCTCGGGGAAGGCGGCCTCGGGCTTGTCGCCGAGCGAGAACAGCGCCTCCTTGGCGCCGACGCGCGCCCCGGCCTGCACGAGCGCCACCACTTCCTCGGGCGACATCGTGTGCGCGCCCGGCTCGCCCGGATCGCGGCGGAACGTGCAGTAGCCGCAGTAATCCCGGCACAGCGTGGTGAGCGGCACGAAGACCTTGGCCGAGAACGTGACCGTCCGCCCGCGCCCGCGATCCCGCACCTCGCCCGCGCGCGCCAGCAGCTCGGCCAGCCCCTCGGCCGGCCCCTCGATCAGCGCGCACGCCTCCGCGTGAGTGATCACCGCTTCTTCTTCCGAGATTTGGATGCCGAACGCTTGACCGCGGATCCGGAACGCTTGACCAGAGATCCGGAGCCCCGTGCCCTGTTGAATCGCGGCGTGACGTCGTGCGCGAAGCGCGCGAGGTTGTCGAGCACCGAGGGCAGGTCCTGGTGCGTGGGATCCCAGATGAAGTGCGTCACCCCGAGGTCGGCGTACGTGCGAATGTCGCGGATGACTTCCTCGGCGGTGCCCTGGAAGAGCGGGCGGTCGCCCGCCGGCGGCTTCATGCGCCGGGGCCGCACCTCCATGGCCACGCGCACGGTCAGCGTGATCGACTCGGGATCGCGTCCGGCCTCCTTCGCCCACGCCCTCAGCTGGCGCACGCGCGCGGCGTACTCGTCGGGCAGCAGGAGCCCGGGCGGCCGCATGATCAACGGATGCCAGCCGTCACCGAGGCGGGCGGCGCGGCGCACGGCGCCGTCGGTATGGCCGCCGATCCACACCGGGATGCCGGCCGGCTGGGTGGGCTTGGGCAGCGCGTGCACGTTGTCCACGCGGACGTAGCGGCCCTGGAAGCTCACGGGATCGGTCGTCCACGTCTTGCGCATCAGCGCGATGTACTCGTCGGTCACCGCGCCCCGCTCCTCGAAGGGCGGCGCGCCCACCGCCTCGAACTCCTCGCGCAGCCAGCCGACGCCCGCGCCCAGGATGATGCGTCCGCCCGAGAGACGATCGAGCGTGGCGAGGATCTTCGCCGTCACCAATGGGTGCCGATAGGGGATGACCAGCACGCTGGTGCCGAGCCGCGCGCGCTTCGTCTCGCGGGCCAGCGCGCCGAGCAGCGCCAGCGGCTCCAGGTAATCCTGGGCGGCCCCGCCGGGAAGCTGGCGCGTGGCGGAGTAGGGATAGACCGAGCGCGCCATCGAGGCGGGCAGGACGATGTGGTCGGTGACGAACACCGAGGCGTAGCCGAGGGCGTCGGCGCGGGCGGCCATCGCCAGGACCGTCTCGGGTTTGGCCAGCGGACCTCGGCCGGGAAGTGAGATGCCGAACTCCACGAATCCCTCCGCGCGCGTCGACGCTCGATGACGCCCGCACATAGTAGGCCACGCCCCCAGGCATTGCAATGCGCCGCGCCGCGCTCGTCGCATCGGCCGCGGGCCGGTATGCTAGGGCGCCATGCCGTGGCTCATGTGGACGCTGCCCGCGTTCGTGTTCCTCATCGGCTTCTTCCATCGCGCCGCGCCCGGCGTGATCGCGCGCGATCTCATGCAGACGTTCGACGTCACCGGCACCACCGTCGGGCTCGTGGCCGCCGCCTACTTCTATTCGTACGCGGGCCTCATGGTGCCGGCCGGGCTGCTGGTGGACGCCTACGGCGCGCGCCGGCTGATGACGATCGGCGGCGCCGTGATGGGGCTGGGCGCGGTGCTGATGGCCACGGCCGGCAGCCTGCCCGCGCTCTTCGCCGGGCGTCTGCTCGTGGGCGCCGGCGCCGCGCCGACGTTCGTCGGCACGCTGAAGATCGCGGCCGCCTGGTTCCCGGCCGAGCGCTTCGGGTTTCTCGCCGCGCTCACCGCCACGGTCGGCATCCTCGGCGCGCTCGCCTCGACGCTGCCGCTGGCCGCGCTGGTCGCGATGGTCGGCTGGCGCGGCGCGTTCTGGATCGTGGGGCTCGTCACCATCGTCGGCGCCGCGCTCTGCGGCCTCGGCGTGCGCGACCGGCCCCCCGGGACTCTCGCGGTGGCCCGCGCGGCCAGCCTGCGGGACGTGCTGGCCGGCACCGCGCAGGTGCTGCGCAACCCGCACACGTGGCCGCCCTTCCTCGCGTTCTTCTGCTTCTACTCGGTGGCCGGCAACCAGATGCTGTGGATGGTCCCGTACCTGCGGGACGTCTATGGCCTCGCCCTGCGTCCGGCCGCGTTCTATGCGACGGCGACGTCGCTGGCGCTGCTCGTCGCCGCGCCGCTGATCGGCTTCGCCTCCGATCGGCTGCTCGGCCGGCGCAAGGCGCCGCTCCTGACCCTGGCCATCGTGCAGGCCGCGCTGTGGCTCGTGTTCGTCGCCACGCTCGGCACGCTGGCGCTGCCGGTGTTCTACGCGCTGCTGTTCGCCATGGGGCTGGCCGGCGCTGCCTTCGTGCTGGTGTGGCCGATCGGGCGCGAGGTCAATCCGCCGCATCTCGACGGCGTGGCGGTGGCCGTCGTGAACCTCGGCGGCTTTCTCGGCGCTGCCCTCACGCAGGGACCGATCGGCGCGGTGCTGGACGCGCGGTGGACGGGCGGGCTCGCCGACGGCGCGCGACGCTATCCACTGGAGGCCTACCGCGACGCCTTCGCCATCTGCGCCGCCCTCGCCGTCGGCGCGGCGCTGCTCACGGTCCTGATGCGCGAAACGCGTGGGCGTAATATTTACCGCGAGCTCCATCCGGTCCGCGACACGGCATGACGTGGCGGGGGGCGGCGATGCTATCATCGCGACTGGACCGACCGGCGCTGGGCGCCGTTCTCGCTGACTGCAAATGCCCGAGAACACGATCAATCACCTGGGGTCACTGGCGTCCACCGGCCCGCGCCGGTAGAGGCAAGAGCGGGACCGCATGCGGCTCGCGTCCAAGATCTTCCTCGGGTTCTCACTCGTCATCGTGGTGCTGGCGGCCGTCGGCGTCCTGAGCCTGCGCGCGGTCGGCCGTCTGGTGTCACTCAACCGCGAGGTGGCCAGCGAGACGCTGCCCGCCCTCCGGTTGACCGCCGATGTGCGTGACGCCATGCTGGCGCTCGCCCGACTGGACGCGCGGTTCACGATCCTGCGCGATCCACGCTATGCCGAGGTGTGGCGCGAGCGCGCGGACGCCGTGGGCGCGGACCTGAAGCGGCTTCGCGATCTGGCCGGTACGGAGGACGAGGCGCGGCACCTGGCGGACGCCACCGCGGCGTTCGAGCGGTATCGTGAGGCGGTGGTGGGCGAGCAGCGGCGTCTGCTGGCGGCGGGGACGCGGTCGGCCGTCATCGGCGAGCCGGCGGGCCGCGCGCTGGCCGAGCGCGTCGAGGGCAGCCTCGAGGCGCTGCAGATCGCCACGCATGCGCGCGTGTTCCGCGCGCAGGCCGAGGTGGCGCGGCTGGAGGAGCGGACCTGGACCGGTGTG
>JBKPRI010000166.1:0-6234 GCA_046734515.1 Candidatus Methylomirabilota bacterium | reverse complement strand
GCCGACGGCGAAGGCCCAGGTGCTGCGCGGCGTGACCGGGCTCACGATCCCCGACTTCGACGAGCTGGGCAACCGGCTGTCGATGGCGGCCGAGAAGCTGAAGGGCACCAAGTACGCGTACACCGTCGCGAACGATCACGCGGACGTCACCTGCCCGTGGGGCAACCGCATGCGCCTGCACCGCCCGGGCCGCCGCTGGCCGCGCATGGAGCTGGGCATGCCGTACGTCGAGCTGCCGGTGCGCACCGGCACCGCCGAGGGCATCGCGCGCTTCTATCGCGACATCATGGACGCGCCGGCCACCGTCACCAGGAACGGCTGCGTCGCGGCCGAGGTGAAGGTCGGCACCTCGCAGAAGCTCATCTTCAAGGAGACCGACGACCAGATCGAGCCGTACGACGGTCACCACATCGCGATCTACATCAACGACTTCTCCGGCCCGCACAAGAAGATGCTGGAGCGCGGGATCGTCAGCGAGGAGAGCAATCCGTACCAGTACCGCTTCGTGGATATCGTCGATCCCGAGAGCGGCAAGGTGATGTTCGAGCTCGAGCACGAGGTGCGCTGCACCACGCACCCGATGTACCACCGCCCGCTGATCAACCGGAATCCCGCGCAGCGCCAGCCGACCTATGTGGCCGGCCGTGACGCGCGGGTCTGGGCCTAGCCACTAGCCCGGGCCGGCCTCGAGTGGGCGTCGAGGTCCGGCCGGTCCGGCCTGACGAAGCCGCAGCGCTCAAGGCGCTGCGGCTTCGTGCGCTCGCCGAGGCGCCGCTGGCCTTCGGCTCCACCCTCGCCCGGGAAGCCGCGTTCACCGACGACATCTGGGCCGAGCGGGCCGCCGCCACGCACGAGCGCTGCGTCTTCGTCGCCCTCGACGAGGACCGCTGGGTGGGCATCGCCACCGCGCTCGCGCACGCGCCGGACCAGCCGGGACCGGCGCTCGTCGGGATGTTCGTGGATCGTGCGCAGCGCGGGCGCGGCGTCGTGGATGCCCTGCTCGACGCCGTCGCCGGCTGGGTGCGCGAGCGCGGCGGCCGCCAGGTCTACCTGTGGGCGACCAGCACGAACACCCCGGCGATCCGCGCTTACACCCGCTGCGGCTTTCATCCCACCGGCGACAGCCGGCCGCTCGCCCACACGCCGTCGCTGTCGGAGATCCGCATGCTCCGCGACCTCACGGGCCCCGTGACCTCGCTCCGCGCCGGCACGGCCGTCGACGCCCGCCGCATCGCCGAGCTCCAGGTGCGCGCGTGGCAGGCGGCGTATCGCGGCCTCCTCCCCGATGCGCACCTCGTGGGATTGCCGGTCGACGAGCGCGAGCGGCAGTGGCGCCACTGGAACGACGGCCACCCGCTGCGCAGGATCTGGCTGGCCGAGCGTGAGCGCGCGCTCGTCGGCTTCGCCGCCACGGGCCCCAGCCGCGACGAGGACGCCGCCTCCGTCACGGGCGAGGTCTACGCGATCTACATCGCCCCCGAGCTGATCGGCACCGGTCTCGGCCGCCGGCTCTTCACGCACGCCATCGACTCGCTCCGCAGCCAGGGATTCACGCGCGCCACGCTGTGGATGATCGAGGGCAATGTACGGGCGCACCGCTTCTACGAGGCGGCCGGCTGGCGCGCGGACGGCGGGCGCAAGATGGATCGCTGGGGCGACTTCGAGCCGGTCGAAATCCGCTACGCGCGCGAGCTCAGCTGACGGTCTTCAGGAACTTGCGCAGCCGGTGCTCGCCTGACGTCACCGGCGCGTACTTCGCGGGGTTGTCCGGCCCGCAGCAGCCCGGCAGGCACTCGATCAGCGCGTCGTAGTTCGGCTGGTAGAAGAACACGATCGACTGGCGGCGGCTGCCGAGCGCGGCGTCGCGCGGCGGATTGGCCACGCGGTGGAGCGTGGAGATCCAGCGGTCGTTGGTCCAGTGCATCATCAGATCGCCCAGGTTGATCACGAACGAGTCGGCGACCGGCGCCACCGCCACCCAGTCCCCCGCCCGGTTCAGCACTTCCAGTCCGCCCGGCACGTTCTCGGCTTTCAGGATCGTCAGCGCGCCGTAGTCGGAGTGCGCGCCGGCGCGGAGCTGGCCGGCGGCGGGCGCGTCGGGCTGGTCGGGATAGTTGATGACGCGGATGCCGCTGATGTGGCGGTCGGTCTTGTCGTGGAAGAAGTCCTCGCGCAGCTCGAGAGCCAGCGCGAAGGCGCGCATGAGGCGGGCGGCCAGGCGCTCCATGGCGCGGTAGTAGTCCGTATAGATCGCGCGCAGCGCCGGCGGCCGCTCGGGCCAGACGTTGGGCGCAAATGAGGGATAGGCGGCGGGCGCGCGATAGTACGGCGCGTCGGGCACATCGACGGGGCCGATGGCGAAGAACTCCTTGAGGTCGGTGGTGCTGCGCCCGACGCTGTATGAGAGGTTCTCCTCGCCGAGGCCGATGTACCCGCGGCTCTGCTCGGGCTTCGGGCGCCGCACGCGCTGCTTGTCGGCCACCGGCAGGTCGAAGAACGCGCGCGAGACCTCGTCCATCCGCCGCACCAGCGCCTCGTCGACGCCGTGGCCGACGATGGTGAAGAAGCCGATGTCCTCGCACGCGCGGCCGATCTCCTTCGCCACCGCCCGGCGGTCGCTCTCGCCGCCCGCCAGCCGCGCCACGTCGATCACGGGCACGCGCGTGAGCGTCACGCGAACACGGACCCGCCGTCCACGACCAGCGTCTGGCCGGTCATGAACGCGCTCTCGTCGGAGGCCAGGAACACCACAGTCCCCTCCACGTCCTCGGCCACCGCCTCGCGCTTGAGCGAGCGGGAGGCCAGCACGGCGTCGCGCTGGAACGACGAGATGTCGGGGTTGGCGAGCACGGTGTCGCTCATGATGAGCCCCGGCGCCACCGCGTTCACCGTGATCCGATCCGGTCCCAGCTCACGCGCGAGCGCCCGGGTCATGGTGATGACGGCGCCCTTGGACGTGACGTAGTGCAGCAGCCCGGCCGTGCCCTTGTGCGCGATGGCCGAGGCGACGTTGACGATGCGGCCGCCGCCCTGCGCCCGCATCACCGGCGCCACCGCGCGCACGCAGTTCCAGATGCCCTTGACGTTGACGGCCATCACGCGGTCCCAGTCGGCCTCGGCGATCGCCTCCATGGGCGTGGGCTTCAGCGTGGCGAACACGGCCGCGTTGTTCACGAGCACGTCGATGCGGCCGAAGCGCGCGCGCGTGTCGTCCACCATCCGCCGGCAGTCGTCGAAGCGGGCGACGTCGGCGCGCAGCGCGTGCGTCACCTCCGGCGCGTCCAGACGCTTCAGCGCCTCCGCCGTGTCGGCCACGTCGGCGATGACCACGCGCGCGCCCTCGGCGACGAAGCGCCGCGCGTAGGCCAGGCCGAGGCCGGCCGCGCCGCCGGTGACGATCACCACCTTGCTCGCCAGGCGTCCGCTCATCGCGTCTGTTCTACCACGCGCCCGGCATACGCGAGCAGGCGCGCGGCATAGGACGACGTGTCGAGCCCGGTCGGCGGCCCGGCGAGCCCTCGCTGCGTCTCGGCCGCCCGCACCAGCGCCCGCAGCGCCGCCGCCACCCGGTAATACGCCAGACGCGCGCCGTCGATGGGCCGGCGGCGGCGATATGCCGCCAGATAGCCCTGGGCCAGCAGAGGCTGGGCCGCGCGCACCACCCACCGCACCGCCGCCGGCATGGAGGTGAGTCCGACCGGCACGAAGCGCAGGATGTTGAACGTGGAGGCCACGTCGAAGGCGGGCTCGGCGACGAGCGCGTTCGGCCAGTCCAGCACGCCCGTCGCGCGGCCGTGCTCCACGAGCACGTTCTGCGGATGGAAGTCGCCGTGGCAGATGGCCGGCGCCGCCGGCGGCGGGCGGCGCGCGCGGAGCCAGGCGAGCAGCGGCGCCAGCTCGTCGAGCTTCGCGCGGGCGATGCGGGCGGCGAACGCGTCGAGGTAGCCCTCGAAGGTGCCGGACGGTCCGAGCGCGCGCGCGAGCGTGGCCGGATCGAGCGCGTGCAGGCGAACCTGCAGCTCGGCGAGCCGCGTGCCCATGCCGACCACACGCGTCTCCATGAGCGGCCGCCCGGGCAGGCGCTCCATCAGCACGAACGGCGCGCCCAGCGGCGCCGTGGTGGCCGCCAGCAGCACGCGGGGCGCCGGAAAGCCGAGCGCCGCGACCGCGTTCTGGGTGGCCTCCTCGCGCAGCGCCCGGGCCGGGTCGTGGTGCGGGCGCAGCATGCGCAGCACGAGCGGACCGGCGAAGGCCGGCGGCGCGTCCCGCAGCCGCACGGCGTAGATCTCGGTGTCGAAGCCGCCGGTCAGCGCCACCGGCGGCTCGGCCAGGTCGAGCGCCGGCGCCGCGAGCGCGCTGCGCAGGTGCGCGACGAGCCCGCGGCCGAGCGTCTCGGCCCGCCCTTCCGTCAACGCGCGGCGGGAGCGCCGTTGAGCAGCCGAACCTCCGCGGGCCCCAGGCCCAGGCCCACGCCGCGGCCGCGGAGCTGCTCGATCAGCGACCGGTTCAGCTCACCCTCGACGGCGCCGTAGTCGATGACCCGAACCCACGGGTTCACCCCGATGCGAACCGCCGTATCCGTGACCTGCGCGATGCCGACCACCGGCGCCGGGTCCTTCAGGACGCGCTCGTGACGGGTCACCACGTCAGTGGCCGCCGTGAGCGCCGCCGTCAGGTCGGTCCCGAGCGGCACGGTCACCAGCAGGTGGAGCTGACGCATGGTGCCGAAGTTGTGCAGGATCTCGCCGACGATCTTGCGGTTCGGGATCACCACGCGCGAGTGGTCGGCGTGCAGCAGCGTGGTGGAGGACAGCTCGATGGCCGCCACGTCGCCGCGGACGCCGAGGATCTCGATGTACTCGCCGACGCGGAACGGCTTGGTGAAGATGATCGTGAGCCCGGCCACGATGTTGCTGAGCACCCCCTGCAGCGCGAAGCCGACGCCGATGCCCGCCACCCCGATGCCGGCCACCAGCGGCGCCACCGAGAAGCCGAGCTTGTCGAGCGCGACCAGGAGCGCGAAGAGCATGATGACCACGCGCAGCACGCGCACGAGCAGGATGCGCATGGGGGGCTCCATGGCGCGTCCCTGCAGGCGCTGATCGATGACGCCGCCCAGCCAGCGTCCCGCGATGAGACCGGCGACGAGGACGACGATGGCGCCGAGCACCTGGAACCCGTACCGAGCGGCGAGGTTGACGACCACGTTCTGCAGATCCATGCCGATCCTCCTTCGAGCTTGCGCGTCGAAAAGCGCGAGTAGAATACCCTGCCATGCCGGCTTGGTCGCGCCGTCGTCTCGTTGTCGCCATCACGGGGGTGGCCCTACTCGTGATGGTGGTCGGCGTGATCCTGGCCCTGCCTATGGTGGTCCGGCGGGTCGCCGTCGACCGGCTGACCACGCTGACCGGCCGCGCCGTGGCGCTCGGCAGCGTCGAGCTGAACCTCTTCACCGGCCGCGTCGCCCTCAACGGCTTCCGGCTCGCCCAGCGTGGGTCGGCGGAGCCGGCGGTCGACATCGAGCGCCTGGAGCTCCGCGTGGCGCCCACCTCGCTCGTCCGCGAGCACGTGCGGGTGAGGGATCTCACCGTCACGCGCCCGAAGCTCTACGTCACCCGCCTGGCTGCCGACAAGTACGACTTCTCCGATCTCCTGGCGCTGGTGCCGCCGCCTGACCCGGCGAAGAAGCCGTCGACCACGACGGTGACGGTCGAGCGCCTGCGCGTGGTGGACGGCGGCCTCGTCGCGCGCGACCAGGTGCCCCAGCCGGCCGCCGTCTGGCGGATCGA
Source organism: Candidatus Methylomirabilota bacterium (assembly GCA_046734515.1). Taxonomy (GTDB): domain Bacteria; phylum Methylomirabilota; class Methylomirabilia; order Rokubacteriales; family CSP1-6; genus AR5. Next base: position 445 of record JBKPRI010000166.1, on the reverse strand, counting down.
CGGGCTCGACGTGGACGCCACCGGCATCGGCACCCGCCGCGACGGCGCGCCCGGGCGGCTGGCCGTGCGCGCGCTGGTGAACAACACGCGGCTGGCGCTGGAAGCATCCTCGGTCGAGGTGGCGGCCGGCCGTGTGGCCGCGCGGGTCACCCTGAATGGCTTCGACCTGGCGGCGGTGCGGGCGTATCTGCCCGCCGATCTGCCGGCGGCACCGACGGCGGGACGCGCGACGCTCGATCTCACGGTCGCCGTCGAGCGCGCCGCCGACGGCGTGGCGAGCGTACGCCTCGCGGGCGACGTGCGCGTGGACGGCCTGTCCGTCGTGCAGCGCGCGCAGCCCGATGCGTTCCTCGCCATCGGCCGCGTGGCGGTGAAGATCAAGGATGCCCGCCCGCTGGCGCGCGACGTCACGCTGGCTGCGGTGGAAATCGACGGCGTGGATCTC
>JBKPRI010000165.1:0-10205 GCA_046734515.1 Candidatus Methylomirabilota bacterium | reverse complement strand
GAACTCGTTGATGGTGCCGCCGTGGGCGATGACGATGTCGGCCATGCGTCCCAGATAGTCATTGAGGACGGCCATGACGCCGGCGGGATCGCCGTGCTCGGCGAAGCGTGTGTAGCCGCGCAGGTCGGACATGAGGACGGTGATCCGCCGCTTCTCGCCGCCCAGGCGCAGTCCGTCCGGCGACTCCAGCAGCGTCTTGGCCACCTCGGGCGACACGTAGCGGCCGAAGGCGTTGCGGATGAAATCACGCTGGCGCAAGCCCTCGACCATGCCGTTGAAGGCGTCGGTGAGCAAGCCCACCTCGTCGCGCGAGCGGACCGGCAGCGCCGGTTGCGACAGATCGCCGCCGGCCACGGTGGCGACGGCGCCGGTCAGGGCGCTGATCGGCCGCGTGAGCCGCCGCGCGAACAGCAGGCCCAGCCCGAGCGCACACAGCGCGCCGGCCGCCGAGCCCTCGAGGATCGTGACGTCCAGCTCGTGCACGCGGTCCAGGAGCACGTCCACCTGGTAATCCACGCTCAGGAACGCCGTCGTCTTGCCGGCGGCATCCACGATCGGCGCCACGGCGCTGATCCAGATGCCGCCGGCGTTGCGGTAGGCGCGCGTGTAGCGCGCCACGCCGTCCACGAGCCCCGAGGTGATCGGCTCGTCGAGCTCCGGCGCGAGCGCGTAGCCGCCGCCCGGGCGCTCCATCTCGTCGGTGGAGAGCACGACACGGGCGCGCCGCGTCGCCGGGTCGTAGTCGACCAGCGTCCGGATCGGCGTGGTCAGCAGCACCTCGCGCTGCACGGTCGCCAGCGACGCGCGCAGCCGGCGATACGCCGGCGCCTCGGGCCGCGCCGTGCGCGCGAGCTCGGCGTGCTGGGCGGGGTCGACGAAGAGCACGACAACGCGCGCGATGTTGAGAAGCTGGGTGCCGACGGCGTCCTCCAGCTCGCGCTTCTGTCGCTCCCGCACCAGCACGCCGACGATCGCCACGCTGACGAACGTCAACAGTGCGAACGCCACCGCCAGGCGCACGGCCAGCCGCCGCCACACCGGCAGTCTGTTCGTCTGGGGGACCCCTGGGAGGGTTCCCCCCTTCCCCTCTTTTATCTGGGGGACCCCTGGGAGGGTTCCCCCCTTCCCCTCCATCTAGCTAAGAGCCGTCGAGCCCGAGGAAGCGGTCGAGGGACCAGGGGCCGCCGCCGCGCGTCAGCAGGAAGAGGAGGATCGAGGCCCAGGTCAGGTGCTCGGCGTACGCGTTCGGATAGACCGTGGTCTGGATGACGAAGATCATGCCCAGTAGCGGCAGTGTAGCGAGTCGGGTCGCGAGGCCAAGAATCAAAAGCACCGAGCAGCCGATCTCGAAGGTCGAGGCGAGCGTGGCGGCCACCTCCGGCGGCAGCACCGGCACCTTGTACTCGTCGGCGAAGAGCTGGACGGTCAGCGCCCAGCTCGCGATCTTGTTGAGCCCCGCCTTCAGGAATACGGTGGCAATCGCCAGGCGGAACATCAGCTGCAGCAGGGGCAGCGGAAAGCGGCCGGCGACCCCGACGGCGTGGGCGATGCGCCCACGCACGCCGGTCGTCGGCACCGTGGTGACCATCGGTGCCGCCATCGCCCGCTACGCCTTCTTGGGCTGCGTGCTGCCGCCGACCAGCTTCTCGCAGGCGCCGGCCGGCATGTAGATCCAGGCGTCGCCCTGCTGATCGCGCTTGCTGGTACCGGCGCACGAGGAGTTGGCGGTCTGGCAGTCGTTCTTGCCGGCCTTCGCCACGCCGTAGCACTTCTCGGCCTCGAACTTCGGCTTGGGCGCGGGCCCGGCCTCGGTGGCCATCGGCAGAGCAAGGGCAGCCGCCACGGCGGACGCGATGAGCAGCTGAGACGTCTTCACGGGACACTCTCCTTTGTCTGGGGCCCGGGTTCGGGTTGCCGTTCGCGCCGGGGCCACGGGGCGGCGCGATCCGGACGTTCTGCCCCTAGGACACGGCCCTCCGCGGCCGCGGTGCGCTCCAATAGCGCGCACCGTCCCTACGTTCGGCGGTGTCCTAACCGATGCCATGACCTCCCAGCCCCTCTCCGGCGCCGGCATCGGGCTGCGCTCCCCCCACGTCGACGAGATGCTGGCCACGAGGCCGGCGGCTGGCTGGCTGGAGATTCACGCGGAGAACTACATGGGCGGAGGTCCGGCCGTCCGGGCGCTGGAGCGGCTCCGGCAGGACTATCCGCTTTCTGTCCACGGCGTCGGCCTCTCCCTGGGCACGGCCGGGGGCCTCGATGGCCGTCACCTGGAGCGCCTCGCGTGTCTCGTGGAGCGGCTGGAGCCGGCGCTGGTCTCCGAGCACCTGTCCTGGAGCACGACCGCCGGCGCCTATCTCAATCACCTGCTGCCGCTGCCCTGCACGGAGGAGACGCTCGACGTGGTGAGCGAGCACGTCGACCGCGTGCAGGCGAGGCTCGGCCGGCGGCTGCTGGTCGAGAACCCGTCGGGCTACCTGCGCTTCCGTGACGACGCCATCCCGGAGGCGGACTTCCTGGCCACGCTGGCCCGGCGCACGGGGTGTGGCCTGCTGTGCGACGTCAACAACATCCACGTGACGTGCACCAACCTCGGCGGGGATCCCGATCGGTACCTCGCCGCGCTGCCCGCGGGCGCGATCGGCGAGATCCACCTGGCGGGCCACGCGGTGAACGACGCCGATGGCCGCGCGATCCTGATCGATGATCACGGCTCGCCGGTGGCGCCGGTGGTGTGGGCGCTCTACGAGCGCGCGCTGGCGCTGTTCGGCGCCCGACCGACGCTGATCGAGTGGGACACCGATCTGCCGCCGCTGGCCGTGCTCCTCGACGAGGCCGCCAAGGCCGGGCGCCGCCTCGTGGAGAAAGGGGGACCCCTGCGCGATGCCGTCGTTGCGTGAGCTGCAGCACGACATCCGCGCGGCCCTGCTGGACGACGACGCACGCGCCGCGCGCGAGGTCGTCGGCGACGGTCTGGCGCCGGAGGCGCGGCTGGCCGTCTATCGCCACCACGTGCTGACGAGCCTCACGACGGCGCTCGAGACGACGTTCCCCGTCGTGGTGCGGCTCGTCGATCCGCGCTTCTTCCGCTTCGCCTGCGACCGCTACATCCGCACCGAGCCACCCTCCGGCCCCTGCCTCTTCGAGTACGGCGCCACGTTCCCCGACTTCCTGGCCGCCTTCGAGCCGTGTCGCCACCTGCCCTGGCTGCCGGACGTGGCGCGGCTCGAGTGGGCGATGAACGCGGCGCTGCATGCACCCGACGCCGAGCCGCTCACGGCGGAGGCGCTGCGGGTGCGCCCGGCCGGCACGCTGGAGACGGCCAGCCTCGCGCTGCACCCGTCCGTCACGCTGCTCGCCTCGCCGTGGCCGGTGGACGACGTGTGGCGCGCTCATCAGGGCGAGGCCGACGGCGTCGCGAGTCTCGACGGCGGCGGAGTCCGGCTCTGCGTGTGGCGCCGGGGTGATGATGTGGTCTTCCGCGCGCTCACCCCCGCGGCGTTCGCGTTCCGCCGCGCGCTGGCCCCGGGCGGGCCGCTGGCCGCCGCGGTCGAGGCGGCGCTGGCTCTCGAGCCCGCGGCCGATCTCGCCGTGCTCGTGCGCGAGGCGCTGGACGAGGCGGTGCTACAGTGCCGCTGATGACGAGCGACGAGCATGGGCTGCTGAAGGACGCGGCCGCCGGCGACACCGTCGCACTCGAAGCCCTGATGAGCCGGTACGGCAGCCGCGTCTATCGCCTCGCCTACGGCATCACGCGCAGCGCGGCCGACGCCGAGGAGATCGCGCAGGACGTCTTCCTCCAGCTCGTCCGCAAGGGCGGCGCGTTCGAGGGTCGCGCGGCAGTGGCGAGCTGGATCTACCGCGTCACCACGAACATCGCGCTCAACAAGCGTCGCGGCAAGCGGCGCGAGGTGGAGACGTCACTGGACGACTGCCTGCCGGCGTACGAGGCGGACGGCCACCGTGCCGGCGCCCGGGCCTTCCTGGTGGCGGACTGGTCGGCACGGCCGGACGCGGAGCTGCTCTCCGGCGAGACACGGCGCGTCCTCGACGAGGCGATCGACCGGCTGCCCGAGCACTATCGGGCGGTGCTGATCCTGCGTGACGTCGAGGAGCTATCCAACGACGAGGTCGCGGCGAGCGTCGGCGACTCCGTCGCTGCCGTGAAAACACGGCTGCACCGCGCGCGCATGGCGCTGCGCGAGATCCTCACCCGCACGCTGGGGCCAACGGCATGATGACGTGTCACGACGTGATCGACCTGCTGATCGACTATCTCGACCAGGTGTTGACGCCCGAGGTCGCGGCCGACCTCGAGCGTCACCTGGCCAGCTGTGAGCCGTGCCGGGCCTATCTCGCCACGTATCGACGGACGCGGGCGCTGGGCGCCCAGGCCGCCCGCCTGGAGATGCCGGACGAGATGAAGGCCCGGCTCCGGCAATTCCTGCTCGAGCGCGTGGGCTAGGCCGCGCGGCGCTTCTGCCCGCGCAGGGCCTCGAACCGCTCTTCCATCTGCTCGCCGAGCGACTCGAGCTCGTCCTTGCCGAGCTTCTGGGCGGCCTTGAACATCTCCTTCTCCTCCTCGTCGGCGTGATGCTCGACGAGCTCGGAGAGAACGGTCATCTTGGCCTCGAACCGCTCGTCCTCGGGATCGACCTGGGGCAGCTCGGCCAGCACCAGCTTGACCACGTGGTGCTCCTCGAACGCCTCCATCACCATCTCCTCGGCCTTCTGGGTCTCCAGGCCGCGGACGGCGGGGTAGAACATCTCCTCCTCGATGGTCGTGTGACCCTCGAGGGCGGTGGCGATCTCCTCCATGAGCCGGCGGCGCTCACGGGCATTCTCGGTGTTCTCGACCTTCTTGAAGAGTGCCTTCACTTCCTTGTGCTGCTTCTTGAGCAGATCAGTGGCCTTCATCGATGCACCTCCGGCGCTATGACATAGCAAAAGCGTTGCCGTGGATGTCCGAGAAATGGCAGGGTCATCGCACGGAGCGCTGCACCGTCCTACAATCGCGGTCGAGGAGAGAGCGAGCATGGCGACGGCGAAGCTGTTCGATCTGACGGGGAAGGTGGCCCTGATCACGGGCGGGAACAGCGGCATCGGCCTGGGGATGGCCGAGGGCCTGGCGGCCTCGGGTGCGGCCGTCTGCATCTGGGGTACCAACGCGGACAAGAACGTCAAGGCGGCCGAGCAGCTTCGCAAGCACGGCGCCCGTGTGCTCACCCTCCGCTGCGACGTCTCCGACGAGGCGGCGGTGGAGCGCGCGTTCGCCGAGACGGTCGGGACGCTGGGGCGCGTCGACGCGTGCTTCGTGAACGCCGGCGTCCCGGGCCGGCGGGCCGTGGCCTCGTTCATGGAGATGACCACGGAGGACTGGCGCCGCGTGCTGTCCGTCAACCTCGACGGCGCCTTCTTCACCCTGCGGGCGGCCGCCCGCCACATGGTGGACCGTCCGGGGGGCGGCTCCCTCGTCGTGACGTCCAGCCTGGCCGCCATCTCCGGCCAGGCCCGCGGCGAGCATTACGCCGCGTCCAAGGGCGGCGTCATCTCGATGATGAAGGCGCTGTCCGTCGAGCTGGCCCGCCACGGTATTCGCGCCAACGCGATCGTGCCCGGCTGGATCGACACGCCCATGACGGAGCGCACGCTGCGCTGGGACAAGTTCGTCGAGAAAGTCCTGCCGCGCGTGCCGGTCCGCCGCTGGGGCACCGGTGAGGACTTCGCCGGGATCGCCGTCTATCTCGCCAGCGACGCCAGCCAGTACCACACGGGGGACACGTTTATTATCGACGGTGGTTACGCAATCTTTTGAACTTGGGAGGGCGCGTTCCGCTCCCTCCCAAACCCTCCCCGGTCGCGCGGTGTGTGTACACCGTTCGGACTGGAGGCGCCGTTCGGTCTAGCGGCCCCTGAAGGTCGGCTCGCGCTTGTCGACGAAGGCCTTGGCGGCCTCTTTGTGGTCGTCGGTGAAGCCGGTGCGGGTGTGGTGCCAGGCCTCGAGGTCGAGCGAGTCCTTCAGCGTGCCGGCCTCGGCGGCGTTCATGTTGCGCTTCATGTAGCGCAGCGCCACGCGCGGGCCGCGCGCGAGCCGGCCGGCCAGGGCCAGCGTCTCCTCCTCCAGCCGCGCGTCGGGAACCACGCGATTCACCACCCCGAGCGCGAGCGCCTGCGGCGCATCCAGGATGTCCGCCGTGTAATACAGCTCGCGGGCCTTGGCGGTGCCGACGAGCTGCGTGAGGAACCAGGAGCCGCCGAAATCGCCGGAGTACCCGACGCGCGCGAAGGCGGTGGCGAAGCGCGCGGTGTCGGAGGCGATGCGGAGGTCGCAGGCCAGCGCCAGCGAGAGCCCGGCGCCGGCAGCGGCGCCGCGCACCATGGCGATGGTGGGCTTGGGCATCTCGTGCAGCCAGCGCGACACTTCCATCTTCGCCCGCAGGCCCTGCGCTTTCTCCTCCAGCGTGTCGCCGCCGAACTCGCGGCCCTCCGCCATCGCCTTGACGTCGCCGCCGGCGCAGAAGCCGCGGCCGGCGCCGGTGACGATCACCACGCCGACGCTGCCGTCCTCGGCCAGCCGCGGCAGCGCGTCGAGGAGCGCATCCAGCATCTCCCCGGACATTGCGTTGAGGCGATCGGGGCGATTGAGCGTGAGCGTGGCGACACCGTCCTTGACGGACTCGAGCAGATCCTGGGTCATGACGATCCTCCCGACGTGGGCGAAGTATACTCGCCGACGTGACCTTCACGCGCGAGCTGTGGGCGGCCATGACCCCGATCTACACGGCGATCCTGCGCCACCCGTTCCTCACGGGCCTGACCGACGGCACGCTCCCCCGCGAGTCGTTCGTCTTCTACGCCGTGCAGGACGCGCTCTATCTGCGCGAGTTCGCGCGGTCGCTCGCGCTGGCCGCCGCGCGCGCGCCCGAGGACGACTGGATCATCATGTTCAGCGACCACGCGGCCAACGCGCTGCGCGTCGAGCGCTCGCTGCACGAGTCCTTCTTCAAGGACTTCGGCCTCTCGGCCGCCGAGGTGGCCGCCACGCCGCTGGCGCCGACCAACGTGGCCTACACGAGTTACCTGCTGGCCGTCGCCCACGGCGCGCCGTATCACGAGGCGCTGGCGGCGCTGCTGCCCTGTTACTGGATCTACTGGGAAGTCGGCAAGGCGCTCGAGCGCGCCGGCTCACCCAACGCGCTGTACGGGCGCTGGATCGCCACCTACGCCTCCGTGGAGTTCGGCGCCGTCGTGCAGGCCGTCCTCGACGCGACCGATGCCGTGGCCGCGCGACTGCAGCCGGCCGAGCGCGCCGCGATGCAGCGTCACGTGCTCACGACCACTCGCTACGAGTGGATGTTCTGGGACATGGGCTGGCGCAGAGAGGTCTGGCCCATCTGAGGTCGATCTGGCACGGCGTGTCGGCGTGACGACACGCGTGACGACAGCCCCCTGACGCCGCCCGGATAAGTCCTCGATTTCTCGCCTCGACACGGCCCGGCGGCCGTGGCACCCCCCTTGCCTTACCGGGGTCAGGGATTCCCCTGAAATCGGGAGGTCGTGACGATGCGAGATACGCTCAGCCTGCGAGCCCACCACTGGCTGATCCTGATCGGCGCGCTGGTATACGGCACGATCTACGCCGGGATGCTCGATGTCCGCGGCATTGCCGCGTGGTTCGCGTCACGTCCCGAGGTGGCCAAGGCGTTCGCCGACCCGGACTTCGGCCGGGCCGACGCGCTCATCCTCGTCTTCTCGACGCTCTTCCTCGGACCGCTGGCCGTGCTGCTCGGCGTGCTGCTGCTGATCTTCGTGCTGGCCGTCTTCGGTGGCTTCCTGCTGCCGGTCATGCGCTGGTTCCGCCTGCCCGACTGGCTGGCCACGGCCATGGTGCTGGGCGGTGTCATCACCGCCCTGTGGATTCACTCCGATGCCTGGCTGCCGCGCTCGCTGTGGTTCGTGGGCCTGCTCGCGCGGGCCTGCCGGATCGTGGTCACCTTCAACGCTTAGCGATCTGCTGGGCCTCCCGCTCGAAGCCCGGCAGGATGGCCTTGAAGAAGGCGTTGCGTAGGAGGCCGGCGATGGTCGGCCACGTGCCCAGCTGCGGATTCTCGATCGGACCCGCGATCGGCACGACGGTGGCCACCTCCTTGCGGGGGTGGTTCTTGAGGACCTTGCTGGCGACGTCGATCGCCTTCTCCTTCACCTTCTGTGACAACTTCTTGTCCGCGTCCTTCTCCTTCTCGTAGACCTTCAGATCCCTGAAGAGCGGCTTGACGTAGCCCTGAACCTGGCCGTTCTTCACCGTGGCTTCCGAGAACACGTTGAGCTGACCCTCGGCCACGTCCATCTTCGCCGTGGCCCGCAGCAGATCGTTCAGCTTCGGGAGATCGAGGTCCTCGACCCGGGCGTTGACGTCGAAATCCGGCCCGTGATTCTCGGGACGCATGTTGACCGTGACCAGCGTGGCCCCGGTGCCCTGGAGCTGGCCGGTGATCTTCACTTTCCCCAGGCCCTCGGTCTTCTGATTGGTGAAGTTGTCGACGACGATGTTGGTGTCGGCCAGGTAGAGCCGATAGTGCGGGTTGGCGTCCTCGTTGACGAAGCCCAGCGTGGCGCCGTTCACGCTGACCCGCCGCGCCTTGAGCAGCAGGTCGGGCTGGTTGGTGGCCTTCTTGGCGGCCTCGGCCGTGGCCTTGGCCGCCTGCTTCACGGGCTGGGCGGTCTTCGCCTTGTACTTGTAATCACCCTTGAGGCCGTCGACGCGCACTTCTTCGAGATCGACGACGGCGACGGTCGGCGAGTACTCGGCGTTGCCGCGGCCGCTGAACGTGCCCTTCTCGATGGCGAAGCCGTACCGCGCGGCGATCGGCCGCAAGTAATCGAGGGCCACGCGCTCCAGCTCGACGTGGCCCTTGAGCCCGGCATAGGGCTCACGCAGGAAGTCGCAGTATCCGTCGACGGCCAGCCGGCCGTTGTCGAAGACGATGGCATCGACGGTGACAGGCGACGGGTACTCGTTGGCCTCCGACTTCACGTTGCGGATGTTCCGTACGGCGACGTTGATGGCGCGCAGGGTGAGCGGCCGCGCCTGGCCGGCGTCGACGTACGTCGCCGAGCCGTTGCGGATGCGGAACAGGTTGATCTTCAGCGGGTACATCGCCTCGATGGCGTCCTGCCAGCCGTGTTCCTTGAGCGGCGTGGGATCTTCCAGCTCCTTCACGAAGTGCGTGCGGTCGACGTAGATCACCGGCTCGTCGACGAAGAAGTCGGCGACGACGCGGCCGCGCAGCAGGGCCTCCCACTGCACGCTGGCCTTCAGCCGCTTCAGGCGCATCACCGGGGGATCGGGGGCCGCGTCCTGCGTGAACACCACGTCGTAGAAGTCGATGGCGAAGCCGAAGGGATGGAAGTCGAGCTTGCCGATGTGCGCGGTGTAGCCCTTCATCCGCGCGTTCATCCGCCCCTCGATCTGGCGGCGCATCGGCTCGTCCAGGAAGAACGCAACCACGACCGCCAGCACGACGAGGACGGCCACGCTCCCGAGTGCCCACTTCCACCATTTGCGCATGGGTTTGGCTCCACCCGAGATGGAGAGCAACCATGATGCCAGCGACGGGGATCGGGCCGGGGGTCTTCAGCGCGCGGAAAGGCGGCGACGTGCGAGGAGCGTGAAGCCGATGGCCGTCAGCACGGCGGCCATCACACCCGGAACCACCCCGGCGTGGCGCGCCGTCAGGACGCCGGAGAGCAGCGGCCCCAGGCACATCCCCCCGTCCACCGCCACGCGGTAGAGCGCCGTGCGCCACGCGATCTGGTTGGGCGCGGTGACGGCTCGCAAGAGGGTGAGCGGCAGCGTCCAGCCGGCCATGGCCAGCCCGAAGAGTCCGTAACCGGCCACCATCAGCGGCAGCGTGCCGAATGCGACCAGACCCACGGCGCCGGCCATCAGAAGCAGGACGCCGCCGAGGACGGACGGCGTGCCGCGCCGGTCGGCGAGCGCGCCGAGAGGCAGCACGGCCAGGATGTCGACGAGCTGGCCGAGCATCAGCAGCCGCGCGATGCCCGCACGATCGAGCGCGAACTCGCGGCTGCCGCGCACGGGTATCACGCACTGGTCCACGGTCGCGTAACAGATGGCGACCGCGGCGCCGGCCGTGCCGGCCAGGAGTCCGAGCCACGGCCCGGCCGCGGCGCCGGTCCACGCC
>JBKPRI010000164.1:0-15600 GCA_046734515.1 Candidatus Methylomirabilota bacterium | reverse complement strand
GCCGACAACAGCGCCGCCGGCCGCACCGCGTCCGGTTCCCGCATCCCCGGCGCCGGCCGCCACTCCGGCGCCGCCGGTCGCCGTCGCGGTGCCGCCGGCGGCCCCGCCCTCACTGGACGCCGTCGTCGGTTCTGTCGTCTCGCCGTATCGGCTGGTCGCGCGCACGAACGAGACCACGTGGATCCGCGTGCGCACGGAGGATGGCCGCAGCAGCGAGGAGAACGTACCGCCGGGCGAGGTGCGAGAGTGGATCTCGAACCGCCCGTTCGTTCTCACGATCGGCAACGCCGGCGGCGTGAGCTTCGAGCTCAACGGTCGCGCGCTGCCGCCGCTCGGCCCCAAGGGCTCGGTCATCCAGCGCATCGTCCTACCGCCCGAAGCCCGCTGAGCCTCGCCCGCTGACGCCCCGCCGCGTCCCCGGCGGCGGTGAGTGATAAACTTGCGTGCTATGAAGTTTTTCTCGGGCATCGGTGAGAGGCTCCGTGACGGTCTCAAGCGCTCGCAGGAGTATCTGTCGACCGGGCTCTCCTCGGTGCTCGAGCCCGATCGCCCCATCGACGAATCCCTGTGGGAAGAGCTCGAGGAGCTGCTGATCTCGGCCGACCTGGGGGCTGCCATGGCGGCGGACTTCGTCAACCGCGGGCGCGAAGAGGTGATGTACGGCACCGTCACGCGCGCCGAGCAGCTCCGTCCCGTCCTCCGCCGCTTCCTGCTCGACACGCTGGGCACCGTGCGCCCGCTGAAGCTGGACGCCAAGCCCAGCGTGATCCTCATGCTCGGAGTCAACGGCTCTGGCAAGACGACGACGTCCGCCAAGCTCGCAGCGGCGCTCAAGGGCGAGGGCCGTCACGTGATGCTGGCTGCGGCCGACACCTTCCGGGCCGCCGCCATCGAGCAGTTGGAGACGTGGGGCCGGCGCATCGACGTGGAGGTCGTGCGCCAGGTTGCGGGCTCCGATCCGGCCGCCGTGGTCTTCGATGCACTCAAGTCCGCGACCGCGCGCGGCGCGGACGTGCTCGTGATCGATACCGCCGGGCGCCTGCACACCAAGACGAACCTCATGGACGAGCTGGGCAAGCTCAAGCGCGTCATCGAGCGGCAGGTTCCGGGCGCGCCCCACGAGTCGCTGATGGTGCTCGACGCGCCGACGGGCCAGAACGGCTTCGCCCAGGCCCGCATGTTCCACGAGGCCATCGGCCTCACCGGCGTCGCCTTGACCAAGCTCGACGGCACTGCCAAGGGCGGGATCGTCGTGCGGATCGTGCGCGAGCTGAAGCTGCCGGTCACGCTCGTCGGCGTGGGCGAGAAGATCGAGGATCTGCAGGCCTTCGATCCCGCGCGCTTCGTGGATGCCCTGGTGCCGGGGACATGACCGACGCGGACTTCATGCGCCGCGCCCTGGAGATCGCCGAGCGAGGGCGCGGGTTGACGTCGCCCAATCCGATGGTGGGCGCGGTGGTCGTGCGGGACGGCCGCATCGTCGGCGAGGGCGCGCACCTGCAGGCGGGGGGCCCGCACGCGGAGGTCCAGGCGCTCGCGGCAGCCCGCGAGGCCGCGCGCGGTGCCACGCTCTACAACACGCTCGAGCCGTGCAATCACCACGGGCGTACGCCGCCCTGCGCGCCGGCGGTCGTCGCGGCCGGCATCGTCCGCGTGGTCGCCGCGCTGGCCGACCCCAACCTGCTGGCCACGGGTGGCGGCGCGCGCCTGCGCGCGGGCGGCGTGACGGTGGAGCTCGGGCTCATGGCCGAGGAGGCTGCGCGGCAGAACCGAGCGTGGCTCACGGCGATGCGCGAGCGGCGGCCGCACGTGACGCTCAAGGCGGCGGCGACGCTCGACGGCAAGATCGCCGACGTCCACGGCGGCTCCAAGTGGATCACCGGCGAGGCCGCGCGTCTGCGCGCGCACCGGCTGCGTGCGGAGTCGGACGCGATCGTGGTCGGCGTCACCACCGCGCTGCGTGATGATCCGGCGCTCACCGTGCGGCTGGGCGAGCCGTGGCCGCGCGAACCCTATCGCGTCGTCCTCGACAGCACGGCGCGTCTCGGCCCCGACGCGCGGCTGATCCACGCTGCCACGCCCACGCGGGCGCTCATCGCCGTGGGCGCGGAAGCGCCGGCGGACCGCGTGGCCGCGCTGACCCGGGCGGGCGCGACGGTGCTGCGCGGGCCCACGCAGGCCGGCCGCGTGGACGTCACCGCGCTGCTCGCGCGCCTGTTCGAGCTCGATGTGCGCGCGGTGCTGCTCGAGGGCGGCGGCGAGACTCACGCGGCGTTCCTCGAGGCCGGTGTGGTGGACCGCGTCGCCCTCTTCCTGGCGCCGCGGCTGCTCGGCGGCCGCGCCGCGCCCGGCGTGCTCGGCGGCGAGGGCCGCGACCTGAAGGACGCGGTGACGCTGGGGCCGATGTCGGTGACCACGCTCGGGGACGACGTGCTGCTCGAGGCCGACGTGCTGGCGGCGGCGCCCTGACGTGTTCACGGGGATCGTCGAGGAGGTCGGCCGGGTGCGGGCGCTGGAGCGTGCCGGCGACGTGCTGCGGCTGGACGTCGCCGCGCGCGCCACGCTCGAGGGCAGCGCGCTCGGCGCCAGCGTGGCGGTCAACGGCGTCTGCCTGACGGTGGTGGCCGCCCGTCCTGACGGCCTGGCCTTCGAGATCGGTCCCGAGACGCTGGCTCGCACGACGCTGGGCTCGCTCGATGCCGGCGAGGCCGTGAACCTCGAGCGGCCGCTCCGCTTCGGCGCGGCGGTGGGTGGTCATCTCGTGCTCGGCCACGTGGACGGCATCGGAACCGTGATGGACGTCAGCCGTGTAGAATCGACCGCGCGGGTGCGGATTGCGCTGCCGGGGCCGGCCCTGGCGCCGCTGCTCGTGCCGCAGGGCTCGGTGGCCGTGGACGGCGTGAGCCTCACGGTGGCCGCGCTGGAGACGCTGGCGTTCGAGATCATGGTGATCCCGCACACGCTGGCGGTGACGACGTTTGGGCGGCTGACGCCGGGCCGCGCGGTGAACATCGAGACGGACGTGATCGGCAAGTACCTGCAGCGCTCGCTCACGCTCAAGGGGGCGTCATGACCGGGTTCGCCACGGTCGAAGAAGGGGTGGAGGAGATCCGCCAGGGTCGTGTCCTCCTCGTCGTCGACGACGAGGACCGGGAGAACGAGGGCGATTTCGTCCTGGCCGCCGACAAGGCGACCCCCGAGGCCGTCAACTTCATGGCCACCCACGGGCGCGGTCTCATCTGCATGCCGATGACGGCCGAGCGGCTCGACGAGCTCAAGCTCGGCATGATGGTCGCCGAGAACACCGCGCCCATGGGCACCGCCTTCACGGTCACCGTGGACGCGCGCCGTGGCGTGACGACGGGCACCTCGGCCTACGACCGCGCGGTCACCATCCGCACGCTCGTCGATCCGCAGATGACCGCCGCCGACCTGACCGTGCCCGGCCACATCTTCCCGCTGCGGGCGAAGGACGGCGGCGTGCTGCGCCGCGCCGGTCACACCGAGGCCGCCGTGGATCTCGCGCGCCTGGCCGGCTGTTATCCGGCCGGCGTCATCTGCGAGGTCCTCGACGAGCAGGGGGGCATGGCGCGGCTGCCCGAGCTCTACGACATCGCCAAGCGCTTCGGCCTCAAGATGATCACGATCAAGGACCTGATCGAGTACCGCACGCGCAAGGAGAAGCTCGTGCGGCGCATCGCCTCCACGCGGATGCCCACCGAGTTCGGCGAGTTCATCGCCATCGCCTACGAGGCCACGGTGTACGACCGCGTCCACCTCGCGCTCGTCATGGGCGACGTGGCGGGCGACACGCCGGCGCTCGTGCGGATGCACTCCGAATGCCTCACCGGCGACGTGTTCCACTCGCTGCGCTGCGACTGCGGCTCGCAGCTCATCAAGGCGATGGCGATCATCAAGGAGGCGGGTCACGGCGTGATCGTCTACCTGCGCCAGGAGGGGCGGGGCATCGGCCTGCACAACAAGATCCGCGCCTACGCGCTGCAGGAGCAGGGGATGGATACCGTCGAGGCCAACGCCGCGCTCGGGTTCAAGGCCGATCTGCGCGATTACGGCATCGGCGCCCAGATCCTGGTCGACCTCGGGCTGAAGAACCTGCGCTTGCTGACGAACAATCCGACCAAGCGGGCCGGCCTCGACGGCTACGGCCTGCAGGTGGTGGAGCGCGTGCCGCTGGAGGTCCCGCCGAATCCGGAGAACCGCCGGTACCTCAGCACCAAGCGCAACAAGCTCGGCCACATGTTGACCTCCGACCTCGACTAGCGATGGCCGGTCGCGCTCCGCGTCCGCCGCAGCGGCAAGCCGGCCGGCGCGGCCCACGTGGACGGTTCGCCGTGATCGCCGCCCGCTTCAACGAGCCCATCGTCAAGCGCCTGGTTTCGGGCGCGCTGCGTGCGCTGACCACGGCCGGCGTCGCCGAGGATGCGGTGGAGGTGCACTGGGTGCCCGGCTCCTTCGAGCTGCCGCAGGCCGCCCAGCACCTGGCGCGCCGCGGTGGCTATGCGGCCATCGTCTGCGTGGGGTGCGTCATCAAGGGGCAGACTCCGCACTTCGACTTCGTGGCCGGCCAGGCCGCGGCCGGCATCCAGCGCGTCGCGCTCGATACCGGGGTGCCGGCGACGTTCGGGGTGATCACCGCGCTGAGCGAGGACCAGGCGCTGGAGCGCTCCGGCGGCGAGGTGGGCAACCGCGGCGAGGAAGCCGCGCATGCCGCGCTCGAGATGGCGGCATTCGTGCAGAACGCGAGACGACATGGGAAAAAGGCGTAAAGCGCGGGAAGTCGCGCTCCAGTTCCTGTATCAGCTGGACCAGCACGGGGCCGAGGATCCGGCGCCGCACGGCGACGAGTTCTGGGCGCGCCACCCGGTGGACGCTGATACCCAGTCCTTCGCCGATGCCCTGGTGCGCGGCAGCAAGCAGCAGCAGGGCAAGATCGACCAGCTCCTCGCCCAGTACACCGAGCACTGGGACCTCGATCGCATGGCGGTGGTAGATCGCAACATCTTGCGGATGGCGGTGTACGAGCTGCTGTGGGCGCCCGACGTGCCGCCGAAGGCCGTGATCAACGAGGCCATCGAGATCGCCAAGAAATTCGGCACCACCGAATCGAGCCGCTTCATCAACGGCGTGCTCGACCGCATTCTCCGCGAGCAGCGCGCGACCTCGGCCTGAGACTCGCACTCCCCGCGTGCGGTACGCGATTCTTTCCGACATTCACGGCAACCTCGAAGCCCTGCGCGCCGTGCTGGCCGACAGTCGCGACCGCACCGACGCCGTGCTCTGCCTCGGCGACACCGTGGGCTATGGGGCCGACCCGCTGGCGTGCGTGGACCTCGTCGCCGAGAGCGCGGAGGCCACGGTGTGCGGCAACCACGAGCACGCGGTGGCGGGACGGCTCGGGCTCGAGTGGTTCAACCGCTATGCCCGCGCCGCCGCCGAGTGGACGCGCGAGCACCTCGACGAGGATCATCGCGCGTACCTCGGCGCGCTGCCGCTGGTGCGCGAGGTGGCGGGCGCCACGCTCGTGCACGCCTCGCCGGCCCAGCCCGAGGAGTGGGACTATCTCGTCACCGCCGAGGACGGGTTCCACGTCTTCGGCGACTTCGCCACGCGCTGGTGCTTCGTCGGGCACAGTCACGTCCCGGGCGCGTGGTCGCTCGGCTCGTCGGGTCCCGAGCACCTGCCCGGGGCGGCGCGCATGGAGGCCGAGCGCGGGCGGCGCTATCTCGTGAACGTGGGCAGCGTAGGCCAGCCGCGCGACCGCGATCCCCGCGCGGCCTACGCCGTGTGGGACGCGGATGCCGGCTCCGTCGAGATCCGCCGCGTCGTCTACGATCACGCCGTCACGCGCCAAAAGATCGTGGACGCCGGCCTGCCGCGCTTCCTCGCCGACCGCCTGGCGGCGGGCGCCTGAGGCGCCGGCGCTGATGCGGGAGCGTCTCGAGCAGGCGCTGCTGCTCGTCGGCAGCGGCGTCGCGCTGGCGCTGGCCTTTCCGCGGACCGACTGGGAGGTCGCGGGGTGGTTCGCGCTGACGCCTTTGTTCGTCATCGCGCTCGGTGCGCGCCCGCGCATCGCCTTCGCTTGGGGTTGGCTCTACGGCCTCACGTTTTTCCTCGTCCTGCTGCGCTGGCTCGACTACACGTTTCGCACGTACAGCGAGATCCCGTGGCCGGTCACGTGGCTGCCGCTGTTCCTGCTGGCCGCCTGGTGCGGCCTTCAGGTCGCGCTCGTCGCCGGCGTGATGAGCCTCATCGCGCATCGCCGCTCGCTGACGTGGGCGCTGCTCACGACGCCCTGTCTGTGGGTGGGCGGGGAATGGCTGCGCGGGCATCTGCTCGGCGGCTTTCCGTGGGGCACGCTCGGCTACTCGCAGTACCTGCGGCTGCCCATCATCCAGATCGCCGAGCTCGGCGGCGTGCATGCAGTATCCTTCGTCCTGGTAGCGGTCAACGCCGCCCTGGCGGGCGCGCTCCTGCTCACCTGGCGCCGTGCGATGACGGGCCTGGCGCTGGCCGGCGTGCTGCTGGCGGGCGTGCTCGTCTTCGGGCATGCGCGGCTGTCGGTGCCGCCTCCGCCGGCCGAGGCCAGGATCGCGCTCATGCAGCCCGCCATCGAGCAGCCGCTCAAGTGGGATCCCAACCACGCCACCGTCACGCTGAAGATCTATCTCGAGCTGACGCGCCAGGCGGCCGCCGGGGGCCCGCACCTGATCGTGTGGCCGGAGACGGCCTCACCCACGCCGCTGGCGCGCGACTCCGGGCTGCTGCGCACGCTGGCCGGGCTCTCGGGGCAGTTCGGCATCCCGCTGCTGATCGGCTCCATCGACGTCGAGGACGGCACGCCGCCGCGGCTGCGCAACACCGCCTTCCTCGTCACCCACGGGGGGATCGCGGGCCGGTATGATAAGATTCACCTCGTTCCATTCGGAGAATACGTTCCGCTCTCGGGAGTGATCGGATTCGTACGGGGCTGGGCCGAGTTCATCGCCGAGTTGGAGCCCGGCACCCGTGCCGTGGTGTTCGCGGGTCCGCCAGCCCCGTTCGGCATCGTCATCTGTTACGAAGGCATCTTCCCCGATCTCTTTCGTGAGTTCGTGAACAACGGCGCACGTGTGATGGTGAACATGACGAATGACGGGTGGTTCGGCCGCACCGGCGGCCCGGCGCAGCACTTGACCATGTATCCGTTCCGGGCGGTGGAGCACCGCATCGCCGTCGTCCGCGCGGCCAATACCGGCGTGTCGGCCTTCATCGCGCCATCCGGCCAGATCGTGCGGCACCTGGGCCTCTTCGAGCGCGGCGTGCTGACCGATGGCGTTCCGCTGCGCCACGGGCGCACGCTCTTCACGCGCCTGGGCGACTGGGTGGCCTGGCTCTCGCTCGGGCTGTCGGCGGCCTCGGTGGGCACCGCCTTACGGAGGCCGGCATGCTGAGCGATCTCAAGCGCGACGTCGCCGAGCTCACCCGGCGCGTGGACGAGCTCCGGGGGCATCTTTGACCTCCCCGGCAAGGAAGCGCGTCTCGAGAAGCTCGACGCCGAGATGGCCTCGCCGGCCTTCTGGGACGACAACCGCCGCGCCCAGGAGCTGATCCGCGAGCGGGCCGACCTGGCCCGCACCGTGGCCCGCGTCACCGAGCTGGCCCGGCAGGCCTCCGATCTCGGCGTCCTCCTCGAGCTGGCCCAGGAGAGCGGTGACGACGGCAGCCTCGATGCGGAGATCACCGAGGGCGCCGCCAAGCTGCGCGGCGAGCTCGACGAGTTCGAGCTCAAGGTCATGCTCTCGGGCTCGCACGACGCCAAGCCCTGCATCCTCTCCATCCACCCGGGCGCCGGCGGCACCGAGTCGCAGGACTGGGCCCAGATGCTCATGCGCATGTACCTGCGCTGGTGTGAGCGCGCGGGCTTCAAGGCCGAGGTGGTCGATTTGCTGCCCGGGGAAGAAGCCGGGATCAAGTCGGCGACGATCGAGGTGAGCGGCGAGTACGCCTACGGCTACCTGCGCGGCGAGATCGGCGTGCACCGGCTCATCCGCATCTCGCCCTTCGACGCCTCCAGCCGCCGGCAGACCAGCTTCGCCTCGGTGTCGGCGGTGCCGGAGGTGGACGACGTCGAGGTTCAGATCCGCGAGGACGAGCTGCGCGTGGACGTCTTCCGCTCGTCGGGGCCGGGCGGGCAGGGGGTCAACACGGCGGACTCGGCGGTACGCATCACGCACCTGCCGACGAACATCGTCATCTCCTGTCAGAACGAGCGTTCGCAGCTCCGGAACCGCGATACCGCCATGCGGATTCTGAAGGCACGGTTGTTCGAGCTGGCCGAGAAGAAGCAGAAGGACGAGCTGTCCCAGCTCACCGGCACCAAGAAGGAGATCGCCTTCGGCAGCCAGATCCGCACGTACACGTTCCACCCCGAGCAGCGAATCAAGGACCACCGCACGAACCTCGAGATTGGCAACGTGGAGGCGGTGATGGACGGCGAGATCGACGCGTTCATCAAGGCCTACCTGCTGTGGGCGCAGGGCCGGCCCGCATGAGTGACGTCGGCGAGCGCGACGCCAACGAGCTGATCCGCCAGCGCCACGACAAGCTGGAGGCGCTGCGCCGCCGCGGTCTGGATCCCTTCGGGGCGCGCTACCCCGTGACCCACTGGGCCGGGCCGCTGCACGCGCGCTTCGCGGCGGCCTCCGAGGACGAGCTGAAGGCGGTGGGCCCTGTGAGCCTGGCCGGGCGCGTGGTGGCGCTGCGTCACCACGGCAAGACCTGCTTCGCGCACCTGATGGACCAGTCCGGGCGCCTGCAGCTCTACGCGCGCGCCGACCAGCTCGGCGACGACTTCGCGCTCTTCACCGACCTCGACATCGGCGACTTCATCGGCGTCACCGGCGACCTCATGCGCACGCGCACGGGCGAGCTCACGGTGGCGGTGAAGGCGTTCACGTTCCTGGCCAAGTCACTGCGGCCGCTGCCCGAGAAGTGGCACGGGCTCAAGGACGTGGAGACGCGGTACCGCCAGCGCTACGTGGACCTGGTCGTGAACGAGGAGTCGCGCAAGATCTTCCGCCTGCGCTCGCGCATCATCCAGGCCATCCGCGCGTTCCTCGACGCGCGGGGGTTCGTCGAGGTGGAGACCCCGATGATGCAGCCCATCCCGGGTGGCGCCATCGCGCGACCGTTCAAGACCCACCACAACGCGCTCGACATGGACCTCTACCTGCGCATCGCGCCCGAGCTCTACCTCAAGCGCCTCGTGGTGGGCGGGTTCGAGCGCGTGTACGAGATCAGCCGCGTGTTTCGCAACGAGGGCGTCTCCACGCGCCACAATCCCGAGTTCACGATCCTGGAGTTCTACCAGGCCTACGCCGACTACGCCGACCTCATGGAGCTCACCGAGGCGCTGTTCGCCGAGCTCGCCCAGTCGCTGCTCGGCCGCCTGGCGCTCACGTGGGGGGAGCACGCGGTGGATCTCACGCCGCCGTGGAAGCGCCTGCCGTTCTTCCAGGGATTGTCCGAGGCGCTGGGCGTGACGGTGACGCCGGAGACCGACGTCGCCACGCTGGCCCACGCCGCCGCCACCAAGGGGATCACGGCGGACGGCACGGGGCCGGCCGACAAGATCTGGAAGGACGTGTTCGACGAGCTGGTGGAGCCGACGCTCGTTCAACCGACCTTCGTCACGGATTTTCCGATCGAGCTGTCGCCGCTGGCCAAGCGCAAGCGCGACAATCCTCGGCTGGTCGACCGCTTCGAGGGCTACATCGGCTGCCGCGAGCTGGTCAACGCCTACAGCGAGCTCAACGATCCCATCGACCAGCTCGGGCGGTTCCGCGAGCAGGCGGCGCTGGCCGCGCGGGGTGACGACGAGGCGCACTGGCTCGACGAGGACTACGTGCGCGCGCTCGAGTACGGCATGCCGCCGACCGCGGGCGAGGGGATCGGGATCGACCGCCTCCTGATGCTCTTCGCCGACCAGCCCTCGATTCGCGAGGTGATCCTGTTCCCGCATCTGCGGCCGGAGGCGCCCGGCTCATGAAGCGCGGCCTGCCATACGAGCTCTTCCTCGGCTTCCGCTATCTCGGCTCCCGGGGCCACCGCGCCAACCTCTCGCTCTTCGCGTGGATCGGCGTGGGCAGCGTGTTCCTCGGCGTGGCCGCCCTCATCCTCGTGGTGGCGGTGATGACCGGCTTTCAGGACGGCATTCGCGACCGCATCATCTCGGCCAGCCCGCACTTGCTGGTCTTCCCGGTGGGCGCGGCCGGCATGAGCGATCCCGGTCAGGTGGCCGCGCGCGTCCGGCAGGTGGCCGGCGTGCGGGCCGCCACGCCGTTCGTGCTCCAGCAGGCGCTGCTGACCAGCCCCGGTGGGGATGCCCACGGCGGCCTCGTCCGCGGCGTGGACACGACCGACAAGTTCGTGATGGCCGATCTGCGTGCGCAGACGCGCAGCGGGAAGGTCGACGCCCTCGGCGACAACGAGGGCGGCATCCTGCTCGGCTCGGAGCTGGCCCGCCTGCTCGGCGTGCTGCCCGGCGACGCCATCACGGTCATCTCGCCCAAGGGCGCGCTCACCGCGGTCGGCATGGTGCCGAAGATGCGCCGGTACACGGTGATGGGCACCGTGCAGGTGGGCATGCACGAGTACGACTCGTCGATCGCCTATCTCTCGTTGAACGCCGCACGTGACTTCGCGGGCCTGCCGGGCGTCACCGGCATCGAGGCGAAGCTGGTCGATCCGTTCGCCGCCGCCGAGGTCGGACGCGCCGTGAGCCGCGCGGTCGGCCCCGGCTACTGGGTCCGCGACTGGCGCGACATGAATCGTAACCTCTTCAACGCGCTCCAGCTGGAGAAGCTCGCCCTCTTCCTCATCCTCACGATCATCTCGCTGGTCGCGGCCTTCGCCATCCTCGGCCATCTGGTGCTGCTGGTGGCCGACAAGCGCAAGGAGATCGGCATCCTCAAATCGATCGGCGCCACCCGGCCCTCGATCGCGGCCGTGTTCTTCGCCGTGGGCATGGGGATCTACGTGGTGGGCACGGTGATGGGCAGCGCGGTCGCGCTGACGCTGATCTGGGTGCAGAACACCTACAAGATCATCCGTCTGGCCGGCGACGTCTATCAGATCGACTATCTCCCGATGCGGCTCTCGGTCCCCGACTTCCTGATGATCATCTCCGTGACGATGGGGCTGTCCTTCCTCGCCACGATCATTCCCGCTCGCCGTGCCGGCGGTCTCAACCCCGTGGACGTCCTGCGCTATGAATGAGGCGGCGGCGCTGCTCGTCGCGGAGGAGCTCGAGCGGGAGTACCGCACGGGGCCCGAGACGGTGCGCGTGCTGCGGGGCGCGTCGATCACCGTGGGGCACCGCGAGGTGGTGGCGCTCGTCGGCGCCTCGGGGGTCGGCAAGTCGACGCTGCTGCATGTGCTGGGCGCGCTGGACCGGCCCTCGGCCGGCCGCGTGCTCTTCGACGGGGAGGATCTCTTCGCGCGCAGCGAGGCGGCGCTCGCGCGCTACCGTCGCCAGGAGGTCGGCTTCATTTTCCAGTTCTACAACCTCCTCGGCGAGATGTCGGCGCTCGAGAACGCGATGCTGCCGGCGCTCGTCTCGCGTCGCCCGCACCGCGAGGCCCGCGAGCGGGCCACCGCCGCACTGGCCGAAGTCGGTCTCGGGGATCGCTTCAACCATCGCCCCGGCGAGCTATCGGGAGGCGAGCAGCAGCGCGTGGCGATCGCTCGTGCCCTGATGAACGGGCCCCGGGTGATCCTGGCGGACGAGCCGACCGGCAACCTGGACCCCAAAACCAGTGAAGTGGTCTACGATCTCTTCCTCCAGTTGCAGGCCAGTCGAGGCATCGCCTTCCTCATCGCGACCCACAACCCGGATCTGGCCCGGCGGGCGGACCGTATCTATCGGCTGGTAGAGGGGCGGGCGCGTGAGGTCGGACCGAGCGCCGAGGCCCCGAGCGGGCTTCCGGTGTAGATGGCTTGAGATTCGCAGCGTTAATTGCTCGTGAAGAAAAAGTCTAGCGACAGTGCCAGTCGGGGGATATACTGACTTCAGTTTTCACTAACTAGCCGTCGTCGCAGTAAAAAACGGCGCCCAACGGCCGGCGAAAGGGGTACGGAAAAAGTGTTCGAACGGTTCACCGAGCGGGCGCGACGGGTCATCATCTTGGCTCGCGAGGAAGCGGGCCGTTTCCGGCACGACTTCGTTGGCACCGAGCACGTCCTGCTCGGCCTGATTCGTGACGGAGAGGGCATCGCGACGGCGGTGCTGCAGCGTCTCGGACTCCGCCTCGAAAACGTCAAGGCCGAGGTCGAGCGTGCGCTGGCCGGCTTCCCCAAGACGCTCACGTTCGGCGAAGTGCCGTTCACCCCGCAGGCCAAGCGAGTGCTGGAGCTTTCCATCGAGGAAGCGCGGCAGCTCGGGCACAACTACATCGGCACCGAGCATCTGCTCCTCGGGCTCATGAAGGAAGGCCAGTCGATCGCCGCCAAGATTCTCGAGTCGCTGGGCGCCCGGCTGGACGAGGTCCGGCAGGAGACGCTCGCGCTCCTCGGCGATCAGTACTACCCCCGACCCAAGAAGCGCTCGCAGACGCCGGTCCTCGACGAGTTCGCGCGTGACCTCACCCAGCTCGCTCGCGAGAGCAAGCTGGACCCGGTCATCGGCCGCGAGCAGGAGATCGAGCGCGTCATCCAGATCCTGGCCCGCCGCACCAAGAACAACCCGGTGCTGATCGGCGAGCCCGGCGTGGGCAAGACCGCCATCGTCGAGGGCCTGGCCCAGAAGATCATGACCCACGACGTCCCCGACGTCCTGGTCAACAAGCGCCTGCTGCAGCTCGACCTCGGCGCGCTCGTGGCCGGCACCAAGTACCGCGGCCAGTTCGAGGAGCGCCTGAAGGCGGTCATGAAGGAGATCCGGCAGTCGGAGAACGTCGTGCTGTTCCTCGACGAGCTGCACACGCTCATCGGGGCCGGCGCCGCCGAGGGCGCCATCGACGCCTCCAACATGCTGAAGCCGGCGCTGTCGCGCGGTGAGATCCAGACGATCGGCGCCACCACGCTCGACGAGTACCGCAAGTACATCGAGAAGGACGGCGCGCTCGAGCGCCGCTTCCAGCCCGTCATCGTCAAGGCGCCGAGCGTGCCCGAGGCCATCGAGATCATCAAGGGCCTACGCCACAAGTACGAGGCGCACCACCGCGTCAAGATCACCGAGCAGGCGATCAGCGCCGCCGTCATGCTGGCCGACCGGTACATCACCGACCGGCAGCTGCCCGACAAGGCCATCGACGTGATCGACGAAGCCTCGTCGCGCACCCGCCTCATGGCCCTCACGCCGCCCGCCGAGCTCAAGGAGATCGAGAAGGAGCTCGAGCGCGTGCGCCGCGAGAAGGACATGTACCTGGAGGCGCAGGAGTTCGAGAAGGCGGCGTCCCTCCGCGAGAAGGAGAAGATCCTCCAGCATCGCGAGGAGGAGATGAAGCGGGAGTGGGAGCGGACCAAGGGCAAGGGCGTGCAGTCGGTCGGCGAGGAGGACATCGAGTTCATCGTCTCCCGCTGGACGGGCATCCCGCTGGCCAAGCTCGAGGAGAAGGAATCCCAGAAGCTGGCCCGCATGGAAGAGGCCCTGCACGGCCGCATCATCGGCCAGGACGACGCCGTGAAGGCGGTGGCCCGGGCCATCCGCCGCTCGCGCGCCGGCCTCAAGGACGCCAAGCGTCCGGTCGGCTCCTTCGTGTTCCTCGGCCCCACCGGCGTCGGCAAGACCGAGCTCGCCCGCACGCTGGCCGAGTACCTCTTCGGTGACGAGAACGCGCTGATCCGCGTGGACATGTCTGAGTACATGGAGAAGTTCTCCGTGTCGCGTTTGCTCGGCGCGCCCCCCGGCTATGTCGGTTATGAAGAGGGTGGGTTCCTGACCGAGAAGGTGCGGCGCCGGCCGTACTCGGTGGTCCTCTTCGACGAGATCGAGAAGGCCCATCCGGACGTCTTCAACATGCTGCTGCAGGTGCTGGACGACGGCCGCCTGACCGACTCGCTCGGTCACGTGGTGGACTTCAAGAACACGATCCTGATCATGACGTCGAACCTCGGGACCAGCATCATCGGCAAGCGGACGAGTCCTGGCTTCCTGCAGGAGTCCGACGAGTCCTCCTACGACAAGATGAAGGACCGTGTCATGGAGGAGATGAAGCGGGCGTTCCGGCCGGAGTTCATCAACCGGATCGACGACATCATCGTGTTCCACTCGCTCAACGAGACGCACATCAAGTCGATCATTCGACTGATGATCTCCAAGATCAACAAGCAGATTACCGAGAAGGGCATCGAGCTCATCCTCACGCCGGCGGCCGAGGCCGCCCTCGTCGAGAAGGGATACGACCCGACGTACGGCGCCCGGCAGCTTCGCCGGACGATCCAGAAACACATCGAGGACCCACTGGCGGAAGCCATCGTGCGGGGCCAGCTCGTCGACAGCGCGCGTATCGAGGTCGACGTGGAAGGGGGCAACTTCGTGTTCCGCGAAGCCCGGCCCCAGGCTGCCGACGCGCCGCTCGAGCTTGCTGAGCACTAGTCGGCGGATCGCGCGAGCCTGACGGCCCGGTGACTCCCAGGGGGTGGGTGTGTCGGCCGTTCGTCGTCGCCTTGGCGGCGCTCGCGCTCCTCGTCTCCCTCGCTGAGGCGCAACCGCAGATCCCGCGGAACGCCCCGACGCCCGTCGTCATCAAGGAGCTCACCATCGAGGGGCATCGCCGCGTCCAGGAAGCCGTCATCCTGGGCCGCGTCCGCTCCACGGTGGGGTCACCCTTCAACCCCTCCCAGGCCTCCGAGGACATCCGCTCGATCTTCAACCTCGGCTTCTTCGACGACGTCCAGCTCAAGGTCGAGGACTTCGAGGGCGGGGTGAAGGTCACCTACGTGGTGGTCGAGCGGCCCTTCGTGCGCGACGTGGAGTTCGTGGGCAGCTCGCGTATCGGGGTGACCGAGCTCCAGGAGAAGATCGACCTCAAGCTCGGGAGCGTCTACAACCCGGTCGAGGTGCAGCGCGCCATCGACAAGCTCAAGGAGGCCTACGAGGACGAGGGCTACTTCGAGGCCAAGATCAGCCCCGAGGTGGAGAAGTTCGGCGACGGCGACGTCAAGGTCGTGTTCACGATCAACGAGGGCCGCCGCATCACGATCGACAAGATCGTCTTCCACGGCAACAAGGGGCTGAAGGACGGTCAGATCAAAGACGTGATGGCCACCAAGGAGCGACAGTACTTCGTCCTCCGCGGCACGGTGCAGCGTCAGCGACTCGAGGAAGATTTGGACCGCATCATGGCCATCTACCAGGACAACGGCTACGTCCAGATGCGCGTCGAGCGCAGCGACATCGCCGTGAACCGGGAGAAGGCCGAGGTCGTCATCACCATCGACGTCGTGGAGGGGTTGCAGTACAAGGTCGGCACCATCACGATGACCGGGGTGACCCTGCTGCCCGAGAGCGAGCTCCGCCGCCAGCTCGGCTTCAAGAGCGGCGACGTCTTCTCGCGAGGTGCCCTGCGCGACGGCGTGCGCGGCATCACCGACCTGTAC
>JBKPRI010000163.1:0-14477 GCA_046734515.1 Candidatus Methylomirabilota bacterium | reverse complement strand
CGTCGTCGTGGATGACCGGCGAGACCATCGTGATCGACGGCGGTCCGTCCCCGCGCGAGATGGACGAGGGCACGTAGTTTCGGTACTATCTAGCCTCGCGTCGGCGCGCGGTGACCGTAGCTCAATTGGTTAGAGCACTGGCCTGTGGAGCCGGGGGTTGGGGGTTCGATTCCCCTCGGTCACCCCAAGCATTTCGCAGGATCGCGGGCGCCCGTAGCTCAGTTGGATAGAGCGTTGGCCTCCGAAGCCAAAGGCCAGAGGTTCGAATCCTCTCGGGCGCACCACTGGTGAAGTACGGTGTTGGGCCGTTAGCTCAGTTGGTAGAGCAGCTGACTCTTAATCAGCGGGTCCAAGGTTCGAGTCCTTGACGGCCCACCAACACTGATCGGCCACTTCCGCAACCGCGGGAGTGGCCGATTTGCTTTTGGGGCTTGATTGATGCCTGCAGGCCGGGGGAGGGCCTAGAAGTTTGGCGGCCTGAACGGCCGCGCGCCCTGCTGATACCACGTCCGGCCGCCGTACGGGCAAGTCCATTTCCCCGTCTTGACGCCGTCGATGACCTCCTCCTCCAAATTGGTCTTGCGGCCGCCGTCCCGGCCATCGATGTAGCGTTCCAGGCTAGCGAGGATACGGCATGGCGGCCGCCTACGCCCCTACGCCACACGAGGCCGCGAGCCGCACCGCGGCTTGCGTAGGTCGGTCTCCCTGATCCGCGCCGGCTGGCGACGGCGTTTGACTGGCCTCTGGCGTGCTTTCGAGGGAGCCTACGGCCTCCCGAATCTCTGTTCCATCGACGCCGCGCCATTCCAGCCGTGCGATCTCATCAACAAGAAATGATCCGCCACTCACTCGGTCACGCCTGTGCGCTCGTGGTGGTCACCGTCGGCTGCTTGCTCGGGGGGTGCTCTACCGCATTGACGCGGCTCAATGCGGAACAGTCATTGGCACTGAAAGAGGCCCAACGGATTGCCGACCAGGTGACGAAGGCCTATGCGGTCCCGAGCGTGCGTATCTATGCCTCGGCCGCACCGGGGCTCGGAGGACGAGCAGGAGATACGTACTCCTACCGCAACAGCTGGATCTTCCTCTGCAGCAGCACACTCACGGGCCCACAGTTCTTCGTGGTGCTCTCCCACGAGCTTGGGCACGCCACCCTCGAGCATCGTCCCCCTGACCATCGCATCTCGTACCAGGACGCGGTCAAGGCTTTCCAGACAGGACAGGACGTAACGATGCCGGCCGAGGTGCGTAACGAGATCAACCGGAAAGAAATCGAGGCGAGCCACCGGGGCGTCGAGATCCTCGTACGGTTCTTCGGGCAGACGCAGGAGCAGGCGCTGGAGCACTACACGACGTATTACGTCGAGTCCAGCATCATGCGCGGCGGGCGCAGCACGTCTTTGCCCTTCGGCCACGCGCCGCCGTGTGAGCAGATGCAGGCACTGTGGGCCAGCTTTGGTAAGGCAGCGCCGCCCTGCGAGGCGTCCACCATTGCGCCGAAGATCACGGAGTGTCCGTCTGACGACTGGATGAGCACCGGCTGCAAGGCCGGGCAGCCATTGGACCCGAGCCCTACGAAGTAAGTGACGTGCGAGAGTGAGGGTCCTCCAGCGCAGCTGAGATCCGGGAGGTTCTAAGCTGGCAGAGGTCCCTACTGCGCCTTTGGCCCCTGGCGACGCGCTCGTCCGAATGCTGCTGAGCCCGATCAACCCGTCGGATCTGCACATGGTGCGCGGGCGCTATGGCTATCAGCCGGAATTGCCGGCCAGCCCGGGCGCGAAGGTGTTGGGGGGGTGGAGGCTCTCGGTCCGGGCGTGCAAGGTCTGAGTGTTGGAACTCGCGTGGTCTTCGTTCACACGTGGCACACCTGCCGCGAGCAGATCGTGTGCCCAGCAGACAGACCCGTGCCCGTTCCGGACGGCGTGGACGATCGGGCCGCCGCCACCTCGTGCACGAATCCTCTGACGGCATGGGCGTTGACGAGATCAAGTCACAATCTCAAGGCGGGCGACTGGCTCCTCCAGACGGCGGCTGCATCCAGCGTCGGGAAGTTGGTGCTTCAACTGGCGCAGCAGTATACCTCGGAGGCCATGAGGTCATCTGTACAGCCGACGAGGATCTCAGGGCGACTGCGTTGCCGGGGAACTTGGCGCTGAGATTACCCGCAACCTCGCCCCCGCTGGAACCAATGCTTGTGTATGAAGCCCTCTCCAGCCATTGGCAGACGGATCCCGCAAAATTCGTCATGCCGCTCTTTGCTCCGCGCTTGATCTATTCGACGGCGACCGTTCGCGGGTGGTGGCTTCCGCGTTGGGCAAGTTCCCAGCCCCTCGCCGAAGTGCGGGCAGCGATAAGCGACCTCCTCGCCATGCTGTCGAACGGAACACTCACGCCCCCGGCGATCGTGCGGTATTCAGTGAAGGACTTTCAGGACGCAGTGCGCTTAGCCGATGGCGAGGCAGGGCCGCAAAAGGTCTTGCTGGACTTCTCCGAAGATAGGCTTCTGAGAAAGCCGCGAGATCGAGAGTGGCCGATTTGTCTTTGAACGGCTCGGCGTAGGCCGAAGGTCCGATACCGCGGGCCTCGAGGGGGCCGCAGCATCAGGCGTCCATGTTGATGCCGACGCTGCATTGCTTCGCGGCCATCGCGGTTGTCACGCTCATTGCCGCCGCGGGCGTACCTGCGGCCGCTGATTCCTCGCTCGAGGCTATCCGGGCGCGCGGCGTCCTGCGTGTGGGCGTCAAGGCGGATGCCGCCCCATTCGGTTCGCAGGATGCGAGCGGACGACCCGTCGGGTTCGAGATCGACATCGCCCGGCTGCTCACGCGGGTCCTGTTCGATGACGAGCGCCGCGTCGAGCTCGTCACGATCACGACGGCCACCCGGTTCGAGGCCCTGCAGACGGGCCGCGTCGATCTGGTCATCGCCACGGTGACGGCCACGGAGGAGCGACGCACGCTGGTCGAGCTGTCGGATCCGTACTTCGTGTCGGGGGCGCTCCTGCTCGTCCGCCGCCCGAGCCCGGTGCAGCGCCTCGTCGACCTGACCGGCCAGCGCGTGGGCGTCATCAGGGGGTCGGTTCACGAGCAGGACGTCGCCGAGCTGCAGTCGGGAGCGGTGCTGGTGCCGCTCGCCTCGATCGACGCCGCCGTGGAGGCCGTGAAGACCGGCGCGGTGGCCGCCTTCGTGTACGACGACGTGGTGCTGCTCGGCCTCGCGCAGCGTGACGCCGAGCTGCGGGCGGCCGGCCAGCCCCTCGCGCCGCGTCCTTTCGCGATCGCCGCACGCAAGGGCGAGATCGGGCTGATCCACTGGGTCGACCGCTGGCTGGCCAAGATGCGCCGCGACGGCAGCTACCGAGATCTCTGGCGCCGCTACTTTGCGCCGTTCGAGCCGAGGCTGGTCGGCGGGTGAGTGCCGGCCTGCGGGTTCGGACGGCGCAAACCAAGTAGCAGCGGTCGGTGCGACTCTTCTCGCTCCGCGTCAAGCTCCTCGCGGCGCTTCTTGGCGTGGGATTGCTGACCCTGGCGGCCACCGGCGTGCAGGCCTATCGCCGCGCGGAGGCCGCGCTCGCGGAAGCCTCCACGAGCCACCTGACCTCGGTTCTCGGGGAGCGTCGGCGCCAGATCGAGGTGTACTTCGCCGACCGGCGGCGGGCGGCGCTCAACCTCGCCGAATCGCACGATATCAGGATGGCGATGGGCGAGTTCAGGAGTGCCTATCGCGAGCTGCAGGCGGAGGCGGCGCGCCGCCCCGCGGGCGAGCGGTCCCGCGCCCGCACACTGCTCGAGCGCTACTACCAGCTCGACTTCCTCCCCCGCCTGCAGGCGCTCGATCCGGAGGTCGCTGGCAGCGACGAGCTCGCGCGACTCATGCCGGAGGACGACGCGGCGGTGATGCTGCAGACGCTCTTCATGGTCGAGAATCCCAACCCCGAAAGCGCCCGTGACCGCCTGGATCGTCCTGGGGGCGGCGGCCGCTATTCCGACGTGCACGCCCGCCTCAATCCGTTCATGCGGTCGGTCGCCCGCCAGTTCGGCTACTCCGATCTCTTCCTGATCGATCACGAGACCGGGCGCGTCGTCTATGCCATGGCCAAGCGTGTGGAGTTTGCACAGACGCTGGCCGCGCCACTGTACCGGAACACGAAGCTCGCCCAGGGAGTACGCCTCGCTGGGCGGGCGATCGACGCCGACTTCATCCAGCTCGTCGACTTCGAGTTCTACCTCCCGGCGCTCGGCGCGCCCGCCGCGTTCGTGCTCGCGCCGATCTTCCACGAGGGCCAGCGCCTCGGCGTGCTGGCGCTGCAGATCCCCCTCGACCAGATCGACGTCATCATGACCGGCAACCGGCGGTGGGCGGAGCAGGGACTCGGACGCACGGGCGAGACGTACCTCGTCGGCTCCGACCGCCGCATGCGGAGCGACTCGCGGTTCTTCCTGGAGGCCCCGGAGCGCTACGTCCAGGAGCAGAAGAAGGCCGGCATCTCGGCGGATCTGCTCCAGCGGATGCAGGCACACGGGAGCACCGTCCTGTTCCAGCCGATTACGACCACCGCCTCTCAGGCGGCCCTGCGCGGGATGACCGGCACGTTCGCCGGGCCGGACTACCGGAACGAGCCGGCGCTGATCGCTTACGCGCCTCTGGCCATTCCGGACCTCGACTGGGCCATCGTGGCCAAGCTCGACCTCGTCGAGGCCTTCGCGCCGGTCGCCCGGCTGCGACGGGTCCTCGAGTGGACCGGCCTCGTCATTGCCGGACTCGTGATCGTCGGCGCCGCGGTGCTTGCGCGCTCGCTCACCAAGCGCATCCATCGACTCATCGTCGGCATGGACGTCCTCGGCCGCGGCGACCTCGCGCACCGGCTCCAGGCGCGCGGGCGCGACGAGATCGCCCGGATCGCCACCGCGTTCAACCGGATGGCGGGCGATCTCCAGAAGACCACCGTGTCGCGCGATCACTTCAACAGCATCCTCGACTCCATGACCGACGCGGTGATCGTGGTCAATCCGCCCGCGGGGGAGGCCGACTGGCGTGAGGCGACGATCGTGACCGTGAACCCCGCGGCGTGCACCATGCTCGGCCGCACGGAGGCGGAGACCGTCGGCCAGCCTGTGGGCGCCCTGATCCCAGACATCGCGGCAGCCGCGGGCGCCGTCGGCGTCGAACACGGGCTCTGGTTCGAGGAAGTGCTGCGTCACGGCAGGATCGGCGGCCGCGAGGTGATCTACAAGATCCACGGCGGGCGTGAGGTGCCCGTGCTGTTCTCGAGCGCGGTCATGCGCCAGAGCGCGGGCGGCGTGCCGTCCGTCGTCTGGGCGGCCCACGACCTCACCGAGATCAAGTCGGCCGAGGCCCGGAGCCAGTTCATCAAGGACACCTTCGGCCGCTACGTGTCCGACGACGTGGTGGCGAGCCTGCTGAGCTCGCCGGAGGCGCTGGCGCTGGGCGGCGAGCTCCGCAAGGTGACCGTGATGATGTCGGACCTGCGCGGCTTCACGGCCGTGGCCGAGCGGCTGTCACCGGAGGCGGCAGTCCGATTCCTCAACGGCTATCTGCAGAGCATGGTGGAGCTGATCCTAAAATATCACGGCACCATCAACGAGATCATGGGCGACGGCATTCTCGTCATCTTCGGCGCGCCCACGGTGGCGCCCGACGATGCCGAACGCGCGGTGGCCTGCGCCGTGGCCATGCAGCAGGCGATGGCCGACGTGAACGCGCGCAGCCGCGCGGCCGGGCTGCCCGAGGTGGAGATGGGCATCGGCGTTCATACCGGCGAGGTCATCGTCGGCAACATCGGCTCGGACTTGCGCATGAAGTACGCGGCGGTCGGCAGCAACGTGAACCTCACCGGACGGATCGAGTCCTACACCACCGGCGGGCAGATCCTGATCTCCGAGAGCACGCTGGCCGAGGTCGAGTCGATCGTGAAGCTCGGGCCGAGCTTCCGCATCGAGCCCAAGGGCGCGCGGCGCCCGATGACGGTCTGGCAGGTCGACGGCCTGGGCGGTGTCCATCACCTCCACCTCGAAGCGTTGCCCGCGACGCCGATGGTCGAGCTCGTGGAGCCCATCGCGATCCGGTTCGCGGTGCTCCAGGACAAGCACGTGGGGACCAGCGTGACCGCAGCCGGCCTCACGCGGCTGTCCGCCGCCGGCGCCGAGATTCGCACGGAGACGGTCGTCCCCTCGCTCAGCAACGTGAAGATCTGGATTCCCGTCATCGACGGCGAGGGTGAGCCGGCCGAGGTTTACGCGAAGGTCGTTTCGACGCCGCCGGTGGACGGGCCCGGCTTCGTCGTACGGTTCACCGCGGTGGCGCCCGAGGTGATCGCCGAGCTCCAGAGGCGCGTCGCGCGGCCCTGAGGGGCCATAGTGAGTGCTCCTTTCTTGTGGCCTCGACCGGGTCGACCGGACTCACACCGCCGCCGGCTTCCGCGTCAGCGCCGGTTCGCGAAGGACCATCGGCAGGAGCAGGCCGACGAAGACGATCGAGAAGACGATGCCGAGCGCCGCCAGGACGGACGGCATGCCCCAGGCGTCGATCCCGTAGCCCACGAGCGGGCCGAGGAGACAGAAGGAGGCGCGGATGCCCAGCTGCGCCAGCGAGATCACGGTCGCGCGGAAGGCGGAGGAGATCCGCGCGTTGAGCGCCTCGAGGAACAGCACCTCGCCCAGCCCGCGGCCGACCTTGAACAGAAAGCCGAACAGGATCCCGCCCCAGCCGAGGAACGCGGCCATCCCGAAATACGCGACGATGGGCAAGATGCCGGTGGCGGCGAGCAACGGCCGGCGCCCGTAGCGCCTCACGCCGAGCGCCGCGGATCGCGCGGCGAATCCATCGACGAGGTTGTAGGCCGCCAGCAGGACGCCGAACCCGGCCAGCGGCACTCCGCTCTCCTGCCAGTACTTCTGGTTCACCCAGAACATCACCAGCGAGCCGCTTCCCCAGACGACGAGATTGAGGAAGACGAGCCGCGTTGCTGTGTCCCTCACGAGGGTGGCGGAGAGCACGTCCTTGAGATTCTGGGTCCACTTCTTCGGCCGCTCGAAGCTCGCGGGCGGCTCGGTGATGCACAGCACGAGGAGTACGGGGATCCAGCTCAGGATCGCGTTGGCCCACAGCAGATACCCGTAGGACAGGGTGACGACGGCGCCCCCCACGAGCGCGCTCACGGCCGTCCCCATCTGGGCCGCGAGCTTCGCGTTGCCGAGGATGCCCGCGCCTCGGGCGTTCTCGCCTTCCGTGGCGAGATACGAATCGTAGAGCAGCGCCACGTCGCCTCCGGAGATCATGCTCAGCGCGATGCCCATCATGACGTGGTAGAGGAGAAAGCCCTCGTAGCTGCTCCACAGCGGGAGGAGAGAAAAGCTGATGGCCTTGAGCGCCGCACCCAGCAGGAGCGTCTTCTTCCGTCCCCACAGGTCCGAGAGCAATCCTGACGGGACTTCGCCGCTGAGGATCACGATCGCGAACACGGCTTGCAGCTCCATGAACTGCCGCATGCCGATCCCCTTCATCGCCAGATAGGGGACCCACACGGCGATCACGATCATGAACTGATCGAAGAAGGAGAACCCGTAGAGGAGCGGGATGTTCTTCTTCAACGTATCGGCTGGCCGAAGCGCCAGCGGTGGCCCTCGAGATCGAGCGCCCAGTAGGTGCGCTCGCCCCAGGACTGATCGCGCAGCTCGTCGGCGACCCGGGCGCCCGCGGCGACGGCACGCCGATAGTGCGCGTCGATGTCGTCGACCTGCACGCTGATGAACTGGCTCTCGACGCCGCCGCTCATGGGGCTGACGGCGCCGTGGTGACCCTGCCCGCCCACGCCGACCAGGCTGCCGCCGAACTCAACCGTCGCGTGCAGGAGCTCGCCATCCGGGCTGACGAACCGCGCGGCCGGGAGCTCGCGGAACCCGAACGCGCGCTCCAGGAACGCGAGCGCGGCACGGATGTCCTGATAGGGAACCTGGGGCACGATCGTGGGTCGCCGCCTGGCCTCGGCCTCCCGTCCGATGGCGGCCATGAGCATGGCCTTGCCCCGGTCGAGCGCCGCCGGCTCGAACACGGCCTCCCGTCGCAGCTGCCTCGCCAGGTCCTCCGGCTTCATCGCGGCTTCATTCCTTTTTTCCCGCCGGGCTCGAGCAGTTCGCGTAGCTGCGCGCGGGCGCGGTTGAGCCGCGAGCGCACCGTGCCGATCGGCAGGTCGAGCGCCTCGGCCACGCTCTGGTACGAGAGGTCCTCCCACGCGAAGAGCAGGAGCGCCTCGCGCTCGCCGTCGGGGAGTGCCTCGATCGCGTCGGCCACGCGCGGGAAGAGCAGGCGGGCATCGAGCGACCTGGCGCTCGCGCGCCGGTCCACCGCCTCGTCGGCCGCCAGCCGGGCGCTGGCGCGCAGCCGCCGCGCCTCGCCGCGCCGGTGCTTCAGCAAGAGGTTCGAGCCGATCCCGTACAGCCACGGCAGCGCGCTCGCGCGCGACGGGTCGAACGTCCGGCGCCGCTCGAACGCGATCCGGAATAGCTCGCCGACCAGCCCTTCCGCGGACTCGGCGCCTACCCGGCGGCCCAGGAATCGGAGCACGGTCGCGGCGTGGCGGTCGTAGATGAGCCCGAAGGCCTCGGGGTCATCCCGCGAGCGGCCGATCACCTCGGCGTCCGAAGGCGCGTTCACGATCTTCTTTTTCCCGATCGCGGCGTGTGGTTCGCGGGCCGGGGATGCCCCTCACGACGCGGCGGGAAGGGAAAAGTTGAAGATGCTGCCGACGCCTTCCTCGCTCTGCACGCCGATCTGACCCCCGTGGGCTTCAACGGCGAGCTTGCAGAACGCCAGCCCCAGGCCGGTCGAGAGCCGGCGGACGTTCCGTGGCGCGGCCGGCGCGCCGAACTTCTCGAAGATGCGGGCGTGAAACGCGACCGGAATCCCCGGCCCCTGATCGGCCACCGAGAAGATCACCGAGCGAGGACCGTCCTCGACCGACACGCGAACGATGGTGCCGTCCCGGGTGAACTGGACCGCGTTCGTGACGAGGTTGGTCAGGACGCGGCGGATCAGCTCGGGATCGCAGCTGATCTGCGCCGGCGCCGCCTCGGCCTCGACCTCGACACGACAGCGTGGATTCAGTGAGGCGACGTTCGCGACCGCGTCGTCGGCCAGCGCCCGCGGACTCACGGGCTCGCGCCGCACCGTGTACTTGCCCTCCTCGAGCTTCGCCACGTCGAGGAGATTGTTGATCATCGTCAGCAGCCGGTCGGCATTGCGCTGCGCGTGCTCGACGTACCGCCCCACCTCTGCCGGAGTCTTCTGGGGCTGGGTTGTCATGTCGAGATATCCCACCAGGCCAGTGAGGGGTTGCCGCAGGTCGTGGACGATCATCTGCGTCAGTCCCTCGCGCAGGGTCTCGAGCTCGCGAAGGCGGGTGTAGTTGGCCTGGAGCTCCCGGTGCTGCCGCGCGATCTCCGCCGTGCGCTCCTCGACGGTCTTTTCGAGGTGGCGCGTGGCGGCGAGCAGCGCCTGGCGCATCTGCTCCTGGGACCGGATGAGATCCTGGAACTCACGCGTCCGCGTCGCGACGGTCACCGGCCGGTCGAGGTCGAGATTGCCGATGCGATCGCTGGAGTCCGCGAGGGCGCGTACCGTCGCCGCCACGCGACGGGCGCCGTGCCGGGCGAGGAACAGGGCGATGCCGAAGGCCACCAGCAGGATGGCGCCGATCGCCGCCGCGTGCCGGAGCCCCCCGATCGCGAAGTCGCTCTGAGGCGCGGCGGCCGCGACCACGATGCGCTGGTCACCGACCCCCACCGACTCGATCCAGCCCAGCCAGGCATCGCGCGCAGCCGGCGGTTGCACGATGATCGGCTTCGGATGGCCGGCGGCCGGCCATCGCGCGAGAACGGCGTCCACCTCCGGGAAGCCCGCATCGGAGGGCTTCTTCAACAGGAGCGCGCCCGTCTGAGCGTCACTCCGGGGCGCGGCGCCGCGCGGCAAGCCGATCAGGCGGCCATCGGCCGTCAGGATGGCGACGCCACCGTGTGCGCCGATCATCAGCGAGGCGCTGAGGGCGGAAAGATCGCGAAGGTTGATGTCGAACGCGATCACGGCCGGGCCCCCTGCGACAGGGCTGTCCACGCGCATCGACACGGTCACCCCCGGCTCGTTCGCGGCGAAGAATCGATAGGGCTCCGTCCAGTGCACGTCGCTCTCTCGCCTGAGGCTCATGGCGCCCTTGAACCACGGCCGCTGGCGCGGATCGTAGGTGCTCTCGCGCCAGTCTTCGACCACGGATCCGGCCCCGGTCAGGCGGCGCCAGAGCTGACGCCCGGGATGCCGCACGGCGTCGGTGAGACGCGTACTCCAGCCCTCGGCGTTCTTGAACAGAAAGACCTCGCGCCCGTCTTCGTTTGCGAGGAGCACCCCCGTGATCTCGGCGCGCCCGTCGACCATCGGCAGCATCATTCGCGTGAATCGCTCGGGGTCGTCGACGACGATGAGGCCGGCCGCGCCCCACTCACGTCCGGTGCGGACGACGTTCTCGACGCCGGCCAGGAGCGCGCGCACGCGCTCGACCGCCTTGGTAGAGGCGAGCTGCATCGCGTTGGTCGCGATCTCACGCTCGGCCGGCACCACCACCAGGCGATACGCCGCGGCGACGAAGAGCAGCACCGTGAGCAGGAGGATGCCGGCCGCCGACCATACGAGCTGCGAGCGGATGCTCGGCCGCCAGCGTGCCACCTGAGCTTCCTGGGGGAGAGGCGTCATCACATCCTGCGCGCGTCCGCCCCCATCTACTGTGCGCGCGACGGCCCTGTCAAGAGGCCGCCGCGCGGCTTGCAGTGGCGTGATGGATCGCGTAATAAGGTCAGCCATGCTCTACCGGGGAATGGACCGCGCCGCGCTGGACGCCGCCTACAACAACACCGCCGCCGTCGGCCTGGCCAAGCGGGATGCCTACGTCGCCGACCGGACGGCGCGCAGCGACGCGTTCCGGCGCCGGCACGCGGGCCGCATCGACGTGCCGTACGGCGCCGGCGCGCGGCAGCGGCTGGACGTCTTTCCGAGCGGGCGGCCGGGCGCGCCCACGCTGGTGTTCATCCACGGCGGCTACTGGCAGCTGAACGACAAGGAGCCCTACGCGTTCGTGGGGGAGGCGGCGCTGCCGGCTGGCTTCAACGTCGTGCAGGTCGAGTACA
This sequence comes from Candidatus Methylomirabilota bacterium, assembly GCA_046734515.1. Classification (GTDB taxonomy): domain Bacteria; phylum Methylomirabilota; class Methylomirabilia; order Rokubacteriales; family CSP1-6; genus AR5. Next base: position 3,288 of record JBKPRI010000163.1, on the reverse strand, counting down.
CGCTGGCGCCGACGGCGCGCCTGGATCAGATCGTGGCCGAGGTCCGGAGCGCCGTAAGCTGGGTGATCGAGCACGCCAAGGAGTTCGGCGGCGATCCCGGCCGCGTGTTCGTGTCCGGCAGCTCGGCCGGCGGGCATCTCACGGCCGCGGCGATGACGGATGCGCGCCTGGCAGGCGGCATCGCCATCAGCGGGCTCTACGACCTCGAGCCGATTCGCCTCAACTACCTCAACGAGAAGCTCGGGCTCGATCCGGCCGAGGCGGAGCGCAACAGTCCCATCCGGCACCTGCCGGGCCGCGCGGCGCCGCTCATCGTCGCCGTCGGACTCGACGAGCTGCCCGAGCTGATCCGGCAGTCGGACGAATACTGGAAGGCGTGGCAGGGCCGCGGGCTGCCGGGCCGCTACGCACCCATCGCCGGGCACGATCACTTCTCGATCCTCGAGGAGCTGGCGCGTCCCGAGGGCCAGCTCTTCGCCGCGCTGAGGACGCTCGCCGGCTCCTAGTCGAGGGATCCTCGCCGAGCCAATCGGCTCTACGCGACGCGGGATTGGCCGGGTACAAATCCGGACGGCGGCGGCATACTGAACGTCGCATGTCCGAGGCGCAGCCGGAATCTCCGTATGCCTGGGCGCGGCTGTTCGCCGCGCTGCTCCTGTCGGCCATCGGCGGCGTGGGCATGTGGTCGGTGATCGTCGTGCTGCCGGCCGTGCAGGCCGAGTTCGGCGTCGCGCGCTCCGCCGCGTCCTTGCCCTACACCGCCACGATGATCTGCTTCGGGCTGGGCGGTATCGTGATGGGGCGCCTGTCCGATCGCTTCGGCATCTTCGTGCCCGTCGCCGGCGGAGCCGTCACGCTGGCGCTCGGCTATGTCGCCGCCAGTCACGCCACGAGTCTCTGGCAGTTCGTCCTCGCCCAGGGCCTGCTGGTCGGCGTCGCCAGCTCGGTCTCCTTCGCGCCGGTCATCGCCGATACCTCGCTGTGGTTCACCCGCAACCGCGGAATCGCCGTGGCCATCATCGCGTGCGGCAGCTATCTCGCGGGCACCGTCTGGCCACCGGTCGTGCAGCATTTCATCGAGACCATGGGCTGGCGCTGGACGTATCTCGGCATCGCCGTGTTCTGCGCGGCGACCATGGTGCCGCTCGCGCTGGCACTGCGGCGGCGATCGCCGTTGACGGCGCCCGCGCCCGTGAGCGGGTACGCGGCGCCCACGACCCCGCGGCCGCTCGGCATGTCGCCCGCCGCCCTGCAGGTCCTGCTGGTGATCGCCGGCCTGAGCTGCTGCGTGGCGATGTCGATGCCGCAGGTCCACATCGTCGCGTACGCCGCCGACCTCGGGCACGGCGCCGCGCGCGGTGCGCAGATGCTGTCGCTCATGCTGGGCTTCGGGGTGGTGAGCCGGCTGGCGTCCGGCTGGGTGTGCGACCTCATCGGCGGGCGGCGCATGCTGCTGGTGGGCTCCAGCCTGCAGGCGCTGGCGCTCATCCTGTTCCTGCCGTTCGATAGCCTCGTCTCGCTCTATGTCGTGTCGGCGCTGTTCGGCCTGTTCCAGGGCGGGCTCGTGCCCTCCTATGCCGTCATCGTCCGCGAGTTCTTTCCGCCGCAAGAGGCCGGCGTGCGGGTCGGCACCGTGCTGATGGCGACGGTGTTCGGCATGGCGCTGGGCGGCTGGATGTCCGGCGTGATCTACGACCTGACCGGCTCGTACCAGGCGGCGTTTCTCAACGGTGTGCTGTGGAACGTGCTCAACATCGGCATCGCCGTGGGGCTGCTGCGTCGGCCGGGACGCACGCTCTCGCCGAGCCTGGGCGCGTGACCGACGCCTTCTTCGTGCCCGACGGCGACGCCTGGGTCGCCACCTCGCACACGCGCGGCCCCTGGAGTCCGCACCACCAGCACGGCGGCCCGCCCGCCGCGCTCATCGCGCACGCCGTCGAGGCCGCGGCCCCCGAGCTCGCCGTCGCGCGCTTCACGATCGACTTCCTCCGGCCGGTGCCGATCGATCGCCTGCGCATCCGCCTCGAGCCACTGCGCCACGGCTCCAAGGTGCAGCGCTGGGTCGGTCAGCTCCTTCACGGCGAGACGGCGGTGGCGCACGCGACGATCACGCTGATCCGGCGCGAGGCCGTGTCGGTGAAGGGCGCGTCCGACGCGGACGCGCTGCCGCCGCCGGCGGCGTCGGCGCCCTTCCAGTTCCCGTTCTTCCGCGAGCCCGACGGCTACCACACCGCGATGGAGACACGCCTGGCGCGCGGGGAATTCGGCAGCGGCCGCGCGGCGGCGTGGATGCGGCAGCGCGTGCCGCTCCTGCCCGGCGCGCGGCCCTCGCCGCTCGAGCGCGTGCTGATCGCGGCCGACTCCGGCAGCGGCGTGAGCGCGGCCATCGACCACCGGCTGCAGACGGCGGTCAACGCCGACCTCACGCTGGCGCTGTCGCGTCCGCTGGAGGGCGAGTGGGTCGGTCTCGATTCGATCTCGACTTATGAGCCGCACGGCATCGGGCTGGCGGACACGCGCATCTGCGACGCGCGCGGCACTCTCGGGCGGGTGCTGCAAGCGCTCGTGCTGGAGGAGCGGCGCCCGTGACCCTGGCGATCGCCCTCGTCGCACTGACCGTCCCCGCGTTGCTCATCAACCTCTACTTCACCGCGCTGATCCTCGACCGCTGGCCCGGACTTCGCCACGGCCTGGGCGTGCTGTTCCGCACCTGCGGCGCTGACACGTCGTCCTGCGCCATCGTCGTGCGAACGCCGTACGCGCGGCTCTTCGGCTGCGCGCCGAACGTCTACGTGGGGATCGCCTGGAACGTGGCGTGCCTCGGCCTCGCGCTGGCGTGGATGATGAGCGGCCGTCTCGCGGTGCCGTGGCCGTTCCTGCTCGTGGCAGCCGCGAGCGTGCTGGTCGGGCTCTACCTCGTGTGGGTGCTGCTCGTCGATCTGCGCCAGCCCTGCCCGCTGTGAATCGCGGGCCACGCGCTGCACGCGGCGGTCGCCGCGGTGCTGGTGTTTGCGTGGCGCATCCCATGAGGGCCTCGCCCTGACTCGCGGGCGACAATTTTTGTCGCCCGATGGTCAAATAGCGGCGCGGGCGCCCTACGCAACCCCGCCGCCACCCCATGGAAATTGCGTACTTGTCGCCCTCGCCGGGCCGGGCACGGGGTTCGCACTGGCCCTCGTGCTCATTCCGGCCAACGGGGCCGGACGATCGTGTCGCGGGAGGCACCGTGAACGCCGCCAGGCTCGCCAGGGCTCTGATCGTCGTCGTCGCGTTTCCCGTGATCGCCCA
>JBKPRI010000162.1:0-6843 GCA_046734515.1 Candidatus Methylomirabilota bacterium | reverse complement strand
GGCTCTGGGCGAGCGCGGTGTGGGATGCACGCCGCCATCTCCCGTCGTATGCCTCGGGTTTTCTGCAGACGCTGATCGACTGCACGCGCCGCTCGTATCCGGGCCACCATCTCGCGCTGGCACGAGAGGTCCGGCGGCCGTAGCCTCTGCTCGCTCAGTAGCGCTGGAGGATCTCGTACTCGGTCGTGCGCTGGGCGGGAGTGAAGCCTGCCTCGCGGATCAGCGTGACGATCTCCTCGACCGAGATCGTGTTGACGTAGTCGGCGGCCTTGTGGACGTTTTCCTCGAAGAGGGTGCCGCCCCAGTCGTCGGCGCCGAAGTGCAGCGCCACCTGGCCCGCCTGCTTGCCCTCGGAAAACCATGACGCCTGCACGTGGGGAAAGTTGTCGAGGTAGAGGCGGGAGACGGCGAGCATCCGGAGATAGGCATTCGGGCCCCTGTAGTGCTTGATCCACTTCTCCAGCAGCGTGTTGCCGGGCTTGAACGACCACGGCACGAAGGCGGTGAAGCCCGCGTGCTCGTCCTGGAGCTCACGGATGGCGTCGAAGTGGTCGAGCAGGTCGTCGGTGGTCTCGACGTGGCCGTACATCATCGTGGCGGTCGACTTGAAGCCGCGGCGGTGGGCGGCGCGGTGGACGTCGAGCCAGGCCTTGGGGCCGCCCTTCTTGGGCTCGATGCGCGTGCGCACACGCTCGGAGAGCACCTCGGCGCCCCCGCCGGGGATCGTGCGCTGGCCGGCCTCATAGAGCTTGTCGAGGATGTCGGGAATCGTCGTCTTCGCCACCTCGGCCATCAGCGTGATCTCGGAGGCGGTGAAGAAGTGCGGCGTCACCTGCGGGAAGCGCCGTCGGGTCTCGCGGACCAGCGTCAGGTAGTAGTCGAGCGGCAGTGCGGGATTGTGACCGCCCTGCAGCAGCACGGTGGTGGCCCCCTTCGAGGCCGCGAACTCCACCTTGGCCAGCACCTCGTCCACGCTGAGCGTCCACGCTTCCTTGTCGCCGGGCTTGCGGTAGAACGCGCAGAACTGGCAGTCGGTGATGCACACGTTCGTGTAATTCGGGTTCGTGTCGATCACGAAGGTGACGACCTTCTCGGGGTGACGCACGAAGCGGACCTCGCTGGCGAGCGCGCCGACTTCGAGCAGCGGCGCGTCGGTCAGCAGCCAGCGGCCTTCCTCGCGGTCCAGGCGCTTGCCGTTGACCGTCTTTGCCCGGATCGAGTCGAGCACTAGTTGTAGACCTGCACGACGTTGTAGAGGGCGTCGCGCTCGACGGGGATCTTGCCGGCGTCGCGGATCATCCGGAAGAGCTGCTCGCGGGCAAGGCCGGCCGGAGTCTGGGCGCCCGAGAGGTGCTGGATGCGCTCGTCTTCGAGCGTGCCGTTGACGTCGTCGGCGCCGAAGTTGAGCGCGATCGACGCCGTGGCCTCGCCGAGCACCACCCAGTACGCCTCGATGTGCGCGAAGTTGTCGAGCAGCAGGCGCGAGATCGCGATCGTCCGCAGGCTGTCGCTCGGCGGCGTGCGGCGCGGCACGAGCTGGGTCGCGCCCTCCTGGTAGGTGAGCGGGATGAACGTCGAAAAGCCACCGGAGGCGTCCTGCTGCTCGCGCAGCCGGAGCAGGTGCTCGACCCGCTCGGCGTGCGTCTCCACGTGGCCGTACAGCATCGTGGCGTTCGTCGAGATGCCGAGCCCGTGCGCGATGCCGTGGATCTCGCACCAGCGCTCTGGATCGGCCTTGCCCGTGTACTTGAGCAGTTTGGCCAGGCGCGGGGAGAAGATCTCGGCGCCGCCGCCGGGCATCGACTGCAGGCCGGCCGCCTTCAGGCGGGCCAGCGCGTCCTTCGGCTCGATCTTCCAGCGCCGCCAGAAGTAGTCGATCTCGGCCGCGGTGAACGCCTTGATCTGCGTCTCCGGATGCGCGGCGTGGATGGCCTGGATCATCCGCTCGTAGTACTCGAACGGCCAGTCGGGATGGTGGCCGCCCACGATGTGCACCTCGCGCGTCTCGTCCTTCACCATCGCCACCATGTCCTCGATGGTGTGCTCGTAGGCGCCGGCCTGGCCGGGCTTGCGGGCGAAGCCGCAGAACGAGCACGAGAGCACGCACACGTTGGTCGGCGTGATGTGCCGGTTGATGACGAAGTAGACGCGATCGCCCTCGCGGCGCGACTTGACGTGATCGGCCAGGCGGCCGACGCCGAGGAGGTCGTCGGTGGCGAAGAGGGTGAGGCCGTCCTCCCGGCTCAGCCGCTCTTCGGCGCGGACCTTGGCCCAGATGGGCTCGAGCCGGGTGTCGCTGAAGCGCACGCGCGTCCTCCTTCTCGGGGTCCAGAGCGCCCGACCGCTCTGAATCATATGGTATTCTTTGCGTAATTCCCAGCCGGCCGTGCGGCCGGATTCTGAACCTTCAACGACGGAGGGGGCACATGCAGACGCGGCGGCAGTTCATCCTGAAGGGCGGCAAGCTGGTGGCGATCGGCGCGGCCGCGGCGGCAGCGGGTCCAACGGTCCTCGTGCGCGATGCGCGCGCCGCCGGTCAGCTCAAGATCCTCCAGTGGGCGCACTTCGTGCCCGCCTACGACAAGTGGTTCGATCCGTGGGCGAAGGACTGGGGCTCCAAGCACGGCGTCGAGGTGACGGTCGACCACGTCGGCTTTGCCGACGTCGTGCCGCGCGCGACGGCCGAGGTGGCCGCGCAGGCGGGCCACGACATCCACATGTTCCTCGGCCTGGCGTCCGCCTTCGAGGAGCACGTGATCGATCTCGGCGACGTCGTCGGCAACCTCGAGAAGAAGTACGGCAAGCAGGTCGAGCTGGCCCACCGCTCCACCTACAACCCGTTCACCAAGAAGCAGTTCGCGCTGTCCGACATGTGGGTGCCGGACCCCGGCAACTATCACAAGGGCGTGTGGACCAAGATCGGCATGCCGAACGGGCCGGTGACCTACGACGACCTGGTGAAGGCGGCGCCGGAGATCAAGAAGGCCGCGCCGCAGATGCAGATCCCGATCGGCATCGGCCTGAGCCAGGACATCGACTCCAACATGGCCGTGCGGAACATCCTCTGGTGCCACGGCGGCTCCATCCAGGACAAGGAAGGCAATGTCGTCCTGAACTCTCCGGAGACGCTGGCCGCGCTCGAGTACACGAAGAAGCTCTACTCGGTCGGCATGACGCAGGCGGTGCTCTCCTGGAACGCGGCCTCCAACAACCAGGCCTTCAACGCCCAGGAGACTGCCTACATCCTGAACTCGATCTCGGCGTACCGCACCGCCCAGGACAACAAGCTGCCGGTGCTGGACAACTACTTCTTCACGCCCGCGCTCAAGGGGCCCAAGGCACAGCTCGCCTCCGAGCACGTCATGAGCGGGTACGTCGTCTGGAAGTTCTCCAAGAACCAGGACGCCGCCAAGGAGTTCCTGACGGCGCTCGTCGATGCCTCGCGCGATTCGATGCTCGGCTCCAAGCTCTACAACTTCCCGTCGTTCTTCGGCGCCGCCGCCGAGCCGGGGACGCCGCTGGCCAAGAAGCCGGAGTCGGGCGCGGCGTGGATCACGGCCCAGTGCAACAAGGATCCGTTCGGCTCGGCACCGGCCGACAAGCTGGCGCTGCTGGCCAAGTCGCTGCCGTGGTCGACCAACCTCGGCTATCCGGGCTTCGCCAACCCAGCCGAGGGCGAGATCTTCGACACCTACGTGCTGACCGACATGTTCGCCAAGGCGGCCACCGGCGCGCTGTCCCCGAAGGACGCGATGGCCGAGGCTTCCAACCGCGCCAAGGAGATCTTCAACAAGTGGCGCCAGAAGAAGATGGTGCCGGGCGGCGGTAAGGACAAGTAGCCGCGGACCCAGCGTGAGCGCAGTCATCACGGTGCCGGCGGTCCGGGGCGGCGAGACCATTCGCCGCTCGGATCGCCGGCTCGGGGTGGCGATGCTCGCGCCGGCGGTCCTCTACATCACGCTCCTCGTCGCGCTGCCCTTCCTGCTGGCGCTCTTCCTGAGCCTCACCAACTCCTCGGCGGGCAGCCTGCAGTTCTCGTACGTGGGACTGCGCAACTTCAAGAGCGTGCTGGCCAACGCCGTCTTCCAGCGCTCCCTGCGCAACACGTTCATCTTCACGTTCGTCTCGCAGCTGGCGGTGATGGTGCTCGGCAACATCCTGGCCCGCGCGCTCATGAAGTCGTTCCGCGGCAAGGCGCTCGCGCGCTTCCTGATCCTGATGCCGTGGGCCGCGCCCATCTCGCTGGCCACGCTCGGGTGGCTGTGGATTTTCGACTCCACGTTCAGCGTGATCAACTGGGTGCTGAAGGTGGCCGGCTGGCTCGGGCCCGGCGACTGGTACTACTGGCTGGGCGATCCCACGCTCGGCATGGTGGCCATCATCACGATCCACGTGTGGCGGATGCTGCCGTTCTCCACGGTCATCCTGCTGGCCGGGCTGACCTCGATCCCCAACGAGGTGCGCGAGGCCGCCGCCATCGACGGCGCGGGCCTGCTCGCGCGGATCTTCCGCGTCGAGCTGCCGATGATGCGCCCCATCCTCACCGTGGCGGTGCTGTTCGGCGTCGTGTTCACGTTCACCGACATGAGCGTCGTCTACCTGCTCACGCGCGGCGGCCCGTTCAACTCGACGCACGTGCTGGCCAGCCTGGCCTTCCAGGAGGGCGTGCTGGGCGGTGACGTCGGGCGCGGTGCCGCGGTGGCCATCTTCCTGGTGCCGATCCTGGTCGTCCTGGCCGTGGTCATGCTGCGCTCGGCGCGCTCGGCGGAGGTCGGCTGATGGCGGCGCGGCGACCGCTCCGGCGTGCGCTCGACGTCGTCGTGCATCGCGCGACGATCCTGTGCTTCATCGCCTTCGCGGTGTTCCCGTTCTACTGGATGGTCGTCACGTCCTTCAAGCAGAACGGCGACCTCTACGTCGGCGCCGCCAACACCGCGCACAACCCGTTCATCTTCAACATGCCGCCGACCCTCGATCATCTGCGCCTGCTGTTCGCGCAGACGCTCTACCTCACCTGGCTGCGCAACACGCTCTTCGTCGGCGTGGTGGTGGTGGCCGTCACGCTGCTGCTGGCGGTGCCGGCCGGCTACAGCCTCGCCCGGCTGACTGGGCGGTGGGGCGAGCGGCTCGGCATCGGCATCTTCCTGACGTACCTGGTGCCCTCCACGCTGCTGTTCATCCCGTTCTCCCGCCTCGTGTCGCTGCTCGGGCTGCAGAACAGCCTGTGGGCGCTGGTGCTGATCTATCCGACCTTCACGGTGCCCTTCTGCACCTGGCTGCTGATGGGCTTCTTCAAGTCGCTGCCGAAGGAGATCGAGGAGTCGGCCATGGTGGACGGCTGCAGCCGCCTGGGCGCCATCGGCCGCATGGTGCTGCCGCTGTCGGTGCCCGGGCTGCTGACCGTGGTGATCTTCGCGCTCACGCTGGTGATCCAGGAGTTCGTCTACAGCCTGACGTTCATCTCCTCGGTGGAGCGCATGACCGTCAGCGTCGGCGTGCCGGTGGCGCTCGTGCGCGGCGACGTCTACTACTGGGGCTCGCTGATGGCCGCCTGCCTGGTGACGAGCGTGCCGATCTCGCTCCTCTACAACTTCTTCCTCGACCGCTTCATCGCGGGGTTCACCGTCGGCGCCATCAAGTGACGCGGGTGCGCGGAGCGCGCGTGCTATCCTCACATTCCCGATGACCGACGCCCGGCGCTTCTTCGACGACATCCAGGTGGGCGAGGAATACGAGTCGCCCGGCCGCACGGTCACCGAGACCGACATCGTGATCTTCGCGGGGCTCTCGGGCGACTACAACATCCTGCACACCGACGCCGAGTTCATGAAGTCCTCGCTCTTCGGCGAGCGCATCGCGCACGGGCTGCTCGGCCTGGCCATCCAGGCCGGTCTCTTCACGCGCGCCACCCAGCCCTACGCCACGCTGGCCTTCGTCGGCCTGCGCTGGAAGTTCAAGGGCCCGATCAAGATCGGCGACACCATCCGGGTGCGCGCGAAGGTGACCGCGAAGAAGGACACCGCCAAGGGCGATCGCGGCGTCGTCACCGTCGAGCGCACGGTGCTGAACCAGCGCGACGAGGTCGTGCAGGAGGGCGAGACCGACCTCATGGTGGAGCGGCGGCCCGCCTGACGGCGCGGCCGTGGCGATGATCCAGCCCGCCAAGTTCTACTTCGAGGACGTGGCGCTCCACGGCGTGCTCGAGACGCCGGCCATGACGATCACCGAGGCGCACGTAACGCTGTACGCCGGGCTCACGCGCGACGAGCCGCTCGAGGCCGGCGCCGTCCCCGAGATCCTGCCGCTCTGCCTCACCACCGGGCTCGGCTGGCGCGTGCCTCAGCCGCCGCTGGCGGTGCTGGCGTTCATGGGCTTCGAGTGGCACGCGCTCTCGCCCGTGCGGGTGGGGGACACGATCTTCAGCCGCTCGAAGACGGTCACCAAGCGCTCGATGAAGGACGGCGGCGTGGTCATCGAGGAGCGCGAGGTCATCAACCAGCGCGGCGAGATCGTCCACAAGGGCAAGTTCACGTTCCTGGTCGCCAAGCGCCCCGCCGCCTGACCTGACAGGTGACCCGCCTTGACAAGGTGGGGCTGCGGCAGTAGAACCACCCCACTTCATCCCTTTCGACCTCTGGCCGACGTTCCGTTGAAGTCAGGAGCGCCCATGAGTGTCCGGATCGGTCGCCGCCGCGTCATCGGGCCATAGCCATGGCCGTCGCCCCCAGGGCGCTGGAGCTCTCCCAGGCCGTCAAGCACGGGCGCTGGGCGCGCGTGCGCGAGTGGTGGGAGCAGGAGCACGTCTTCGGCTACGGGCTCATCACGCCCGCCTTCGTGCTGATC
>JBKPRI010000161.1:0-13474 GCA_046734515.1 Candidatus Methylomirabilota bacterium | reverse complement strand
GAATAACGGAATACCGGATACGGAGGGGAAGGGGGAACCCTTCAGGGTGCCCCTTCAATAAGGTTCCCCTTCAATAAGGAGAATCCAGTGGCCAAGTTCAAAGTCGCGACACCCGGAGGCACCACGTACGGAGGCCCCGCTACCTACGACTACGAGATGGAGGCCCTGACGCCGCTCGGGGCCGAGATCGTCGAGATCGACACCAAGGACGAGGCCGAATTCGCCAAGGCCGCGCACGACTGCGACGCGCTCTACGCCAAGGGCCGGTCGATCACGCGGAAGATGATCGACGGCCTGGAGCGCTGCAAGATCATCGCGCTGGGCAGCGTGGGCGTCGACTCCGTCGACATCGCGGCCGCCACCGCCAAGGGCATCCCCGTCACCAACGTGCCCGACACCTTCATCGAGGAAGTGGCCGACCACGCGATGACGCTGATCCTCGGCACCTTCCGCCGCCTGGTCGTGCAGGACAAGCTCGTGCGCGAGGGCCGCTGGAAAGAAGGGCGGCCGATGCTCTACAAGTTCCCGCGCCTGATGGGCCAGACGCTTGGCTTCGTGGCCTTCGGTCACGTGGCGCGCGCCGTGGCCACGCGCGCGCGGCCGTTCGGCGTGCGCATGCTGGCCTACGACCCCTATGTCGAGGAGCTGGTGATGAGCCAGTACGGCGTGGAGCCGGCCAGCCTGAGCGAGATGCTCAAGCAGTCGGACATCGTGTCCATGCATGCGCCATCCACGCCTGACGCGCATCACATGCTGCGCGAAGAGCACTTCCGTCAGATGAAGAAGACCGCCATCTTCATCAACACCGGCCGCGGCCCCACGGTGCACGAGCCCTCGCTGATCAAGGCGCTTGAAGAAGGCTGGATCGCCGCCGCCGGCCTCGACGTGGTGGAGACCGAGCCCATCGACATGACGAACCCGCTGCTCAAGATGGACAACGTGATCCTGACCGCGCACGTGGCCTCGGCCTCGGCGCGCTTCGACCCCGTGCGGCGCCGCCGCGTCGGCGCCGAGATCGCGCTGGCGCTCACCGGCCGCTGGCCGCGCTCGTGCGTGAACCCCGGCGTGCTCGAGAAGACGAGCCTGCGCCGCTGGCAGCCCGTCTCGATGGAGCGGGGTCCCAACTCCTGATGCCCGCCCCGCTATAGACGGGGCGCGTTCGAGCGCCGGCTAAGCCGGCGCAATCCTGTTCTCGGGGGAGGCAGCCCCGAGCGCTCTGCGCGAGGGGCGTCGGAAGGGGGGCGAAGCCCCCCTCCGAGTACATATAAGGAGGCGTCATGCTCGGGGTCGTGGCGACGCTGAAGATCAAGCCGGGGATGGAGAAGCAGTTCGAGGCGGTGGCCAAGGAGCTGGTGGCCAAGGTCAACGCGGGTGAGCCGGGGTGCAAGCTGTACGCGTTGCACACCGGTGAGACGCCGGGGACCTACGTGTTCATGGAGCGCTACGTGGATCAGGCCGCCGTCGAGGCGCATCGCGCGACGGAGCACTTCAAGACGCTCGGCCGCAAGATGGGCGAGTTCATGGACGGGCGCCCGGAGATCCTGCGCCTGAAGGAGGTCGAGTAGTGCGCGCCTCCGCCGACGCCCTCCGCCGGCTCGTCAGCGCCATGGTGAAGGCCGGCGGCAGCGCCGACGGCGAGGCCGACCTCGTGGCCGAGCACCTCGTCGCGGCGAATCTCGCCGGGCACGACAGCCACGGCGTCGGCATGATGCCGAGCTACGTGCGGCACCTGAAGGCGGGCCTGCTGATCCCGAACACGAAAGCCAAGACCGTGAAGGACGACGGGCCCGCGCTGATGTTCGACGGCGGCCGCGGGTATGGGCGCTCGGTCGCCGGCGACTCCATCGCGGCGGGCATCGCGCGCTGCCGCCAGCTCGGCGTGGCCGTCGTGACGCTGGCCAACGCCCATCACGTCGGCCGCATCGGCATGTACGGCGAGCTGACCCAGGCCGCCAAGCTCGTCTCGCTGCACTTCGTCAACGTCACCGACCATCGCGCGCTGGTCGCGCCGTTCCGGGGCACCGACGCGCGGTTCGTCACCAATCCCGTATGCATCGCGCTGCCCGCCACCGAGCGCCAGCCCGCCATCCTGCTCGACATGGCGACCAGCGCCGTGGCCATGGGCAAGATCCGCGTGGCCAAGAACGAGGGCCACCCGGTGGAGCCGGGCCTGCTGATCGACCAGCACGGCGTGCCCACGCGTGATCCCAACGTGATGTACGCCGAGAAGACCGGCGCGCTGCTGCCCTTCGGCGGGCACAAGGGCTACGGCCTCGCCATCGTCACCGAGCTGCTCGCGACCACGCTGTCCGGCGGTCCCAGCATCCAGCCCGGCAACCCGCGCCTGGGCGGCATCATCAACAACATGCTGTCGATCCTGATCGACCCCGCGCGCTTCGCCGGCGTGGACTGGTTCCGCCGCGAGGTGGACGGCTTCGTCGACTTCGTGAAGGCGTCGCCGCCCGCCGATCCCAAGGCGCCGGTGCTGGTGCCCGGCGACCCCGAGCGGCTCGCGCGCGCCGAACGCTCGCGCGAGGGCATCGAGGTGGATGCGACCACGTGGGGCGAGATCCTGGACGCCTGCGACACGCTCGGCCTCGGCCGCGCCAGGGCGGAGGCGCTCGTCACGGCGTAGGCCCCGATGATCGTTCACGTCACCTTCACGTGCGCGCCGGACTACAACGAGCGCCGCCTGCCGTTCCGTCCCGCGCATCTCGCCCAGCTCACGGGCCTGCGCGGCGACGGCCGCGTGGTAGCGGGCGGACCTGAGCCCGACGGCTCGGCGGCGCACATCATCTATCGCGTGGCGGACCTGCACGAGCTCGAGCGTCTGCTCGATGACAACGTCTTCCAGAAAGCGGGGCTCTTCTCCACCCGTCAGCCGCGTGTGTTCACCGAGTTCCTCGAGCCGCTCGCTCCCCCGCCGCTCGACGCCGGCCTCAAGCGCACGCTCGTGGAGGGCACGCCGCTCGACCACGGTCTGGCGCGACAGCGCCTCGCAGATCTTCAGCGCGACAAGCGCGCGGCGTTCGGTGGCTTCTTCGCCGACGGCGCCGGACTCTTCGTGCTCGCCACCGAGAGTCCCAGCGAGGCCGTCGCGTGGCTGACCGCCGGCGGCGGCTGGGACCCCGAGGGTCTCCGCACGCGCGCCTGGAGCCAGACGCTCTAGGCGCGCGAGACGTACGCGACGTCGTCAGCAGCTTCCTCGATGCGGTCGTCCAGCTCGGCGACCACGCGGCGGGCGAACGGGCCGAAGTGCAGGTACAGCGAGGTGATGCGCAGCGCCGCTCGAAGAGCGCCCGGATTGTGGCGCAGGCAGTCCACCACCGTTCGCCACACCTCCCGCCGCAGCTCCCGTTCGACCACCAGGCAGCGCCAGCCAAGGCGCAGCACCTCGTAGAGGTCGCGACGGAGCGGGATCGCGGCGCGGTGCGCGTGCGCGTCGAGCATGCGCGCCATGCGCCTCACCCGGGCAAAGTAGCGCTCAGGGCGGTAGGTCTCGCCGATCAGATCGCGGCAGTCCGCCAGGATGTCCCGGCGTGGCCGGAGCGTGACGAAATTGAGCCCCTGCGTGCAATGGTCCCCCGCCTCGGCGACGTTGACCTCGTAGTCCTCGGACAGACGCCCCTCGCGCGCGAGCCGCCGGGAGAGCTGGGTGTTCGGCAGCGCCCAGAGCAGGCCGATCATGCAGATCGGGATGGCGGCGGCCTCGATCAGCGCCGCGCTGCCCGGTGCGACGGCGCCTCGCTCGGCGTCGAAACCGACGATGAAGCCGGCGACCACGAACATTCCGGCGGCATAGATGCGGTGGACGCTGTCCGCGAGGTCACGGCCCGTGTTCTGCTTCTTGCGCGTGGCCATCAGGGTCTCGGCGTCGGCGCTCTCGATGCCGACGAACAGCGCGAAAAAGTTGGCGGCCCGCATCAGCGCCAGCAGCTCGGCATCGTCGGCGAGGTTGATCGACGCCTCGGTCGTGAATTCGAACGGATAGTCGCGCGCCTTCAGCCAGTCGGCCAGGATGGGCAGGAACGCCTTGACCGCCTTCTTGTTGCCGATGAGGTTGTCGTCGACGACGTCGACATGGCCGCGCCAGCCGAGCCGGTACAACGCGTCGAGCTCGTCGAGCACCTGTTGCGGACTCTTCGCGCGGGGCACCCGCCCGTACAGCTCGATGATGTCGCAGAATTCGCACGCGAACGGGCAGCCGCGAGAGAACTGCACGCTCATCTGAAGGTAGTGATCGAACCTGATCAGATCGAAGCGCGGGATCGGCGAGGTCCTGACGTCCGTCGTGTAGCGTGTCGCCTCGAAGCGCCCCGAGGTCGCGCCATCCTCGATCGCTGCCACGAAGTCGGCCATCACCGGCTCGACCTCGCCCAGCACCTGGAAGTCGGCATCCGCATAGAGGTGCGGGCTGGACGTCGCATCGGGTCCGCCGATCACCACCGGCACGCGCGCCGCACGGCACCGCGCGATGATCGAGAGCGTGGCGCGCTGCTGCACGAACATGCCACCGGTCATCACCAGGTCGGCCCAGGCGAGATCGCTGTCGGTCAAGGGCTCGGCATTGCAGTCGACCAGCCGCAGTGTCCACTCGGCCGGCAACAGGGCCGCCATGGTGATGAGGCCAAGCGGCGGGGCCGGGCAGCGGCGACCCACCGCTTCGCATGTCTCGCGATAGTTCCAGAAGGAATTGTCGGCGAAGCGCGGATAGACCAGCAGGACGTTGCGCCTTTGCATGCTCGCCTCCCTCGCTCGTGCGTCAGCGGCCGCGAAGCAGTCGCCCGTACCCGCTCACGGTCTCGCCGAACCCCAGCAATCCGAGGGCCCGCCACAGCGTGGCGGTCTGGCTCGTGACCACCGGCTTGCCGAGATCGTGCTCCAGGCGCTCGACGACGCCCGCCGTCGGCAGGCCCGTCCCGCTGATCAGCACGGCGTCCGCGCCCGGCGCGTCCGCCGCGCGCCCAAGCGTATAGGCGCGCTCCTCGGTCTCCTCGTAGATGTTCGTCACGCCGTCCAGGCCCCGGTGGGCGACGATGTCGAACCCCGCATCCGTCCAGTACGCGCGGCCGGCGCTCGCGATGATCTCGGGGTACGGCGTGGCCAGCGCGATCCGTCGCGCGCCCAGGTGGCGCAGCGCCTCCGCGATGGCGGTGGCGGCGGTCAGCGGGCGCGTGCCAGATAGCTGCGCGACCCGATCGAGCAACCCGGCCTCGCCCTTGAAGCCGGTGAGGTAGCTGACCGCCGTGTGGGACAGGACGACGGCGCCCAGGCGCAGCGCCTCCAGCGAGCGGATCGCGCGCTCCAGCGAATCGAGATAGCCGAGCGTGCGCTCGGCCATGCCGTCGGCGGCGCCGGGATCGCCAGCCAGGCTCTCCAGCCGTGCGAAGTGGATCGTCAGCCCGCGCGGCGCCATGCGATAGAGCTCGGGCTCGATCGTGGGATTCCCCGACGGCACCAGGACGCCGAGACGTGGCATCACTTCGCGCCCACGCCGACGAGGACATCCGTCGGCAGCACGAGCCCGATGCCCGCCGCGTACGCCGCCATCCGGCCACGCAGCCGCTCCCGGATGGCCGCCGACGTCCCCGCGGGGACGTCACGGAGCATCTGCCCGATGCGAATGGAGCCGTCCTCCACGTGCGACCAGTACGCGTCGAACGAGGCGAACTCCATCATCTGGGTGTGCGTGGTCACCCGGACGTCGCGAAGGCCCCCGTCACGCAGCACGCGCTCGAGCCGAACCGGCGTCCCGAGGCTGGCGCTGACGAAGAGCTCGGCGCGCCGGTCGGGGAGGTGAACGACCAGCTCTTCGGCCAGCACCGACTGCCACGGCATGCGCTCGGACCAGACGAGCGCGCCGAAGCGGCCGCCCGGCCGCAGCACGCGACGGGCCTCGCGCACGCCGGCGACGGGATCCGGAAAGAACATCAGTCCGAGCTGGCAGACGACACGATCGAAGGCCGCGTCACGGCAAGCCAGCGACTGCGCGTCGGCGGCCACCAGATGCATCGATTTGCCGCCGGCCTTGGCCTGCGCCCGGCGGAGCATCGGCAGCGAGAGATCGGCGCCGACGAGCGAGCCACGCGAGCCGAGCGTCTCGGCCAGGCGCAGCGCGGACTCGCCCGTCCCCGTGGCGAGGTCCAGGACACGCTGGCCCGGCGCGATCTCCGCCGCCCGGAGGAGGGCCGGGAGGAACGCATGCGTCCAGCGGCCCATGAAGCGGTCATAGACGGCCGATTGCCGATCGAAGTTCGGCGGCCCGCTCACGCGCTGCGATACGCTGCCAGCACCGCCTGGGCCATCGTGCGCGTGGTGGCCGAGCCGCCCTGGTCGGGCGTCAGCGTCTTGCGCTCGCGATAAACCCGGCCGACCGCGTCCTGCAGCCGCCGGCTCTCGGTGGGCAGACCGACGTGGTCGAGCATCAGCGCCGCCGACAGGATCGTGGCCGTCGGGTTCGCGATCCCCCTGCCGGCGATGTCGGGCGCCGAGCCGTGCACGGACTCGAAGTACGCCCAGCCGTCGCCGAAGCAGCCCGACGGCGCCAGGCCGAGCCCGCCGGCGGTCTCGGCGGCGAGGTCGGAGAGGATGTCGCCATAGAGGTTCATGCACAGCACGACGTCCATCTGGCGCGGGAAGCGCACCAGCCGCCGCGCCATGTCGTCGACGTGAAAGTGCTCGAACTCGAGCCCGGCCTCGCGCACGACGCGCTCGCTCACCTGCTGGAAGAGCCCATCGGACTTCGGCAGCACGTTGGACTTCGTCACGCAGGTGACCTTGCCCGGCGTGCCGCGCTCGCGCCGCTTGCGCGCGAGCTCGACGGCGAAACGCGCGATGCGCTCCACGCCGGCCGGCGTGACGACCTTGACGGCGAACCGCCCGGCGCCGAAATGGCCGATGGTGCGCCCCGTCTTGTCGGCGAGGTCCGGCATGACGCGGGCCAGCGCCTCCAGGTCACCCTCACGGCCCGGGTAGAGATCCTGGCTGTTCTCGCGCAGGATGACGTAATCGATGCCCTCGGGCTCGGCCAGCGGCGAGTGCATGCCCGGGAAGAAGCGCACCGGCCGCACGCCGGCGTAGGCATCCATCTCCCAGCGCAGCCACGAGACGACCGCCGAGGAGGATGGCCCGGCGGCGCCGAAGAGCACGCCGTCCGCCTCGCGCGCGGCGCGCTTGGTCTCCTCGGGAATGGGCGTGCCGTGGTCCTTCATGGCCGCCGCGCCCTGCGGCGGGTGCAGGATCTTGAGCCCCAGCCCGGCGCCCTCCAGAACCTCGCACGTGGCCTCCACCACTTCGATTCCGATTCCCTCGCCCGGCAACGCGACGATGGTCTTCATGGCTGACTCCTTCTAGAACACGGCCAGGGGGTTCGCAGGCGAGCCGGTACCGCCGATGACCTTGAGCGGCGAGATCACGAGCATGAACTCGTCGCGGCCTTCCTCCACGCACGCCTTGGCCAGCGGCTCCAGCAGCGCGTTGTCCAGGAGGGCGCAGCCGTAGGCGAAGAGGCAGGCATGCACCGCCCACGGGATGTCGTAGCCGATCGGCAGGTGGTCGAGCATGTCCCAGACCAGGATGGACACGTCGTGATCGCGCAGGAACGGCAGGCAGGACACGTGCAGCCCCGGCCGGGTCAGCGTGGCGCCCGGCTGGAACACCTTGCTGTACGGCTTCTCGGGATCCTGCGCCTGCCACGCCTCGCGCCCGGAGTAGACGCACACCGCGTCGCCGGGCTCGAGCTTGAGGTTCCGCTTGGCCAGGATGTCGTCGAGCTCCCAGCCGTGCACCGGCGTGTCCTCGGTCACGCACGGCACGCCGCGGTGGCGCGGCACGTCGAGCATGACAGCGCGGGTGATGATGCCCTCGCTCCAGTGCTCGATGGCGCCGAAGGTGGCGCCGTCCAGGGTGATCTCCTTCTTCGGATCGCGCCCGTTCCACATCGCCTCGTCGTCCCACGTGTGGCAGAGCGCGTCGATGTGGGTGGAGGCCACGCCGTGATAGAAAATGCCGTAGTAGTCGCCGGCGAAGCCGCCCTTGCCGCGCGGCACCACCTTCATGTAGTGCTGCGCGGGCAGCGCGTTGTTCACGCCCGGCGTGGTCGGGAACGGACGGCTCAGCGACACCGAGCGCCCGCTCTTCACCAGGCGGGCGGCCGCCACGCGCTTGGCCGGCGTGACGAGGTTCATCACGCCCTTCTGATCGTCCTTGCCCCAGCGTCCCCAGTTGCGGCGCTTGCCGTGGATCCACTCCTTGACTTCCTGCTCGGTCGGCAGCGGCTTGGGCGGCATCGCTACTTCGCCAGCGCGTCCCAGCACGCGCGCGCGAGGCTGCCGATGAGCGTGTTGGCCGCCGTGAAGCCGGGCACGCCGTTCGGCAGGGTCTCGGGGACGTGCTCCGTGTAGGCGGTCAGGATGAAGAGCGGGCGCTCGCCCTTGAAGATGATGCCGGCGTCCATGAACCCGCGGGAGCCGGTGCCGGTCTTGTGCGCGATCTTCGTGCCGAGCGGCAGCTGCGAGGGCAAGCGCGCCTTCAGCTTCTGCCACGACAGGATGTCGAGGCCGAGCCGGCACAGCTCCGGCGTGCTGCCGAGCTTGCGCGCGACGGCCGCGTCGGTCGTGCCCTGCCAGATCAGCTCGAGGAGCATACCCTGGTCGTTCGGCGTGGTCGTCGTGACCTGCTCCAGCGTGTGCTCGCGGCCGAGCTTGGGCGGGATGCCGAAGCGATGGGTGGTGCCCGTCATGCCGACGGCGTCGCACCAGCGCTGGATCTCGCCGAGGCCGACGAGGTCGACGACGGTGCCGGTGCACGTGTTGTCGCTGACGATGATCATCATCACCAGCGCGTCGCGGAAGGTGATCCAGAAGCCGGGCGTCAGATGCTGGAACGTGCCGGAGTCGTTGTCCTGGTACTTCTTGTCGATCGTCACCTTCTGGTCGAGCGATAGCTTGCCGGCGTGCACCGCGGCCAGCGCGGCCATCATGATGGAGATCTTGCGCGTGCTGGCCGACGGCACCGGCACGCCGCCGAAACGATCGGCCCGCTGACCGCTCGTCATGTCCTTGACGTACCAGCTCGACTGGAAGGGCAGCGCGTCGCACAGCTCATTGAGGCGAACGACGAGGTCTCGCATGGTCTCCGGGGCTCCTATTTGTTGTCCAGCCAGACGTTCCAGAAGTGCATGAACGGCCCCGACTCGTAGCCCTGCACGTCCTTGCGGCGCGCGTCGAGGCGGAAGTAGTCGCCGACCTTGATGCGGGCGGCGTCGGCGTAGAAGACGGTCTGCAGCTTCTCGATGATGGCCTGCCGCTTCTTGACGTCGCTCTCGCGCGCCAGCGCCTGCACGAGCGCGTCCTTGTCGGGGCTGCACCACCAGCCCGGCCAGTCGCAGAGGATCTGCGCGGCCACGGACGGCTCCGGCTGGAAAGTGAAGGCCGTGGTGAAGGCATCCCACAGCTCGGGCTTGTTGCGCCGCGACACCACCGTGGCCCAGTCGGAGACCTGCAGGTCCACCTTGAAGCCCGCGTCCTCGAGCTGGCTCTTGGCCACCACCGAGGGCTTGTAATGGTGCTCGTACTCGGTGGTGACGATCCAGCGCAGCGGCTGGCCGGCGTAGCCCGCCTCCTTCAGGAGGCGCCGGGCCTTGTCCTTGTCCTTCTGGTTGTAGGACGCCGCCGACACCTTCGAGTGCCAGACCTGCTCCTGGAAGAAGATGCCGGGGTCCACGCGGTAGAAGTCCTTGTGGCCGAGCCCGGCCAGCATCATCGGCTCCACGTCGAGCGCGGCCTGCACGGCCTGCCGCACACGCTTGTCGGTCATCAGCCCCTGCTTGGTGTTCAGCACGATCGTCACCCATCCGTACGGCTTGAGGACGACGGGCTCGACGCCGGTGGCGGACTTCAGGCGGTCGTACTGATCGGGCTTCACCTGCTCGATGAAATTGTACTCACCGGTGACGATGCCGGCCTGCCGCGTGGCGTAGTCGGGCACCGGCAGGAAGAGGATCTCGTCGAGATAGGCCATGCGCTGGCCGGCCAGGCCGCTCGCGGGCTCGCTGCGGTTGGCGTAGCCGTCGTAGCGCGCCAGCTTGATGTGGCGATCCGGCTTGTGCTCGACGAACTTGTAGGGCCCGGTGCCGACGAACTCCTTGAGCTGGCCCTCGCCGGTGGCGTCGATGATCTCCCTGGGATAGATCATCGCGGCGTTGTCGATGTGCGCCAGCGCGGTGAGCAGGCTGCCCGACGGCTCCTTGAGCCGGATCTCGACGGTGTTCGGCCCCTTGGCCTCGAGCCCCTCCACGTTCTTGAACACGGCCTTGCCGTTGCTGGCGAGGCCGCCCCAGCGCTTGAGCGAGGCGACGACATCGGCCGAGGTCAGCGGCTTGCCGTTGTGGAATTTCACGTCCTTGCGCAGCCGGATCGTGTAGCGCTTGCCGGCGTCGGCCACGTCGTGGCCCTCGGCCAGCAGCGGGACCGGCTGGAGCTTGGCGTCGAGCGCGTAGAGCCCCTCGTACATGTTGACCGTGATCTCGCGCGTGATCGTCGCCGTGGTGGCGTGGGCGTCCAGCGTGGGCGGCTCGCCGATCATCCCCACGCGCAACACGCCGCCCTTGCGGGCGGTCTGCGAGGCGACCGGGGCGACGGCGGCGAGCGTGACAGCGGCCAGGACGGCGAGCGACGCGAGCAGCCTCGGACGATGCATGCGGAGGGTCTCCTCTCCTGTCGGGAACGCCCTGAGAATGCTAGACTCCGAGCCCATATGCAAACGCCAGTACGCATCCCCGACCCGTCGATCCAGGTCGTCGATCCCAGCTTCGCGAAGTACCGGGTGAACAGTGCGGCGGTGGAACGCTTGACCATGGGTTATCGCTGGTGCGAGGGCCCGGCCTGGTTCGGCGACGGCCGCTACCTCATCTGGAGCGACATCCCGAACAACCGCATCATGCGGTGGGACGAGGAGACCGGCGCCGTCAGCGTGTTCCGCAAGCCGTCGAATTACGGCAACGGCAACACGCGCGATCGCCAGGGCCGGCTCGTGACCTGCGAGCACGACGCGCGCCGGGTGACGCGCACGGAGTACGACGGCTCGATCACCGTCATCCTCGATCGCTTCGACGGCAAGCCCCTGAACTCGCCCAACGACGTGGTGGTGAAGTCGGACGACTCGATCTGGTTCTCCGATCCGCCCTTCGGCATCCTCGGCAACTACGAGGGCCACACGGCGCCGGTGGAGCTGCCGACCAACGTCTACCGCGTGGATCGCAACGGCCACGCCACCGTGGTGGTGGACGACATCCCGCGCCCGAACGGCCTGGCCTTCTCGCCGGACGAGAGCAAGCTCTACGTCGTGGTGAGCGGGCGGGTCCCGCGCGAGATCCGCGTGTTCGACGTGGTCGGCGACAAATTGCAGAACGGTCGCGTCTTCATCGACTGCGGCCAGGGCGTGCCCGACGGCTTCCGCGTGGACACCGACGGCAACCTCTGGTGCGCGTGGGGCGGCGGCGAGGGCCACGACGGCGTGGCGATCTTCAATCCCGCGGGCAAGATGATCGGGCACATCCTGCTGCCCGAGCGCGCCGCCAACCTCTGCTTCGGCGGCCAGAAGCGCAACCGGCTATTCATCTGCGCGACCCAGTCGATCTACTCGCTGTACGTCAACACCCAGGGCTGCACGCTGAGCTGACGGCCGTGGCCACGCTGCTGATGCTCCCGCCGCAGACCGCCACCACGCGCGAATGGGCCGCGCGCGTGGCCGCCGCCGTCCCCGCGCTGAACGTGGTGGTGGCGGACGATGCCGGCCACGCCGCGCGCGTCCTGCCGGAGGCCGAGGCGGCGTTCGGCACCATTCCCCCGGCGCTGCTGAAGACGGCGCGCGCGCTGCGCTGGCTGCAGGCGCCGCAGGCGGCGCCCCCAGCCGGCTACTACTACCCCGAGCTCATCGCCCACCCCGTCGTCATCACGAACTTCCGCGAGATCTACAACGACCACATCGGCGCCCACATCATGGCCTTCGTGCTGGCCTTCGCACGAGGGCTGCACCTCTACCTGCCGCGCCAGCTTCGCCGCGAGTGGAAGCCCGAGGCGGGCGAGGCCAGCGGCGTCCTCCACCTGCCCGAGACCACCGCGCTCGTCGTCGGCGTGGGCGGCATCGGCGCCGAGACCGCGCGCCTGCTGGCCGCCTTCGGCGTCCAGGTGATCGGCGTGGACGCGCGGCGCAAGGACGCGCCGCCCGGCGTGATGAAGCTCGACGGTCCCGACGCGCTCGATTCGCTGCTGCCGCACGCCGACTTCGTGATCCTCACCGTGCCCCACACGCCCCAGACCGAAGGCTTCATGGACCGCGACAAGTTCCAGCGCATGAAGCGCACGGCGTTCTTCATCAACATCGGCCGCGGCCGCACCACGCGGCTGGACGACCTCGTGGCCGCGCTGCGCGCGGGCGAGATCGCCGGCGCCGCGCTCGACGTCTACGAGACCGAGCCGCTGCCCGCCGAGCATCCGCTGTGGACGCTGCCCAACGTGCTGATGACGCCGCACACCGCGGGGCACGGTCCCTACCTGGACGACCGCCGGCTGGAGGTCCTGCTCGACAACGCCCGGCGCTTCGTGGCGGGCCAGCCGCTGCGCAACGTGGTCGACAAGCTCCACTGGTTCTGATGGCCGCGATCTCCGGCGGCCGCGCCGTGGTCGAGGTGCTGAAGGCCGAGGGCGTCCGCTACGTCTTCGGCATCGTCGGCTCGACGTTCCTCGATGTGCTCGACACCCTTTACGACGACAAGGCGCTGGCGTACGTCAACGTCCGCCACGAGCAGGCCGCCGCCTTCATGGCCGACGGCCTCGCCCGGGTGACCGGCCTGCCGGGCGCGTGCCTCGTGACCAGCGGGCCCGGCGCGACGAATCTGCTCACCGGCGTGGCCGCAGCGTACGTCGCGCACTCGCCGGTCATCTCGCTGGTCGGCGGCGTCGACCGCGCGCACCAGAACAAGGACGCCTTCCAGGACTTCGACCTCGTCGGCATGTTCCGGCCGGTGACCAAGCTCGCGCTCACGGTGAACCGGCCGGAGCGCATCGTCGAGGGCCTGCGCGCGGCGCTGCGCGCCGCCATGAGCGGCCGCCGCGGCCCCGTCCTGGTCGAGATTCCGCGCGACGTGTTGAGCGACCGCGTGGACGCCTCGGCGCTCGATGGCGATGACGGCAGCCGCGCGAGCCGCCCGCTGCCGCCGCACCCCGAGGCCATCCGCGAGGCCGTCCAGCGCCTGCGCGCCGCCGAGCGTCCGCTCATCATCGCGGGTGGCGGCGTCACGTGGGCCGGGGGCAACGACGCGGTCGTGCGGCTGGCCGAGCGCTACGGCATTCCCATGATCACCGCGTACGGTCGCAACGACGCGGTGCCGAGCTCGCATCCGCTCTACATCGGCCCCCTGGGACGCGCCGGCGCCTCGGAGTCGGCGGCGGCGTGCCGGCGCGCGGACCTGCTG
>JBKPRI010000160.1:0-3228 GCA_046734515.1 Candidatus Methylomirabilota bacterium | reverse complement strand
GCCCGTCATGGCCGACCGGGCCCAGCGCATGGTCAAGGAGAGTCTCGACGCCTTCGTGGCCCGCGACACCGAGCTGGCCCGCCAGGTCTGCAGCGAGGACGCCGCCGTCGACGCCCTCAAGGAGCAGATCTTCCGCGAGCTTCTCACGTTCATGATGGCCGACCCGCGGACGATCCCGCGCGCCATTCGCCTCATCCTCATCTCCCGCTTCCTGGAGCGGGTGGCCGACCACGCCACCAACATCGCCGAGATGGTGATCTACATGGTCGAGTCCAAGATGGTGCGCCACACGCTGGCCTGAGCCCGCCGCCCTGCGAAGCCGCGTCTGATCGGATAAGGTAGGCGGGCGTGCGCCCGGCCTATCTCGTCCTCCTCGTCGCCAACCTCGTCTACGCGACCTCCTACGTGGCTACGCGCATCGCGCTCGATGACGTGCCGCCGGCCCAGCTCGCGCTGATCCGGCTGGTGATCGGCGCGGCCATCCTGGTGCCCCTGAGCCGCGCGCACGTGCAGGCGCGCCCGCCGCGGGGCGCCGAAGCCTGGCGCATCGTCTGGATGGGCGTCTTCGGCTTCGCGGGCGCCTTCGCCTTCGCCCACTGGGGCATCGCGCGGTCGACCGCGACCAACGCGTCGCTACTGATCATCGTCGAGCCGCTCGCCATCATGGTGCTGGGCCCCGCGGTGCTGGGTGAGCGCCTGACCCGTCGGGAAAAGCTGGGCGCCGCGGTGGCGCTGCTCGGCACGATCGTCGTCGTGGTCAACGGGATTCCCGGCGTGACGCGTGCGCTCGTCCCGCACTGGCGGGGCGATCTGCTGCTCGTGCTCTCCGGACTCGGCTACGCCTCGTATTCGCTGATCGGCCGCGAGGTGCTTCAGCGCCGGGACGCGCTGGACGTGACCGCGCGCTCCATCATATGGGGCGGCGTGGCCATGGTGCCCCTGGCCCTGCTGGAGTGGCAGGGTGGGGCCCGGCCGGTGCTGACGCCGACCGGGGCCGCTGGCGCCCTCTATCTGGCCGTCGTCATCACCGCGCTCGGCTATTTCGCCTGGAACTGGGCGCTCGCCAGGACGGAAGCCTCGCGGGTGGCCGTGTTCCTGACCGTGCAGCCTATCGCCGGAGCCCTGCTGGGTGTGGCGTTCTTACACGAGCCGCTCACGGTGTTCACGCTGACGGGCGGTGCGCTCATCGTGCTCGGCCTTTGGTTGACGGCCCGCGGGCAGGGGTGACGGTATACTTCAAAGGTGGCCGACAAGAATCGCTATCAGCTGCAGAACGACGCCGCGAACCGCCTGATCGCCGAGCTGGTCGAGATCGCCGGGATCCCCCCGGACCGCCGCGGCTACTTCCAGCACATGCTGACCACCGTGCTCAAGATGCACGAGGACGCCACCCCGACCGGCGACGTCAAGGTCACGAACACCGCGCTCAAGGAGCTGCGCTACGCGTACAAGGTGTTCGCGCCCTACCGCAACGTGCGCAAGGTCACCGTGTTCGGCTCGGCGCGCACGCCCGTGACCGAGGACGCCGCCGTGGCCGCGCGCGAGTTCGGGACGCGCATGGTGGAGAACGGCTGGATGGTGGTCACCGGCGCCGGCGCCGGTATCATGGGCGCCGCCCAGGAGGGCGCGGGCGGCGAGCAGAGTTTCGGTCTCAACATCCGGCTGCCCTTCGAGCAGGAAGCCAATCCGTGGATCGCCTCCGATCCCAAGCTGATCACGTTCAAGTACTTCTTCACGCGCAAGCTGTTCCTGGTCAAGGAAGCGAGCGCGGTGGCGCTCTACCCCGGCGGCTTCGGCACGATGGACGAATGCTTCGAGCTGCTCACGCTGATGCAGACGGGCAAGACCGGCATCGTCCCGGTGGTGCTGGTGGAGCCGGGCCCCAAGCCGTACTGGCGCATCTGGGATCGCTTCGTGCAGGGCGCGCTGATCGACCGGCGGCTCATCGACGCCCAGGACGTCGCCTTCTACCGGATCGTCGATCGTGTCGAGGAGGCGGTGGCCGAGGTCACCAATTTCTATCGCGTCTACCACTCTTCGCGCATCGTCGGGGACAATCTCGTCTTCCGGCTGCAGCGCGCGCTGAGCGACGCGGGGCTCGAGCAGATCCAGCGGGAGTTCGAGGACATCCTCAAGGGGCCCGTGGTGCAGGCGCCGGGACCGGTGCCGCAGGAGCTCAACGAGTTTCCCGAGCGCCCGCGCCTCATCGTGCCGTTCAACCGCTCGTCCTACTCACGCCTGCGCCGCTTCATCGACCGTCTGAACACGCTCGACTAGCTACTCCGGCTCGGGGCGCTCCTGGAGCGTCTGGCACTCCACGCACACCCATGTGCGCATCACGGTCTTGGTGCGGTCGTCACGCCGCAGTGTCCACGGAATGAACGCCGCCTTCGCGCAGCGCGGGCAGCGCTCGGGGCGGGCGTCGGCCGGCAATCTCGACGGCAACCACGGAACCTTGGCTGTCATGCCGAGGATGGTAGCACCCGGAGCTTGTGAAATTCGATCGTAGATCGCGGCGGCAGCGTGCGTGACAATGCGCGGCCCGCCGCGCCCGGCGGGTACAATACCGGTATGCGACGCTTCCGCGTGGGTCTGGCCCAGATCAACCCCACGGTGGGCGATCTCGAGGCGAACGTGGCGAAAATCGGCGCCGGGCTCGAGCAGGCCCGCGCGCTCGGCTGCTCGCTGGTGGCGTTCCCCGAGCTCGCCATCACCGGTTATCCGCCGGAGGACCTGCTCTTCAAGTCCGCCTTCATCGAGGCCAACCTGCGCGCGCTGCAGGATGTGACCCGCCTCACGCGGGGACTGACGGCCATCGTGGGGTTCGTGGACAAGCGCGATGACATCTTCAACGCGGCGGGCGTGCTCCACGACGGCGCGGTGGCCGGCATCTATCACAAGCAGTACTTGCCGAACTACGGCGTGTTCGACGAGGACCGGTATTTCCAGGCGGGCAGCGCGGCGCCGGTGTTCACGGTCGGCGAGCCCACGTTTGCCGTGAACGTGTGCGAGGACATCTGGTATCCCACGGGCCCGACGACGCGCCAGGCGCTGGCCGGCGCCGAGCTGGTGGTGTCCATCAACGCTTCGCCCTACCACGCCGGCAAGGGCCACCAGCGCGAGCGCCTCATCGCCACGCGCGCCGCCGACGACCTGGTGTGCCTGGCCTTCGTCAACACCGTCGGCGGCCAGGACGAGCTGGTCTTCGACGGCGCCAGCCTCATCGTG
>JBKPRI010000159.1:0-10402 GCA_046734515.1 Candidatus Methylomirabilota bacterium | reverse complement strand
CCCATGGCGCCGTCGCAGAGCAGCGGGCCCTCGGCGAGGCGCCGGCTAAACGCGTGCATGCGCCTCTCGCAGCGCGGCCACCACGCGTTGCACCACCTGGTCGATCGTCTGGCCCGCCGTATCCACGGTCAGGTGGGCCTGCGCATAGTAGGGCTCGCGCGCGCGGTAGAGGGTCTCGATCTCGGCGGGGCTCCGGCCGTCCAGCATGGGACGCTGGCCGCCGCGGCGGGCACGGGCGAGGAGGTCGTCCAGGTCGCCGCGCAGCCAGACGACCGTGCCCAGCGCGCGCAGGGCCTCCATGCGGCCCTCGCGGCACGGCAGGCCGCCGCCGGTGGCGATGACGTCGTCGGACTTGAGCCCGAGCGCCTGGACGGCCTCGGTCTCCAGGCGGCGGAACGCCTCCTCACCGTCCTGGCGGAAGATCTCGGGAATGGGCCGCCCGTCGCGGCCCACGATCATGTCGTCGGTCTCGACGAAGCAGCGCCCCAGCCGGCGCGCGAGCAGACGGCCGCACGCCGACTTCCCGGCGCCCATGAATCCCACGAGGATGACGTTGCCCGGCACCACCGCATCCTATCATTTTGAATGCGGTGGGCCGGGCTTCGACCCCTAGCTCAAGCCTTGGCCTTGAGGGCGGCCAGGACCCGGTCAGGCAGGAGCGGGACCTGCCGGACCCGGGCGCCGGTGGCGGCAAAGATGGCATTACTGAGCGCGGGGGCCACGGTGGTGGTCCCGGGTTCGCCGAGGCCCGTCGGGTACTCGGTGGACTCCACCAGGTGCACCTCGATCTCGGGCACCTCGTCCATCCGCAGCACCTGGTAGTCGTGGAAGTTCGACTGCACGAGGGCCCCCTTGGCCACCGTGCCGCGCTCCTTGAGCGCGTTGCTGATGCCGAAGAGCAGCGAGCCCTCGATCTGGGAGCGGGCGCCGTCCGGATTGACCACGATGCCGCAGTCCACGGCGCACGTGATCTTCTCGACCTGGACCTTGCCGGTGGCCGGATCCACCTTCGCCTGCACCACGGAAGCCGTCCAGGTGGGTGTCTTCTTCTCCTGCGCGCTCACGCAGGCGATCCCGCGCCCGGTGTTGGCAGGCAGGGTCGAGCCCCAGCCGGCCCGCTCCGCCGCGAGCTTGAGGACGTGGGCCAGCCGTGGGGCCGAGCCCAGCATGGCCAGCCGGTATTCGAGCGGGTCCTTGCCGGCCAGCTTGGCCAGCTCGTCCATGAACGTCTCGACGGCGAAGAACGTGTAGTTCGGCGCGACCGCCCGCACGTAGCCGACCGAGATGCCGGTGTCGACGGGAATCGCCCGCACGAGCTGGTTCGGGATGTCGTACACGTGGTCGGCGCCGTTGAGCGCGAACTGGTCGAGTCCCTTCTTGTCGACGAAGTCCTTGCCCCACCGGCGGCCGGGGTGCGAGGCGACGAGCGTGTTCTCCCAGGCCACCGGCTTGCCGTCGGCGCCGAGGCCCGCGCGCACGACCTGCAGGGTCGCGGAGCGATAGAAGTCGCGCCGCAGATCCTCCTCGCGCGAGCGGATGAGCTTCACCGGCTTCTTCACCTCGCGCGCGATCAGCGCGGTCTCCACGATGATGTCGGGCTCGAGCCGGCGGCCGAAGCCCCCGCCGAGATAGGCCTGGTGCAGGCGGATGTTCTTGTTCTCGGTCTTGAGGGCGCCGGCCAGCGTGCCGAGCGCGAACGTCTGGAACTGGCTGCCCGTGTAGATGTCGTAGGCGCCGTCCTTGAAGCTCGCCACGCAGTTCATCGGCTCCATCTGCATGTGGGCGACGTAGTCGGTGGTGAACGTCGCCTCGTGCTTGCGCGCGGCGCCGCCCATCGCGGTCTTGACGTCGCCCTGCTCGTGCCAGCTCTGGACGGCTGGGTCTTCCTTGGCCTGCGCGAATTTCGCGAAGATCGTCTCGGTGCTGACCGCGGCGTTCGGGCCGGCGTCCCAGGTGACCTTCAGCGCGTCGCGCGCCTTGACGGCCGCCTCGTAGCTCGTCGCCACGACCGCGACCAGCTCGGGCAGCGTCACCGTGGCCACGTAGCCCTTCACCTTCTTCGCCGCGCTGTCATCGACCGCGGTGCGCGTGGCGCCCTCGCGGGTGGGCGGATAGGCGACCTTGGCGTACACCATGCCGGGCAGGAACGTGTCGATGCCGAACTTCGCCTTGCCCGTGACCTTCTCGGGGATGTCCAGGCGCGGCGTCCAGCGCCCGACCACGCGGTAGTCGGCCGGCTTCTTGAGCGTGATCTTCTTGAGGTCGTCCTCGCTGAACGTCTTCGTGATCGGCACGCGC
This sequence comes from Candidatus Methylomirabilota bacterium, assembly GCA_046734515.1. Taxonomy (GTDB): domain Bacteria; phylum Methylomirabilota; class Methylomirabilia; order Rokubacteriales; family CSP1-6; genus AR5. The sequence goes on along the minus strand of JBKPRI010000159.1, from coordinate 8,104 downwards.
TTGACGATCTCGCCGTAGCTCAGCGAGCGGCCGGTGGGCAGATGGCGCACCACGCCGCCGGCCGCCACGCACTCGGCGGCAGGAACCTTCCACGACGAGGCCGCCGCATCCACCAGCGCCAGCCGCGCGGCGGCGCCGGCGCGCGAGAGCGCGTCGAACGTCCAGTTCACCGACCAGCTGCCGCCGGTGAGCATGAGGCCGTACTTTTCGTTGGCCGTCGGGTAGTCGATGCGGACGTCCTTCCAGTCCGCCTCCAGCTCCTCGGCCACGATCTGGGCGAGCGCCGTGCCCACGCCCTGCCCCATCTCGGCCTTGGTGATGTGCACGGTCACGAGGCCGTCCGGCGTGATGGTCAGCGCCGGGCTCGGATCGAATGCGGCCGCCGCCGCGGCATCGGGCGCACCGAACAGGGGAAAGCGAATGGTGAGGCCGGCCGCACCCACGGCCGTCGTGGCCACGAACGCCCGTCGCGTCAGTCGTGTGGTCATGACTGGCCCCCCTGCGCGGCGCGCTTGATCGCGCGCTTGATGCGGGGATAGGTGGCGCAGCGGCAGATGTTGCCCGACATGGCGTCGACGATCTGGGCGTCGCTCGGGTTGGGGTTCGCCGCCAGCAGCGCCGCCGCGGCCATGATCTGGCCGGACTGGCAGTAGCCGCACTGCGGGACCTGCTCGGCGATCCACGCCAGCTGCACGGGATGACGGCCCTCGGGGTGCAGCCCCTCGATCGTGGTGATCTTCTTGCCCGCCGCCTGCGCCACGGTGGTCTGGCACGAGCGCACCGGCTGGCCGTCGAGGTGAACGGTGCACGCGCCGCACTGCGCGGCGCCGCAGCCGAACTTGGTGCCGGTCATCTGGAGACGCTCGCGGATGACCCAGAGCAGCGGCGTGTCGGGATCGGCGTCGACCGTGCGGGACTTCCCGTTGATCAGCAGTGTCGCCATTCGGGCCTCCTGCTCGCGAGGCCGTCCGCCTCGCCTGTGAGGGGTGACGTGGCGGGAGACTATCACATGGGAGGCCTAGAAGGGCCCCCCAAACCCCCCGTACGTTCGCGGCGCCCCGGCGTAGCCGTGGCCCCGCTCTATCCGCGCGCGATTCCCGCCCGCTATCCGCACACCCTCTCCCGCCCACGCGACCCTGGCCGGCTCTAACCGCGTTCTTATCCCGTGCGGCGAGGGTCCACGTAGAGGGTGCGCACGATCTCCCAGAGGCCGGCGAGCAGCGGGACGGCGACGAGACCACCGATGAGGCCGGCGAGGTGGAAGCCGGCGAGTAGGGCCAGCAGCACGGCAAGTGCATGGAGGCCGGTGGCGCGTCCGACGAAGTAGGGCGCCAGCAGCTTGCCCTCCACGGTCTGGCACGCGACCATCACGCCGAGCGCGACCGCGGCCAGCACCACCCCGCTGTTGAGCGCGGACAGCGTGGCCAGGACGGCGGCCACGGTGGCGCCGACGAAGGGCACGATGTTGAGGACGGCGGCGAGGGCGCCGATCAGCAGCGCGTACTGCACCCCGATCAGCGACAGCGCGATGGCGATGAGAACACCGACGAAGAAGCTGGAGACGAGCTGCCCCCGCACGTAGCCGCCAATGCGATCCAGCACCGCCGGCGTCAGGCGCCGGGCGGTCGGCCGGTGCGCGGCGGGCAGCAGCGCGAGCAGCGTGTGGCCGACCTCGCGCGCGTCGATCACGAGGTAGGCGGCGATCACGAGGATGGCGAGCAGCTCGAACACGGCGCCCACCGCGCCGGTCGTCACGCGCAACGCATTGCCGAGGAGCGTGCCCGCCAGGCCCTCGACGTTGTCGGCCTTGGGCGAGGGCAGTGACGCGCCCCACTGGCCGAAGAAGAACTGCAGGTCGCCGAGCCAGCCTTTCACGTTGTCGATCAGGCGGGGGAGCTGGTCCATGAACTGGTGGTATTGCTCGGAGAGCGCGGGCGCGAGCAGCCGGCCCATCAGGGAAAAGACGCCGGCCACGACCACGTACACCGCCAGCACGGTGACCCCGCGCGGCACCCGATAGCGCTCGCCGAGCCGTGCGGCCGGCAGGATGGCCGCCGCGATGATCAGCGCCGTGAAGAGCAGCATCCAGACCTGCCAGGTCGCCACGATCAGCGCCACCGCCGCCAGGACGCCGAGGACCTGGAAGACCAGCGGCCAGGGCAACCGGTGGTTGATCAGGCTCACTGGTGGACCGTCTGGCGGGCCGGCGTGCGGCGGTAGGCGCAGTCGCGCATCCAGCAGCGCGCGCACTGGCTGAAGTAGTGGTCCACCCGTGCGGCGCGGCCGGCGCCGGCCAGCAGGGAGATCGATTTGCCCGGCGTCATCACGCAGGCGTCGTTGAGGACGACGCCGACGGGGTCGCCGGGGCAGAGGGCGAAGAGACGCGACTGCTCGGCCACGTCCCAGTCGGCGTAGCCCGGGCTGATGCGGTTGGTCACCTTGAGCGCGGGCAGCCCCTGCTGGCACAGCACGTCGTTGACGTACTCGGCCAGGCTCTCCACCGCCCCCGAGCCGACGCTGTCGAGCATGGACGCCAGCGGCAGCTCGCGCGCGTCCCACAGCGCCGCCACCCGCCGCTCCAGCGCCTCGCCGATGGTGCACAGCGCGACGGCCACGTGCTCGACCTCACCCCACAGGGTCCCGATCCGCGGAATCGTGAGCGTCTGGCCCTCGACCTCGAGCGTGTCGGTCGTCACCCGCGTGACCGGCGCCCAGCGGATCACCGCGCGCGGCGCCATCAGCCGGCGCCCCTCGGCGAGTGCCGTGTCGAACAGCGCCCGCACGTCGGCGCCGGGGACGTCGCGACCGCGCTTGTAGCCCTGGAAGCGGAGCACCTCGTCGGGGTCGATCGCGAGCGGCAGGTCCGAGAGGACCTGCGGTCCCGCCGGGACCATCACTTCTTCCGGTTGCGGACGACCTGGGCGATGAGTCGGATGTGCTCGGGGTTGGAGCCGCAGCACGCGCCGACGATGTTGCAGCCGGCGTCGAGCAGCGCGGGGTACTCGCGGGCCATCGGCTCCGGATCGAGCTCGTAGCGCACGCTGTCACCGGTCGTGATGGGCAGGCCGGCGTTGGGATAGGCCACCAGCGGCGCGTCGGTGACCTTGCGCATCTCGCGAATGATGACGATGGCACGATCGGGCCCACGCCCGCAGTTCATGCCGACGACGTCGGCGCCCGCGGCGAGCAGGCTCTTGGCGACCTCGCCCGGGCTCTCGCCCCACATCGTCCGGTCGCGATCGTGGCCCTCCTCGTACTGGAAGAACATCGTGGCCATCACCGGCAGCGCGGGCGCAGCGGCCCGGCACGCGCGGATGGCGGCCGTCGCCTCCTGCGGGAACATCATCGTCTCCACCGCGAAGAGGTCCACGCCGCCCTCGGCCAGCGCGGCGGCCTGCTCGCGGAACGTCGCCTCGTACTCCTCGTCGGTCACGCCGTTGTCGAGCGCGTAGTCGAGGGGCAGCCGGCTGGTAGGTCCGATCGAGCCGGCCACGTAGCCGCCCGCGGGCGCCACCTTGCGGGCGAGCTGGGCGCCCTTGACGTTGAGCTCGGCCGTGCGGTCGCCGATCTGGTACTCGTCGAGCTTCAGCCGCGTGCCGCCGAAGGTGTTCGTCTCCACGATGTGGCTGCCGGCGTCGAAGTACCCCTTGTGGATTCCGGCCACCACGTCGGCGTGGGTGTCGTTCCAGAGCTCGGGACAGGCGCCGTTGAGCAGGCCGGCCGCGAAGAGCATCGTGCCGTAGCCGCCGTCGAAGACCAGGGTCTCGCCGGCCTTGAGCCGTTCGAGGACCTCGCGCCCGCGGCCGCTCATGTCGGCACCGGCACGCCCATGAGCTGTTTGGCCCGGACCACGGCGAGCGTGGAATCCTTGGCGTAGCCGTCGGCGCCGATCTCGTCGGCGAAGGCCTGGCTGACCGGCGCCCCGCCCACCATCACCTTCACGCGCTCGCGCAGGCCGGCCTTCACCAGCGCGTCGATGGTGCGCTTCATCGCCGGCATCGTGGTGGTCATCAGGGCGGAGATTCCCACGATGGTCGCGCCGTGCTCCTCGACGCCGGCCACGAACTTCTCGGGCGCCACGTCGCGCCCGAGGTTGTGCACCTTGAAGCCCGCGCCCTCGAGCATCATCGCGACCAGGTTCTTGCCGATGTCGTGCAGGTCGCCCTGGGCGGTGCCGATGACCACGACGCCGTGGTAGTCGCCGCCCGAGGCGGAAGCCGTGATGAGCGGCTTGAGCAGGTCGAGCCCCGCGTACATCGCGCGCGCGGAGAGCAGGACCTGGGGCACGTAGTACTCGTTGCGGCGAAACTTCTCGCCGACCACGTCCATGCCGGGGATGAGCCCCTTGAAGATGAGGTCCTTGGGGTCCATCGAGAGATCGAGGCCTTCACGCGTCTTGCGGGCGACGGTGTCCTTGTCGCCCAGGATCAGCGCCCGGGCCATCGTCGGATAGTCGAAGGAGGAGGTATCCGCGCTCACTGGATCAAGCGTGTTCTAACACACGCTCGGGGGACCGGCAACCTAGCGGCCGCGGGTCGCGACGTAATCGGCCACCGTCGGGGCGGCGTCCGGGCCCAGCCCGGTGAACTTGACGCCGGCCAGGCTGTCGCGGCGCCAGGCAATCACGCCCTCCGCGGTCAGCGGCTTGGGCAGCATTCCGCCCTCGCACCGCACCTCCACCTTCGTGCCCGCCTCCCAGGACGCCGGCACGCCTTCCACCGACACGCCGCCCTCGCTGATGTCGCGCGTGGTGACCCGGCACTCCTCGCCGTCGCCGACGATGACGAGGGTGGCAGCCGCCTCGAGGGCGGCGCGCGGATGCTTGCGCAGGCTGGCCGGCAGCACGCCGAAGATCTTCACGGGCTGGCTCTTGCCCTTGACCGTCACCTCGCCCAGCTCCCGCGTCATGAACTCGTCCCGGAGAAGCTTGTGGGTGAACTCACTCACGATGATGCCGATGCCGTACTCCTTGGTGATCGACTCCAGCCGGGCGCCGAGGTTGATGGTGTCGCCGATGGCCGTGTACTCCAGGCGCTGGCGCGAGCCCATGGTCCCCACGACGGCCTCACCCGTGTTGATGCCGACGCCGTTGCGGATCTGCACGCCGAGCTTCTCTTCCCAGCGCTTGGAGACCTCGAGCGTCTTCTCCTGGAACTCGAGCCCGGTGCGCACGGCCTTGACCGCGTGGTCGGCATCCGGGAACGGCGCGTTGTAGAGCGCCATGACGCAGTCGCCGATGTACTTGTCGACGGTGCCGCCGTGACGGAAGACGATCTCGGTCATCTCGGTCAGATATTCGCGCAGCATCTCCGCCACCTGCTCGGGCTCCAGCCGCTCCGAGAGCGTGGTGAAGCCGCGGATGTCGGAGAAGAGCACGGTGACCAGCCGCCGGGTCGAGCCCAGGCTGTTGTCGTCGCGGTGACGCACGACCTCGCGCAGCACCTCCGGCGAGAAGAACTGCGAAAGCCGCCGCTTCTCGCGCTGCTCGCGGACGAAGTTCTCGATGACGGTGGCGACGTACCCGAGGCCGAGGCCCACGGTGCCGGCCATGCCCCGCATCCAGACGTCGAAGTAGACGAAGCCCAGGTAGGCGAAGATCGTCAGGACGACCCACACCAGGGCGGCGGTGGCGAATGCGCGGAAGGCATGGAGCCGGACGACGAGCGCGGCGCCTACAAAGGCTCCCGCCATCGCCAGCAGCGTGCTCACCCACTGGGGGATCTCGTGGATGCGATTGCCGCGGATGTAGGTCTCCAGCACGTTGGCGTGGATCTCCACCCCCGGCATCTGATAGGTACCGCGGGCGAACGCGGTCGGGAAGAAGTCGTGCAGCACGTCGCTGGTGGGCCCGATGAGCACGATCTTGTCGCGGAAGAAACCCTGGGGGACGAACTCGTCCTCCCCCTTGAGGGCCCGGTAGTAGAGGACCCACGGGAACGTCCGCGGCGGGCCGTTGAAGTTGATGAGGATGTCGCGCGAGCCCGGCAGCGGCGCCGCGCGCAGGCCGTGTTTGACCGCCATCTGGTACAGCTGGGCGTCGAACCCCAGGATATGATCGTCGGCCACCCGCACCCTTAGCGGTGCGCGCCGCACGTGACCATCCACGGGGTCCTGCACGAGATTCACGGGCCCCACGACGCCGCCCTTGCGGATGATCGGCAGCGGCATGTTGGCGTCGAGCTGCTCGACGAAGCCTCGGTTCTCGTACTTGGGCGCCGCGCCCAGCACGACGTTGCCGGCGGCGGTGACCGCCTCGCCGAGGGCCGCGTCGTCGTCGTCGCCTCGCTGGGACGGCACGTCGAAGATCAAGTCAACGCCGATGGCGAGCGGCCGGTCGGCGGCGATCTTTCGCAGCAGCGCGGCGTGCGTCGCCCGCGGGAACGGCCACTGCTGGTTCAGCTCGATGAAGGACGATTCGTCGATGGCGATGATGACGATGGGCGCCCGCGGCTGCACCGCGCCCCGGACCTCGAAGAACTTCTCGAGCGACCAGTATTCCAGGCCTTCGAGGGCCCCCACGGTGACGGCGAGCACCACGGCCAGGGCGCCAAACAGTCCCGGAAGATAGCGAAAAGGCACGTATTTCCTGAGTGCTACCAGCCGGGGGAAGCCAGGCATGACCTCTAATCTATGCTAGGATCGCAAAACTATGAAGATCCGAGTGCTCGGCGCCTATGGAGCCGAAGGACTCGCGCAACGCCCCTCCGCCTTCCTGGTCAACGACACGATCCTCATCGACGGCGGCACCGTCGGGGGGGCCCTATCGCGCACCGAGCAGGTGGTCATCGAGCATGCGCTGATCTCGCATTCCCATCTCGACCACATCGCCGGCCTCTGCTTCCTCACCGAAACACTGGCCCTGTGCGAGGCGCCGCGTCCGCTCACGATCTCGAGCCTGGAGCCGGTCGTGAAGGGCCTGCGCAGCGCGGTCTTCAACGACACGCTCTGGCCGGACTTCACGCAGCTGCCGACGCCGGGCAAGCCGATCGTCAAGTACCGCACGCTGCTCGAGGAGACCGAGTATCCCGTCGGCGATCTTTGGGTGACGGCCGTCGGCGTGAACCACACGGTGCCGTGCAGCGGCTTCGTCGTGCACGACGGCACCAGCGGCATCGTCTACTCGGGCGACACGGGCCCCACCGACGCGCTCTGGAAGGTGGCCGCCCGCCTCAAGACCCTGCGCGCGGTGATCATCGAGTGTGCGTTCCCCAACCGGCTCCGGGGGCTCGCCGACATTGCCAAGCACATGACGCCGGAGCTCATCCGCCGCGAGCTCGACAAGCTCCCGGGCGACGCGCCGGTGCTGATCTATCACGTCAAGCCGCAGTTCCAGGACGAGATCGGCGAGGAGCTCGGTCAGATCGCCGGCCACCGCATCAGCTTCTTGGAGCAGGACAAGAACTACGCGTTTTGATCTCGTCGGGGGGTGAGCGGCGCCGCTCCCCCCCCCCGACACCCCCCAGCGCTTGCTCCGGCTTCGCCGTCGCAGTTTTCGAATCGCCGCTCGCTTCATTCCTCGGGGACGATGACCACGGTGTCGCTGCTGGTCTCGACGCGGACGCGGTCGCCGATGCGGAAGATGCGGTCGCCGAGCGAGCCGGGCAGCTCGACGCGGACGAACTGGCCGGCGCCGATGTCGACCTCGTAGAGGTGGCGCGCACCCTCGAAGACGCGGAGCGTGACGACACCGGGCAGCCCGGGACCGCGCGCCTCGGACGATTCGGTCAGGGAGAGCAGCTCCGGGCGCAGCACGAGGAGGCCCCGGCTGCCCTTGCCGTAGCGCCCGATGCCTGCCACCGGCACCTGGTGGCCGCCATCGGTCTCCACCACCACGCCGAGATCGCGCACCTCGACCACGCGCACCGGCAGGAAGTTGGCGGGCCCCAGCGCCTCGGCCACGGGGCGGCTCACCGGGTGCTGATAGACCTCCGAGGGTTCGCCGATCTGTCGGACGACTCCACCGTGTAGCACCGCCAGCCGATCGGACAGTGCCAGCGCGTCGGCGGCGTCGCGCGTGACGTGGATCGTGGTGACGGCGAGATCGCGGTGCAGCTTGGCCAGCTCGATGCGGAGCGTCTTGCGTGTCAGCGGGTCGAGATGCGCC
>JBKPRI010000158.1:0-7014 GCA_046734515.1 Candidatus Methylomirabilota bacterium | reverse complement strand
GGTATCGGACGTGAGGCCGAGGATGAGGATCGGCGCGTCGGCCGGGTTCACCTTCCGGTACGTCGGATTGTTCGGCAGGTTGGCCGGCAGCTGGCTCCGCGCGGCGATGATGGCCGCCTGCACATCACGTGCGGCGGCGTCGATGCTCCGGCTCAGATCGAACTGCAGCACGATCGTGGTGGCGCCGAGCAGGCTGGTCGATGTCATCTCGGTCACGCCCGCGATCCGCCCGAACTGCCGTTCCAGCGGCGTCGCCACCGCGGAGGCCATGTTCTCCGGACTGGCCCCCGGCAACAATGCGCGCACCTGAATCACCGGAAACTCCACCTGCGGCAACGACGCCACCGGCAACGTCCGATACGCGGCGATACCGACGAGCAAGAGCGCGATGCTCAACAACGACGTCGCAATCGGCCGCCGAATGAACGGCTCGCTGATGTTCATGACTGACGACTCGCATGGGGCCGCGCGGCACTCGCGAGTGGGTGGGCGGGCTCGCGGCGCGCCGTCGGCACGAGCCGTTCGAGCGCAGGGCTCGGCGAGGGAGCCACACAGGATTCGACTGGTCGACAACCCAGCCCCCTCTGGGGAATGGGGGGCTCGACCGAGCCGAGTCCGGAGCGAGTTACGGCGACAGGCGAGTGACGCAGGCGCGCCGCGAGCCCGCCCGCCCGCTCGCGAGTGTCACGCCGCCCGATGGGAGTCATCAGTCGGCGCCAGCTTCCGCCGGGATCGGCGCGGGCTCGCGCGAGCGGCGCAGACGACGCGCCAGGCGGTCGAAGTAGAGATAGACGACGGGCGTCGTGTAGAGCGTGAGCAGCTGCGAGAGGATGAGGCCGCCGACGATGGTGATGCCGAGCGGGCGGCGCAGCTCGGCGCCGGTGCCGCTGCCGAGCGCCAGCGGCAGGCCGCCGAGAAGCGCGGCCATGGTGGTCATCATGATCGGGCGGAAGCGCAGCAGGCACGCCTGGTAGATCGCCTCGGCCGGCGGCTTGCCCCCGTCGCGCTCCGCCTCCAGCGCGAAGTCGATCATCATGATGGCGTTCTTCTTCACGATGCCGATCAGCAAGATGATCCCGATGAGCGCGATGATGTCGAGGTGCGTGCGGAAGAGGATCAGCGCCAGGATCGCGCCCACGCCGGCCGACGGCAGGGTGGACAGGATCGTCACCGGGTGGATGTAGCTCTCGTAGAGCACGCCGAGCACGATGTACACGGTGATGATCGCGGCCAAAATCAGCAGTGACTGGTTGGCCAGCGAGGCCTGGAACGCCTGAGCGGTGCCCTGGAAGCCGGCCCGGATCGAGGGCGGCAGACCGATCTCGCGCTCGACGGTGCGGATGGCGTCCACCGCGTGGCCGAGGGCGACGTTGGGCGCCAGGTTGAACGAGATCGTCACCGCCGAGAACTGGCCCTGGTGGTTCACCGCCAGCGGCGCCGTCCCCGGCACGAAGCGGGTGAAGGCGCTGAGCGGCACCTGCTGGCCGGTGGCCGACTTCACGTAGATGTACTTGAGCGCCTCGGGATTCTCGCGGAACGCCGGCGCCACCTCGAGGATCACGTGGTACTGGTTGAGCTGCGTGAAGATCGTGGACACCTGGCGCTGCCCGAAGGCGTCGTAGAGCGTGTCGTCGATGGCCTGCGGCGCGATGCCCAGGCGCGAGGAGGTGTCGCGGTCGATCACGAGCTGGGCCTGCAGGCCGCCGGTCTGCTGGTCGCTGGCCACGTCGCGCAGCTCGGGCAGCGCCTTGAGCCGATCGATGAGCCGCGGCGCCCACTCGGCCAGCTCGCGCGCGTCGGCGTCCTCCAGCGAGTACTGGAACTGCGTGCGGCTGACGCGGTCCTCCACCGTGAGGTCCTGCACCGGCTGCATGTAGAGCGTGATGCCGTCCACGCTCTCGAGCTGCGGCTGCAGGCGGCGGATGATCTCGGAGGCGTCGGCGCCGCGCTCGTCGCGCGGCTTCAGATTGATCTGCACGCGCCCGCTGTTGGGCGTCATGTTCACGCCGTCCACGCCGATGAACGACGACAGGCTGGCCACGTCGGGGTCCTTCAGGATGACGCGGGCCAGCGCCTGCTGGCGGTCGGCCATGGCCCCGAACGACACCGTGGGCGGCGCCTCCGAGATGCCCAGGATCACGCCGGTGTCCTGGATCGGGAAGAACCCCTTGGGCGCCACCACGTAGAGCAGGATCGTCGCCAGCAGGGTGGCGATGGTCACCAGCAGCGTGAGCGGCTGGTGACGCAGCACGACCCGCAGCGTGGTGGCGTAGCGGGCGATCACCCAGTCGAACATCGCCTCGCTCCACCGGTAGAAGCGTCCCCGGGTGGCGGCGTGGTCGTGGCGCAGGAGCTTGGCGCACATCATCGGGGTCAGCGTGAGCGAGACCACCGCCGAGACGAGGATGGTCACCGCCAGCGTCACCGCGAACTCGCGGAAGAGGCGGCCCACGATGTCGCCCATGAAGAGCAGCGGGATCAGGACCGCGATGAGCGACACGGTCAGCGACACGATGGTGAAGCCGATCTGCTCGGAGCCCTTCAGCGCGGCCTGCAGCGGCGACTCGCCCGCCTCGATGTAGCGCGCGATGTTCTCGATCATCACGATGGCGTCGTCGACCACGAACCCGGTGGAGATCGTGAGCGCCATCAGCGACAGGTTGTCGAGGCTATAGCCGAGCAGGTACATCACGCCGAAGGTCCCGACGATCGAGATGGGGACCGCCACGCTGGGGATGATGGTGGCGGCGACCGAGCGCAGGAACAGGAACATCACCATGACGACGAGCGCGATGGTGAGCACCAGCGTGAACTCCACGTCCCGGACGGAGGCGCGGATCGTGGCCGTGCGGTCGGTGAGCGTGGTGATCTCGATGGACGAGGGCAGCGAGGCCTTGAGCTGCGGCAGCAGCCGCGTGATGCGGTCCACCACGCCGATGATGTTGGCGCCGGGCTGCCGCTGGATGTTCACGATCACGGCGGGCTTGTCGTTCATCCACGCCGCCAGCTTGTCGTTCTCCACGCCATCGATCACGCCGGCGACGTCGGCCAGCCGCACCGGCGCGCCGTTGCGGTAGCTGATGACCACCGCGCGGTACTCGGCCGCCGAGAAGAGCTGGTCGTTGGCGCCGATGGTGAACGCCTGGCGGGGGCCCTCGAGGTTGCCCTTGGCCTGGTCCACGTTGGCCTGCCCCAGCACCGCCCGCACGTCCTCCAGGCTGAGCCCGTAGGAGGCGAGCTTCATGGGGTCGGCCTGCACGCGCACCGCCGGCCGCTGGCCGCCGCTGATCGACACCAGGCCCACGCCCGGGAGCTGCGAGATCTTCTGCGCCAGGTTGGTGTCGGCCAGGTCCTGCACGCGCTGTAGCGGCAGCGTGTCCGATGTGAGGGCCAGCGTCAGGACCGGCGTGTCGGCCGGGTTGGCCTTGCTGTACACGGGCGGGTTGGGCAGGTCCTTCGGCAGCAGCGCGGACGCCGCGTTGATGGCGGCCTGCACCTGTTGCTCGGCCACGTCGATCTGGTACTCGATGATGAACTGCAGCGTGATCAACGAGGCGCCGAACGAGCTGGTCGACGTCATCTGCTTGAGACCGGGAAGCTGACCGAACTGACGCTCGAGCGGGGTCGTGACCGACGAGGCCATCACGTCCGGGCTGGCCCCGGGGTAGAAGGTGACGACCTGGATCGTCGGGTAGTCGACCTGGGGCAGGGCCGAGACGGGGAGCTGGAGATACGCGACCGCGCCGGCGAGCAGGATCCCGACCGTGAGGAGCGCCGTGGCGACCGGCCGGAGGATGAACGTGCGGGACGGACTCACGGCGGCACCACCCCGGGCATGGCGCCTTGGACGGGGTGACGCCGCCGTCTATTCAGGGGCTACCCGCGCCCGACGTACGGCATCTTCGTGGCCATCACGGTCATGAACTGAACATTGGCGTCGAGCGGCAGGCTGGCCATGTAGACCACCGCCCGCGCGACGTTGTCGACGTCCATGACGGGCTCCACCATGATCTGCCCGTTCGCCTGAGGCACGCCCTTGGTCATCCGCTCGGTCAACGGCGTCGCGGCATTGCCCACGTCGATCTGGCCGCAGGCGATGTCGTACTTGCGGCCGTCGAGCGACGTCGTCTTGGTGAGGCCGGTGATCGCGTGCTTGGTCGAGGTGTAGGCGACCGAGCCCGGGCGCGGCGCGTACGCCGAGATCGAGCCGTTGTTGATGATGCGCCCGCCCCGCGGGTCCTGCGCCTTCATGATCTTCATCGCTTCCTGCGTGCAGAGGAACGAGCCCGTGAGGTTGGTGTCCACCACGGCCTTCCACTGCTCGAACGGCAGCTCCTCGACCGAGGTGGCCGGGGCGCCGATCCCCGCGTTGTTGAACAGCAGGTCGAGGCGCGGGAAGGTCTCCTTGTGCCGGGCGAAGAGCGCGCGCACGGAGCCCGGATCACCGACGTCGGTCGGCACGATCAAGGTCCGGGCGCCCGGCTTGGCCTCGCGCACGACGCTCTCGAGCGCGTCCTTGCGGCGGCCGGCCAGGGTGACGGCATAGCCTTCGTTCAGCAGGGCCAGCGCGGCGGCCTTGCCGATGCCGCTGCCCGCGCCGGTGACCAGGGCGATCTTGCTCGCGGATGCCATGCTCGAGGGTCCTTTCAGAGGTGTCGGGCGCCCACAGGGTAGTCGTGGTGCGGAGCCGAAGCAACGACCTCCAGCTGATAGCTCGTGAACGCCGCGCCGAGCGCCGGCAGCGGCGCCACCTCCATGATGCCGAGCGCCGGCTCCATGACCACCATCGCCACCGTCGCGGTGACCACGCCGGTCACGCCCGGGCGCGGCGGCCGGCACACCGACCACGGCGTCGCGAAGTCGTCGAGGAGCGCGGCCTTGACCGCCTCGCGCGTCAGCCGGCCGATCTGGGGCGCCAGCAGGCCGCGCACGCGCACGTCGCGGTATAGGCTGTCGGGCGTGTTGGCGATGCCCGTGTCGCGCAGCTTGGCCAGCGCCACCGGACTGACGAAGTGGTTGGCGTGCACGAGGAGGCCGTCGTCGGGGTGAACCTGAAACGTCTCGTCGGGCGCGCACTCGAAGTCGATGGCCACGCCGCCCGCATGGCTGACGATCATGTTGTTGGCGGCCGACTTCGGCGTGGCGTACACGCTGCGCATGGCCAGCGCCAGGTGCTGGGACTCGAGCACCTTGCGGCGGATGAGCGCGAGCGGGACGCCCAGGCGGCGATAGTCCCGATCGCACTCGAGGTAGTTGGCGGTGATGGCGACCCCGGCCGCGTTGAAGCCGGAGCGCGCCAGGCCGCCGGCCTCGGTGAAGGTGAGCAGATCGGGGCCGTCGTCGCGCCGCACGCGCAGCACGACGGCCGTCTGTGCGCACTCCACCTTCCAGTCCCAGTTCTGGGCGTGGATCAGCCGCCGCCCCTTGGCCGCCTCCGGCAGCACGGCCACGCCGGTACACGCCTCCTCGCCCGCCAGTCGCCGGCGCAGGGCCGGATCACGGCCGAGCTTGAGGATCTCCGTGCGCGCGTTGAGCAGGGCGATGGCCTCGAAGTCCACCCCGGCGCCCTCGGCGATGCCCCGCATCTCCTCGACGTAGGCCGGCTCGAAGGCCGTCATGTGCGGGAGGTACTCGTGCACGAGCTCGCGGATGGCGGCGGCGTCGAACCGCGAGCCCTCGAGCTGCTGGGTGTAGTGCCGGATGCCCAGCGCGATCCGCTCGGCGGCCTGCTGCCCGTACTGTCGCCCGCGCTCGCGCGGCGGCCCCGACACCTCGACCAGGGGGAACGGCTGGGTCATCGCGCGTGATCATAAGCCCAAACGGAAGAGAAGGGCGCCACGGGCTTGCCGTGGCGCCCTTCGAGCCGGCCCGATGGGGGCTGGGGGACCCCCGACCGTGCCGGGTTACAGACTACGCAGGAAGTTCAGAAGGTCCTGTTTCTGGCCCTCCGTGAGAACGGTGAAGAAGCGATTCACGACGGCATTGGCCTCGGAGGCGCCGTAGCGAGTGGTGGCCGCGCTGCGGTGCGCGCGGATGGCCTCGATCAGATCGGTCGTGCGCCCGTCGTGCAGGAAGAAGATGCGCTGGCCGAGCCCCCAGAGCGGCGCGGTGCGGAAGTCGTCCGGCCCCGCGGCGCCCTGCAGGATGTCATCGGACAGGGCCGCGCCCATGTTGTGGAGCAGCAGGTCCGAGTAGAGGTTCACCGGCTTGCGGTCGAACGCGGCCGTCGGCGACGGCCCCGTGGTGAGGCTGGGCGTGTGGCAGAGCGCGCAGCCGGTGGAGACGAATAGCTGCCGGCCGCGGCCGATGGAGAGGCTGCCGCCCGGCGTGTCGGGGGACGCGGTGGGCGGCGCCAGGAAACGCATGAAGAAGGCGAACTTCTGGATGCCGCTCAGCACGGCGGCGGCACTGCTGCCGTCCATGTTGGTGCCGTCGTTCGGCGCCGTCACGTACTGGCAGTTCGGATCTTCCTCGCGCTCCTGCGGGAACAGCTCGTTGGAGATGCCCTGCTCGACGTTGTACGCCTCGCCGGCGAAGAGGAGCAGCGACTTGTTCTGCGCCTTGTGGCCGAAGCGCGCGATGGTGCCGTCGTTGCCGTTGCGGTTGGCGTTGCCGGTGGGCAGGACGAAGTGCGGACGGCCGCCGATGCCGAGCGAGGCCTTCGTCGTCGCCGACGCCTTCTGGTTCGCGACGATCGCGGAGTCGGGAATGGCCTCGATGAGACCGGCGCCGAACGTCGGCGTCGGGATCCGGAAGCTCACGTTGTTGCGCGTGTAATTTCCCTCGAAGTCGTCCTGCTTGATGGTGCAGCCGGTGGCGTCGCCGGTGGGATCCACGCGGCCGCTGATGACGAACAGCGCATGCACGCCGCCGTCGCGCGAGCCATCGGGCTTGTACTTGAAGCGCGCCTCGCGCACCGGCCCGCTCAGGTTGATGAAGGACGGCACCACGTTGCGGGCGCCGAAGGCGGTGGCCACGGCCACCTGCGGATTGATCGCGGGACTGGCGCCGCCG
>JBKPRI010000157.1:0-15073 GCA_046734515.1 Candidatus Methylomirabilota bacterium | reverse complement strand
CTGATGAGACTGTTAGCGCCCTGCCTCGAGCCGCTATTGGCCCTCGCGGACCGCGGTGACGCCGCGGCCCGGGTGGGCGGGCCGCGCGGGCGCCGTCACGGCGAGCCGTCGTCGCCGTTCGAGCCCAGGGCTCGGCGAGGGAGCCACCAACGATCCGATTGTTCAGCAACCCAGCCCCCTCCGGGGGATGGGGGGCTCGACCGAGCCGAGCCCGGGGCGAGTTACGGCGACAGGCGAGCCGTGCCGGCGCCCGCGCGGCCCGCTCGCCCAGGCCGCGGCGTCACCGCGCTCCGAGAGAGGCAATAGATGGCCCGCTGGGCCGGAAGCGTGCTCATCGGCGCGGCGATCGTGCTCGGCGGCATCGCGCTGGCGAGCGCGAAGGTGAACCCGTATCTGTACTTCGCCGGCTACGTGATCCTGCAATACGTCGTGATCGCCACGGCCTGGAACATCCTGGGCGGCTACGGCGGCTACGTGAACTTCGGCACGCCGGCCTTCTTCGCGCTGGGCGCGTACACGGCGGTCTTCCTGATTCGCTCGATGAAGGCGCCGCTGCCGGTGCTGATCGTGGCCGGCGGCCTGGTGGCCGCCCTGCTGGGGCTGGGCATCGGCTATCTCACGCTGCGGCTGCGCGGCACCTTCTTCTCCATCGCCACGCTGGCGCTGTCGGTCGTGCTGCAGACGATGATCATCAACTGGGAGTACGTGGGCGGCTCGCGCGGCATCAGCGTCATCCGCCCGAGCGGCCCGCCCTTCGGCAGCTACGTGACGTTCCTGTTCACGGTGATGGTCGGCCTGGCGGTGGTCTCGGTGCTGATCGCCCGCTTCATCGAGCGCTCGTGGATCGGCCGCGGGCTGGCCGCGCTGCGCGACAACGAGGAAGCGGCCGAGTGCATGGGCGTGCCGACGCTGCGCCTCAAGCTCTTCGCCACCACGGTGAGCGGGTTCCTGCTCGGTGTGGCCGGCGCGCCTTTCCCCTACTACGTCACCTTCGTGGAGCCCAACTCGGCCTTCGCGCTGGACTACGCGGTCAACGCGCTGGCGATGCCGATGATCGGGGGCACCACGAGCTGGATCGGGCCCGTCATCGGCGCGGTGCTGCTCGGCACCGCCTCGCAGGTCGCGACGGTGACGATCTCCTCCGAGCTGAACCTCCTCATCGTGGGCGTGGTGCTGGTCGCCTTCGTGGTGCTGGCCCCCGAGGGCATCCTGGGCCTCGTGCGCCGGCTGCGGGGCCGCTGAGCGATGGCCGGCGCGCTGCTCGAGGTCAACGGCGTGGTCAAGCGCTTCGGCGGCTTCACCGCGCTCAACCAGGTGAGCCTGCAGGTGAAGGCGGGCGAGCGGTTCGGGCTCATCGGGCCCAACGGCTCCGGCAAGACCACGCTGATCAACTGCGTGTCGGGCTCGCTGCACGCCGACGAGGGGCGCATCCTGTTCGACGGCCGCGACATCACCACGCTGCCGGCCCACCGGCGCACGCGGCTCGGGATCGCGCGCAGCTTCCAGATCCCCAAGCCCTTCACCAGCATGAGCGTGCGCGACAACCTGGGTATCCCGCTGGAGTACGTCGGCCACGGCCGTCCGGGCGGCGCGGAGGTGGACGAGATCCTGCGCGACATCGGCCTGCACGCCAAGGCCCATCTGCGTCCGTCCGGCCTCACCCAGATCGAGATGCGCAAGCTGGAGCTGGCGCGGGCCATGGCCGCGCGTCCCAAGCTCCTGATCTCCGACGAGGCGATGGCCGGGCTCTCGCACGCCGAGGTGGACGACATCCTGACCATCCTCTTCCGGCTGAACGCGCAGGGCATCACCATCATCATGATCGAGCACATCATGCGGGCGGTGATGCGCTTCTCCGAGCGCATCGTGGTGCTGGACGCCGGCGAGCGCATCGCCGAGGGCACGCCCGACGAGATCGTCCGCAACGCGGCCGTCGAGAAGGCCTACCTTGGCGAATAGGCTCGTGCTCCGCGACGTGAACGCCGGCTACGGCGCCGTGCGCGTGCTGCACGGCGTGTCGCTGGAGGTGCGTGACGGCGAGACGGTGGCGCTGCTCGGCACCAACGGCAACGGCAAGTCCACGCTCATCAAGTGCATCATGGGCATGGTGAGGCCCGAGGCCGGCGAGATCGTGCTGGAGACGGACGACGGGCGCGTGGATCTCACCCGCAAGTCCACCGAGGAGATCGTGAGCCTCGGCATCGCCCTGGTGCCGGAGGGCCGCCGGCTCTTTCCCCGACTCAGCGTCGAAGAGAACCTGCTGCTGGGCGCCTATCGCCGCGCGGCGCGCGCCGGCATCACGCGCAATCTCGAGTTCTGCTTCGAGGCCTTCCCGGTGCTGCGCGCGCGGCGCCGCCAGCTCGCCGGCAGCATGAGCGGCGGCGAGCAGCAGATGCTGGCGGTGGCGCGCGCGCTGATGTCCTCGCCGAAGATCCTGCTGGTGGACGAGCCCTCGGTCGGCCTCGCGCCGATTCTCGTGAGCCGCGTCATCGCCAAGATCAAGGAGTTGAAGGAGCAGTACCAGCTCACCGTGCTCATGGCCGAGCAGAACTTCAACCAGGCCACCAAGATCGCCGACCGCGGCTACATCATCGTGCACGGCAAGATCGAGTTCGAGGGCCGCAGCACGCGCGAGCTGCGGGAGAACGAGCTGGTCAAGAAGTACTACCTCGGCGTCTGATCGGGAGGTATCTTCGAGCCCGATGATCGTCCCCCTGACGCTGAAGGACTTCCTCGATCGCGCGGAAACCGTGTACGGCGCGCGCGTGGCCGTGGTCGACGAGCCGAGCCCGCCCGGCGGGGGCCTCGGCCGCTTCACCTACGCCCAGTTCGGCGCGATGGCCCGCAGCCTGGCCGGCGCGCTCGACGACCTCGGCGTCGCCGCCGGCGAGCGCGTGGCGATCGTGTCCCCCAACGCGGCCCGCTTCCTGGTGAGCCTGTTCGGCGTCAGCGCGTACGGCCGCATCCTGGTGCCGGTCAACTTCCGGCTCAACGCCGAGGAGATCCGCTACATCCTCGAGCACTCCGGGGCCTCCGTGCTGCTGGTCGACCCGGAGCTCGACGAGCCGCTCCGTCACATCCCCGTCCGGCACCGGATCGTGCTCGGGACGGCCAGCGACCCGCAGCTCTTCCTGCGCGCGGCGGCCGCGCCGCGTCACGCGACGACCGACGAGAACGCCACTGCGTCGATCAACTACACCTCGGGGACGACCGCGCGGCCCAAGGGCGTGCAGCTCACGCACCGCAACTGCTGGCTCAACGCCGTCACCTTCGGCTGGCACCTGGCGCTGAGCGACCGCGATGTCTACCTGCACACACTGCCGACGTTCCACTGCAACGGCTGGGGCATGCCCTACGCCGTCACCGGCATGGGCGTGCGCCAGGTCATCATCCGCAAGATCGACGGCGAGGAGATCCTGCGCCGCATCGACGCCGAGGGCGTCACCATCCTCAACTGCGCGCCGGCGGTGGTGGCCGCCGTGCTCGATGCCGCGGCGAAGCGGCGCCAGTCGGGGGCGTCCATCCCCGGACGTGGCCGCGTGCGGGTGGTCGTGGCCGGGGCGCCGCCGCCGTCGAAGACGATCGAGCGCGTGGAGACCGAGCTCGGCTGGGAGTTCATCCAGATCTACGGGCTGACTGAGACGGCGCCGCTGCTGACGATCAACCGCGCGCCGGCCGAGTGGGACGGCCTCGATGCCGCCGAGCGCTCGCGCCGCCTGTCGCGCGCGGGCGTGCCGGCCGTGGGCGTGCGCATCCAGGTGGACGCCGAGGGCGAGGTGCTGGCCCGCTCCAACCACGTCTTCGAGGGCTACTGGAACCAGCCGGAGGAAACCGGCAAGGCCCTGGCCGAGGGCTGGTTCCACACCGGGGACGGTGGCTACCAGGACGACGCCTACGTGGTCATCAGCGACCGCAAGAAGGACGTGATCATCACCGGCGGCGAGAACGTCTCGTCGATCGAGGTCGAGGACTGCCTCTTCCAGCACCCGGCCGTGGCCGAGGTCGCGGTGATCGGCGTGCCCGACGAGAAGTGGGGCGAGACCATCAAGGCGCTCGTGGTCCTCCGCCCGGGCGCCGCCGCCACCGAGCGCGAGCTCATCGAGCACTGCCGCGGCCGCATGGCGCACTACAAGTGCCCCACGTCCATCGAGCTCCGCGAGACGCTCGATCGCACGGCCACCGGCAAGCTCCAGAAGTTCAAGCTGCGCGAGCCGTACTGGACCGGGCGCGCGCGGCGCGTGAACTGATCCGCCCCGCGTGAGCCTGCTCGCCGCCGCCGGCCGCGTCTCGGACGGCGAGCTCACCGCGACCGAGAAGTGGACGATCACCGGCGCGGTGATGCTCGTCACCGTGATGCAGGTCCTCGACGTCACCGTGACGAACGTCGCCCTGCCCCACATCCAGGGCGCGCTGTCGGCCGGCGTCGACGAGGTCTCGTGGGTGCTCACCTCCTACCTGGCCGCCAACGCCATCATCCTGCCGGCCACCGGCTGGCTGGCCGGGGTGCTGGGGCGCAAGCGCTTCTTCCTGATCTGCACGGTCGTCTTCACGGTGGCCTCCATGCTGTGCGGGGCGGCGCCCAACATCGAGACGCTGCTGCTCGCGCGGATGCTGCAGGGCCTCGGCGGCGGCCCGCTGATGCCGCTGTCGCAGGCCATCATGTGGGAGATCTTTCCGCTGCGGCAGCGCGGGACCGCGATGGCCGCCTGGGGCGTGGGCATCATGATGGCGCCGATCTTCGGCCCCACGCTCGGCGGCTGGATCTCCGACAACTGGTCGTGGCGCTGGATCTTCTACATCAACCTGCCGATCGGCATCGTGGGCCTGCTGATCGCCAGCGCGGTGCTGTTCGACCCGCCCTACCTCAAGAAGCCCGGGCGCATCGACACGCCAGGCCTCGTGCTGATGGCGGTCGGCTTCCTGTCGTTCCAGCTGTTCCTCGACCAGGGCGAGCGCAACGAGTGGTTCGACTCGAAGTTCATCATCCTGCTCCTGTTCCTCGCGGTGACCACGCTGGTCGCCTTCGTGATCCGCGAGCTGATGGCCGACGAGCCGATTCTCGATCTCGGCGTGTACGCCGACCGCAACTTCGCGGCGGGCAGCTTCATCATGCTCATCGTCATGATCGGCTTCTTCTCGAGCATGGTGCTGCTGGCCCTCTTCACCCAGAAGGTGCTCGGCTACGACGCCTGGACCTCGGGGCTGGTGCTGGCGCCGGGCGGGGTGGGCAACCTCTTCTCGCTGCTGCTGGCGGGGCGGCTCATCACGCGGATGGATCAGCGCTGGCTGCTGGCCCTCGGCTGCCTGCTGAACGCCTACGCGACCTACGAGATGTCCACGGTGACCCTGACCGCGGACTACTGGGCCCTGGCCTGGCCGCGCCTGATCCAGGGCGCCGGGGTCGGCTTCATCTTCGTCCCGCTCAACACGGTGGCGCTGGCCACCATCCCCCGCGAGCGGATGGGCAACGCCACCGCGCTACTCAACGTGGTCCGCAACCTGGGCGGGGCCATCGGCGTGGCCTTGCTGACCACCCTGCTAGCCCGGCGCAGCCAGACCCACCAGGCCACCCTGGTCGGCCACGTCGATCTATGGGACACCGAGACCACCGAGCGGCTGCACGCCTGGGCCGCCCACTTCGCCGCCCAGGGCGCCGACCACTTCACCGCCGAGCGCCGGGCCATGAGCGTGCTCTACCAGGAGGTCACGCGGCAGGCCCAGCTCCTGGCCTTCGCCGACGACTTCTGGGTCCTCTTCCTGCTCTTCTGCGGCGCCTTGCTCCTGCTACCGATGCTGCAGCGGGTGCGGATCGACGCGGCGCCGCGGACCGGCGACGCCGAGGCGCCCGCCCCGCTGCACGCAGAATGAGGGTTTCGCGGGCCGCTCCAATATAATGTCCGCATGCTCCACGTGAAGACCCGTATCGCGCAGAGCGCGATCCACGGGATCGGAATCTTCGCGGACGAGTTCATCCCCAAGGGCACGCTCATCTGGGAGTTCACGCACGGGTTCGACGTCTACGTGACCGCCGAGGAGATCCAGACGCTGCCCGCCCCGGCCCAGGCCCAGATGCTGAAGTACTGCCATCGCGAGGTCGAGAACGGCCTCTACGTCCTGTGCGCGGACGACGCCCGCTTCTTCAATCACTCCGACGAGCCCAACACGGTCGATCTGCCCGGCCCCGAGGGCCCGACGATCGCCGCCCGCGACATCACGATCGGCGAGGAGCTGACGGGCGACTACTGGGCCTTCGACGCCGACGCCGCCTTCAAGCTGCGCACCGACCGTCCGGCCCTCGGCTAGCTCTTCGGCACCAGGCCCTTGAACTTCGGCATCACCTCGCGCGCCAGCAGCTCCATCGAGTGGCGCCAGGCCTTCGGCTCGTCGGCGTAGTCGAAGCAGAACAGCAGCAGCGTCCCGAAGCCGCCCACCTGCTCGTAGATCTGGTGCAGCCGCTCGCTCACCGTGGCCGGTGAGCCCACCAGCCAGTTGTGCTTCGCGCAGTACTCCGGCGTGACGTCGGAGTCCGGCACGTCGGGGCGGTGCTTGAGGAACTCGAGAAATCCGAACGAGGCCAGCAGAGGCAGGAAGTACTCGCGCATCTGGCGGCCCATCATGCTGCCGGCCGACAGGCGCATCGCCTCGGCGTCGGTGTCGGCGATGAAGATCTCGCGCACCAGCCGCCAGTCGGCGCGCTTCGGCGTGCGGCCCGTGCGGGCGGCGCCGATCTCGACCGACTCCCAGTGGCTGGCCACGTAGGCCGGATTGAGGTTCAGGCTCATGGGCCAGAAGCCCCGCTCGCCGGCCAGCTTCAGCGTGTCGGAGCCCTTGCTGACGCCTGCCACGCCGATCGGCGGGTGAGGCTTCTGGAGCGGCCGGATGTGGGGCTTGAGCGTGTCGAGCATCGTGCCCGTCTTGGTGACGTGCCAGTACTTGCCCTTGTGATCGAACTCCGGCTCGTCACTCCAGAGGCGCAGGATGATGTCGAGCGCCTCGCGCGTCATCTCGCGGTGCTGCCCGGCGTTGCCGTCGACGTTGAACATTGCCCAGTCGCTGGGGAGCCCGCTTGCCGCCACGCCGAAGTTCAGCCGCCCCTGCGCGAGGTGATCGAGCATCGCCACGCGATTGGCCAGCTCGGCCGGGTGGTGGTACGGCAGGAGAAAGCCGCCCGGGCCGATGCGCATGCGCGTGGTCTGCAGCAGCGCCTGGGCGATCAGGAGATCCGGTGCAGGGTGCGGCTCCCACGGCGCCGTGTGGTGCTCGCCGACCCACGCCTCGCTGAAGCCGAGCTCGTCGGCCCAGCGCAGCTGCTGGAGGTCCCACTGGTGGCCGTCGTTGAGGCCGCGCTCCGGCGGGTGCGAGGGCATCGTGAACAGGCCGTAATCCATGGAATCCCTCCGCTGGCGTCCCGGATGGCGGCAGCTTACACCTCGATCTATTCCGCGATCGGGAAATCCTGTTGGAGCTATTTGACGTCTTATGGAGTACGGCCCGATGACGACCGCGCGTGTGCTCCTCGTCGACGACAATCCGGAGCGCCTGGAGCTACTCGCCGGGCGGCTGTCCGAACACTACATGGTGTCGAGCTACGGCTCGGCGTCGGAGGCCCTGCGCGAGGCCGGCACCGCCACGACGGATGTGGTGCTCCTCGTGATCACGTCGCCGATCAGCGATCATCGCGAGCTGCTCACGGTGATCGACGAGGCGCTCGCCGGCCCAGAGACCGGCTTATCAGCAGCCCCACCCGTCAATCCGCCCGGCCGCGTCTGACGTTATGTAGGGTAAAATCGATGAAGTCGCCCCGCGTCCTCCTCGTCGACGATAACCCGGACAATCTCGAGCTGCTCGCCGTCCTGCTCTCCGAAAATTACGTGGTCTCGAGCCACGGCTCGGCGGCGGAGGCCCTGCGCGAGCTCGACAGCTTCGCGCCGGACGTGCTGGTCCTCGACATCGGCATGGCGCCGATCGACGGCCTGGAGTGTCTGCAGACGATCCGGGCGAGGCCGGGACACGCACGGACTCCGGCCGTGGCCCTCACGGCCTTCGCGCGCGAGGTGGAGCGGAAAACTTTCCTGGCTGCGGGCTTCCAGGCGGTGGTGACGAAGCCGATCTTCGATCCCCACGAGGTGGTCAGCGTCATCGACAGGGTGCTCGGCGGGCTCATGCCCGGGCCGCGTCAGCGGCGGAACGACGATGAGCCCACAATCCGCGCGGCCTCTTGACGGATCGGTGGCGGGACGGCATCCTGTGCCCACGTGGGTACGGGAAGGCTCTCCGAGCCCAAGACGCTTGGCAATCTCCTCTACACGGACAAGACCAGGGCCGTCGTCTCCGAAGAGGCCTGGGTCGGGCTCGTCCGCGCCATCGCTGCCGGCGATCAGCGGGCGCTGCTGTCGCTGTATGAGGAAGCCTACCGGATCGTGTACACCTTGAGCGTCCGCATCCTGAATAATCGGCAGGCGGCGGAGGAAATCACGCTCGACGTGTTTCACGACGTGTGGCGCCGGGCGGCGACGTACGATCCCGACGGCGGCCCCGTGATCGGCTGGATCCTGAACCAGACGCGCTCCCGGGCGATCGACCGCCTGCGCTTCGAGCAGCGGAAGAAGCGGGTGAACCCGTCGGGAGAGCCCGTCACAGCCGCGGTCGCGCCGGATCCAGTGGAAACCCTCGACGTGAAGGAACAGGGCCGTCACGTCCGCGAGGCCCTGAGCGTCCTCACGCCGGATGAGCGAGCAGCCATCGAGGCGGCCTTCTTCTCGGAGCTGACCTACCCGGAGGTCGCGGCCCGACTGCAGCAGCCGCTCGGAACCGTGAAGACACGAATCCGCTCTGGCCTGGCCAAGCTGCGGCACGCGCTGGCGGCACGAAAGGCGCTATGAGCCACGATCACGACCATTCGGAACTGCTGGCGCTGTACGCCGTGCAAGCGCTTCCGCCGGGCGACGTGTCCTTGGTGGAGGCACGGCTCTCCGAGTGCGCAGAATGCCGACAGGAGCGTGAGGCGCTGCGACCGCTCGTCGGCTCGCTCGCGGCGTGGCCCACCGACCTGCTGCGCCCCTCGGCCTCGCTGCGTGATCGCCTCGCCGAGCGGATCGCGGCCGAGACGGGCGGAGCGCCGGTGGCCTCGGTGCCGACTCGACGCGCGGAGCCGGAGTGGCAGGAGGCCGCGCCGGGCATCGCCGTCAAGCTGCTGGCGACCGACACCGAGAGAAACCGCGTGAGCATGCTGGTGCGGCTGGCGCCGAACACCGACTATCCGCCCCACCGTCACGAGGGCGTCGAGGAGCTTCACCTCCTTGACGGGGAGCTGAAGATCGACGACAAGGTCCTCCACCCGGGGGATTACCTTCGCTCCGAGCCCGGCACCATGGATGAGCGCGTGTGGAGCGAGACCGGCTGCACCTGCGTGCTGATGACGTCGTTCCGCGACACCATCCTCTAGACGCTGCGCGCGTCAGCCGACCGCGGGCAGGACCTTGCCGCCGGCCGTCACGGACCTGGCGTCGATGAGCACGACCGTCAGCACGCAGGGTGCGCTGCCACGGTTGACCCAGTTGTGGATCGTCCCTCGCTGCACCATGACGTCTCCGGCCTGCAGGTGGACGGTGGAGTCGTCCAGTTCCATGTCGATCTCACCGGCGATGACGGTGATGTAGTCGATCGAATCCGTGCGGTGGTTGCGCGCCGCCACGCCCGGCGCGAACTCGATCATCCGGAAGATCGTGCCGTTGGGCAGCGTGGTGCCGGCCGGGCGCTGGCCGGCGTCGGCGGCGCCGTCGTTGTCGACGGGGAAGCCCTCGGTCGTCCAGATGTTGCAGGCCGTGGCGCCGGGGCGCCCGGTGAACAGGTGCTTGGCGACCTCGTCGATCTTGACGATGGCCTGGCCCTCGTCGTCGTGCCCCGTGATCACGCGCCGGACTCTGAGCGCCATGGCTTCGCCTCCTCGCTGGGGTATGCTACACCGCACCCAGACGGGAGGCAGGGATGGCCGATTACGTCCTCGTCGAGAAGTCGGAAGGCGTCGCGATTCTCACCATGAACCGGCCCGAGCAGCTCAACGCCATGAGCCAGCAGCTGAGCGCCGAGCTGCACGACGCCGTCGTGCGCGCGAGCGAGGACGACGAGGTCGGCTGCATCGTCATCACCGGCGCCGGCCCCAAGGCCTTCTCGGCCGGCGGCGACATCCACGAGCAGCGCGAGGACGACAAGAAGTACACGCAGGCGGAGCTTGACGCCCGCAACGCCGTCCGCGCGCGCGGCAGCTACGAGATCAGCGCGTGCCCCAAGCCCACCATCGGCATGATCAACGGGCTGGCCTACGGCGGCGCCGCCGTGCTGGCCTCCTCGCTCGACATGCGCGTAGGCTGCGAGCACGCGTCGTTCCGCTTCCTGGCCGCCGCCTACGGGCGCATCAACAGCACGTGGACGCTGCCCAACCAGGTCGGCTGGCCCATCGCCAAGGAGCTGCTGTTCTCCGGCCGCGTGGTCGAGGCCGACGAGGCGCACCGGATCGGCCTGCTGAACCACCGGGTCCCGTGCGCCGAGCTGCGCGCCAAGACGATGTGGCTGGCCACGATGATCGCCAAGAACCGCCGCGACTCCGTGATGGGCATCAAGCGCTTGCTGCTGGAGGACCTCGGCCGCTCGCTCGAAGAGCAGTGGGCGAACGAGCGGCACTACACCACCAACGTCGTCCGCGGCGCGAAGGCCGAGAGCGCGTTCCCGGATTTCATCGCCCGCAAGGGGAAAGAGAGTCAGTCATGAAAGCCGCGATCTTCCATGGGCCGCACAAGGAGCTCACGATCGAGAACGTCGACATCGCCAAGCCGATCGGGCGCGAGGTACTCGTGCGCACGGTGGCCAGCGGGGTCTGCCACAGCGACCTGCACTTCATCGAGGGCCTCTACCCGTTCGCATCGCCGGCCATCCTGGGCCACGAGGCGGCCGGGATCGTGGAGTCGATCGGTCCCCACGTCACCGAGTTCAAGCCGGGCGATCACGTCATCGCGTGCCTGTCGGTCTTCTGCGGCCACTGCGAGTGGTGCCTGACCGGCCGCACGCATCTCTGCCAGAGCCGGCCCGTGCGCGCCACCACCGAGCCGCCCAAGCTCACGTGGAAGGGCCAGCCCGTGAACCAGTTCGCCAACCTCTCGTCGTACGCCGAGCAGATGCTCGTGCACGACAGCGGCCTGGTGAAGGTGCGCGACGACATGCCGCTCGACCGCGGCGCGCTCATCGGCTGCGGGGTGACGACCGGCGTCGGCGCGGTCCTGAACACCGCGAAGGTGGAGCCGGGGACGACGGTGGCCGTGTACGGCACCGGCGGTGTGGGGCTGGCGGCGATCCAGGGCGCGGTCATCGCCGGCGCGCGCATGATCATCGCGGTGGACGTCCACGATCACAAGCTGGAGACCGCCAAGCAGCTCGGCGCCACCCACGGCGTGAATGCCGCCAAGGTGGACGCGGTGAAGGAGATCCGCGGCCTGACCGGGCCGGGCGTGGATTACGCGTTCGAGTGCATCGGCCTGAAGAAGGCCGCGGAGCAGGCCTTCGAGTGCCTGCGGCCCGGGGGAACGGCCACGATCGTCGGGATGATCCCGGTGGGGCAGAAGATCGAGCTCGACGGCCCGTCGTTCCTGCGCGAGAAGAAGGTGCAGGGCTGCAGCATGGGCTCCAACCGCTTCAAGGTCGACATGCCGCGCTACGTCGAGCTCTACCGCCAGGGCCGGCTGAAGCTGGACGAGATGATCACGCGACGCGGGCGGCTCGAGGACGTCAACGAGGCCTTCCGCGCCATGAAGGCCGGTGAGGTGGCGCGCACCGTGCTGATGTTCGACTAGCCATGGACAGTGTCCTCGCCGGCATCCGGGTGCTGGATTTCGGGCGCTACATCGCCGGGCCGTACTGCGCCGCCCTGCTGGCCGACCTCGGCGCCGACGTGATCCGCATCGAGCGGCGCGACGGCGGCGAGGACCGCTGGGTGGCGCCCGTCGGCGAGGACGGGGTCGGCGCCATGTTCCTGGTCATGAACCGCAACAAGCGCGCGATGACGCTCGACCCCGCGTCACCGCGCGGCCGAGAGATCGTGAAGAAGCTGGTGGCCACGGCCGACGTGGTCGTGGCCAACCTGCCGCCCGACGTCTTGCGCCATCTGGCGCTCGATCTGGAATCGCTGCGCCGCGTGAAGCCCGACATCATCCTCACCACGGTCACCGCCTTCGGCGCCGGCGGCCCATGGAGCCACAAGCACGGCTTCGACGGTATCGGTCAGGCGATGTGCGGCTCGGCCTACCTCACCGGCACGCCGGAGCAGCCGCTGCGCGCCGCCGTCGCCTGGGTGGACTGCGGCACCGCCTCGCTGGCCGCGCTCGGCACCCTGGCCGCGCTGATGCAGCGCCAGAAGTCCGGCCGCGGCCAGAAGGTGGAAGGCGCGCTGCTGCGCACGGCCGTCGCCTTCAACAACCCCACGCTGGTCGAGCAGCAGGTGATCAAGTCCGATCGCATCGCGACGGTGAACCGGGGTCAGACCTCCGCGCCGTCGGATCTGTTCCGCACGAAGGACGGCTGGATCATCGCCTACGCGATCGGCGGACCGATGTACAAGCGCTGGGCCCAGCTCATGGGCGAGCCGCACTGGCTCACCGATCCGCGCTTCAAGGACGATCTCGCGCGCGGCGATCACGGCGAGATCATCTCCGAGCGCATGTCCCGCTGGACCGGCGAGCGGACGACCGCCCAGGCGCTCGCCGAGCTGGAGAAGGTGCAGATTCCCGCCGGCCCCCTCTACGCGCCCCAGCAGGCGCTGGAGGACGCGCACATCCGCGCCGCCGGTCTCCTGGTGGACACCGAGTACCCCGGCCTGCCGCGCCCGGCGCCGCTGGCGCCGACGCCCGTCGATCTCTCCGAGACGCCCGGCACCTTCCGCCACCGCGCCCCCCAGCTCGGCGAGCACACCGACGCGATCCTCGCCGAGCTCGGCTACAGCGCGGACGACATCAAGCAGCTGCGCGCCGACAAGGTGATCTAGACTTTTAGGACGTCGGCGCCAGGGCCGGCTTCCAGCTCGCAGGCGTTCACGGTCATCGCCAGCATCGCGTAGTAGCCGATCGTTCCGGTGAGCTGGATGAAGCCGTCGTCGCCGAAGCGCGCGCGTAGCGCCTTGGCGGTGGCGTCGTCGAGACGGTGCTTCTGCATCAGCGCGCGCGTGGCGTCCACGATCTGCGCGTCCTCGGCCGGGATGCCCCGCGAGTGCTTGTCGCGGATCGCCGCGATCGTCGTGTCGGGCACGTTCAGGCGCCGGGCGGCGCCGGTCTGGGCGCCCCACACGTAGAGCGCGTCGAGCTCGCGCGCCACCGTCATGGCGGCGAGCACCCGCACGCGCATGTCGAGCCCGCCCTCGAAGCGCACGAACGCGCCCAGGTGGGCGACGCGCCCGGCCAGCTCCGGACAGTGCAGGAACATCGTGAACGGCCCCTGCAGCGCGCCCCGGCTCAGCACGATCGAGTCCACGACGGCCTGGTGCTTCTGATCGACCTGTTCCTTCTTCGTGATCGGCGTCAGCCTTGCCATGTCGTCCTCCTTACTGATCTCGCGGGAGCGGGATGTCGGGTCAGCGCGCTGGATCGAACGGGCGCAGGTCGAGCAGCTTCGGGGCGCCGCCGGCGATCAGCTCGGCCAGCGCCAGGCCGGTCGCGGGCGCGTTCAGCATCCCCCACGGCCCGTGGCCGGTCGCGACGAACGCGCCCTTCACACCGGGGATCGGACCGATCAGCGGGAGCCCGTCGTCGGTGACGGGCCGGTAGCACGCGGCCCGGCGCGCAATGCGCGCACCGCGCAGCGTGGTGGACACCCGGAAGGCGGCACCGGCGAGCACGTCGCACGCCGCGTCGCTCACCTCCACCCCCTCCGCCGAATCCGGCAGCGGCTGGTGATCGCGCATCCCGCAGATGTAGACGGTGCCGTCGGGCCGCGGGAAGATCTCGGGCTCCAGGTGCCGGCCATCGGCCGTGCGGTAATCCATGAAGAGGGCATGTGCGGGGACGTCCTTCGCGTCCAGCGTGACGCTGTAGCCCTTGAGCCCGTAGACGCGCGGCAGCCGCAGCCGCGTCTCGAGCCGTCCCGTCCACGGCCCCATTGCCAGCACGACCGCGTCGGCCTCCAGCGTGGCGCCGTCCAGCCGCACGCCGGCAACGGCGCCGTCGCGGTGCACGAGATCCTCCACCACGCCGATCCGCAGCGTGGCCCCGTGTCCCCGCGCGGCCTCGATCAGCGCCGTGGTGAACTGGGCCGGATGAACCTGCGCGGTCGTCTCCGTCGAGCCCAGCTCGGCCGTGACGATACCGCTGCCATCGATCCACCCCGGCGGCGTCACGCGATGGCCGCCGCGCACGGCGCCCTCCTCGCGCGCGGTCATCATGAAGGTGTCCATCCGCCGGTAGCCGTAGTCCGTGCCGAGCGTCTTGGCCAGCTCGGCGTGGAGCGCGAAGCTCGCGCGGGCCAGCGGCCCCAGGGGCGAGTCGTCACACCAGTCGAGCGCGAGGAAGCCGCCGGACTTGCCGGACGCCCCGCACGCGACGGCCGTGCGCTCGAGCACGGTGACGCCGACGCCACGCCGGGCCAGGAAGTACGCGACGCTGGCGCCGACGACACCGGCGCCGCAGACGATGACGTGCCGGGGTGGACTCACGCCCCGCATCGTACACAATCCGTCACGTTGCTGGCGCAGCGGCGGCCCGGTATGCTCTGCACGCGATGAAGACGACCACGCTGCCCGAGACCGCGATTCGCCGCTGGACGCGCGTCGAATACGACCGCCTCATCGACCTCGGCGTATTCGAGGGCGAACGCCTGGAGCTGCTCGATGGCTGGCTCGTGCTCCGCGAGCCTCAGGGCACGCGGCACTCGACCGCAATCCGTCGCGTGCTGGCCGTGCTTCGCCGGACGCTCGGCGAGACGTGGCAGATCGACTCGCAGCTTCCCATCGCCCTGGATGACCTCTCGGAGCCGGAGCCCGACGTCTGTGTCGTCCCCGGTGGCCCCGACAGCTACGTGGACGAACATCCGTCTCATC
>JBKPRI010000156.1:0-13779 GCA_046734515.1 Candidatus Methylomirabilota bacterium | reverse complement strand
CATCGACGGGCTCTTCGTCGTGCCCTCACGGGCGACGGTGCTCAGTCGCGACCGGATCGTGGAGGCGGCCGGCCGCCGGCGCCTGCCGGTGGCGGGGGGCTGGGGTCTGTGGGCCGACGCCGGCGCGCTGCTCAGCTACGGCCCCCAGGTCAACGTCATGATGAGCGGGGCCGCCGACTACGTCGATCGCGTGCTCAAGGGCGCGCGCCCCGCCGACCTGCCGGTGCAGCAGCCGACGACCTTCGAGCTCGTCATCAATCTGAAGACGGCCAGGGCGCTCGGCCTCACGCCGCCGCCATCGCTCGTGAAGCGCGCCGACCGGGTGATCGAGTGAAGCCGTACATCCTGCGCCGGCTGGCTCTGGCGGTTCCCACGCTCTTTCTCGTCAGCGTGCTGGTCTTCGCGCTGATGCGCATGATGCCGGGCGACGTCGCCACGCGCATGGTGGAGGGCCACGCCTATGCGCCCACGCTGGCCGCGCTGCGCCACGATCTGGGACTCGACCGGCCCGTGCACGTGCAGTATCTCGACTGGATCGGCGGCATCGTGCTGCGCGGCGACTTCGGACGCTCCTACTGGACGCGCCAGCCCATCCTCGAAGAGTTCGTGCGGCGCTTTCCGGTCACGCTGGAGCTGGCGCTGCTCACGATCCTGGTCTCGGTGGTGATCGGCATCGCCGTCGGCATCATGGCGGCGGTCCGCCAGGACACCGCGGCTGATTATGTCGGCCGGGTGCTGTCGATCCTGGCCCTGTCGATCCCGTACTTCGGGCTCGCCGTGGTGGTCGTGGTGCTGCCGTCGATCTACTTCAAGTGGACGCCGGTCTATACGTACGTGCGGTTCACGGCGGACCCGCTCGAGAACCTCAAGATCATGCTGGTGCCGTCGCTGGTGTTCGGGGTGACGCGCGCGGGCCCGATCATGCGCATCATGCGCTCGGCGCTGCTGGACGTCCTGCGCCAGGACTACATCCGGACCGCGTGGTCGAAGGGCCTGAGCGAGCGCGCCATCGTGCTGCGCCACGCGCTCAAGAACGCGATGATCCCGGTCATCAGCCTGGTCGGCCTGCAGATGCCGCTCTACATCGGCGGCTCCGTCATCATCGAGTCGATCTTCCGGCTGCCCGGCGTCGGCCTCTTCTTCTTCGAGGCGCTCGGCAAGCTCGACTATCCCGTCGTGCAGTCCGTGAACCTGATCATCGCGGCGATGGTGGTGGGCCTCAACCTGGCCATCGACCTCTCGTATGCGTTCCTCGACCCGCGCATCCGGTATCGCTGATGAGCATCGCCACCGCGCCCGCCGACGTCACGCTGCCCCGCCGGGCGCTGCCGCGCACGCGTCCGTGGTACGTCGACGTCTGGGTGCAGATGGTCCGCCGCAAGCCGCTCGGCACCATGGGCGGCGCCATCGTCGTCGTCATGCTGGCCGCCGCCGTGGGCGCCGAGTGGATCTCGCCCTACGGCTTCAGCCAGACGAGCCTGCCCGAGCGCTTCATCGCGATGAACACGTCGCACTGGCTGGGCACCGACCAGCTCGGCCGCGATGTGCTCACGCGGCTGATCTATGGCGCGCGCATCTCGCTCTACGTCGGCTTCGGCGCCGTGGCGCTCGGCAGCGCGCTGGCCACGATCATCGGCATCCTGTCGGCCTACTTCGGCGGGCGGACGGACATGCTCGTGCAGCGCGGCGTGGATGCCTGGATGGCCTTCCCGCCGCTGCTGCTCCTGATGTCGATCATGTCGCTGGTGGGCCCGAGCGTCTGGAACATCACCATCGTGCTGGGCGTGGCCTTCGGCATCCAGAACTCGCGCGTCGTGCGCGGCGTGGCGCTCGGCATCAAGGAGAACACCTACATCGAGAGCGCGCGCGCCATGGGCTCCGGCCATCTCGCCGTCGCCGCCCGCCACATCCTGCCGAACGTCATGCCGACCATCATCGTCGTCGCCACCACCGGGCTCTCGACGGTGATCCTCACCGAGGCCTCGCTGTCGTTCCTCGGCCTCGGCGTGCCGCCGCCCTATCCGACGTGGGGCGGCATGCTGTCGCTGGCAGGACTCGACCACATGTACCAGGCGCCGTGGCTCGCCATCTGGCCGGCCGTCGCGCTCTCGCTGGCGGTCTTCGGCTTCAACATGCTGGGCGACGGCCTGCGCGATCTGCTCGACCCGCGGCTGAAGGGCGGCTAGCGGGAGATCACGCCCGCGTGCGCGCGAGAATCTCGATGGGCACCACGCGTCCGTCGGCCAGCGCGCGCGCCGAGTTCGCCATCGCGGCCGGGGCGATGTCCCCGTGGATCAGCATCACGGCACGATGCGGCGGCTTCTCGCCGCGCGCGACCATCTCGCGCGAGCGCGCGCCATACGCCCGCGCCGCCTCCAGCGTGCTGTCCAGGCGAAGGACGTCGAAGCCGGCGGCGAGGAGCCCCTGCCGCGTCTCCTCCGCGGTCGCCAGGAAGCTGGTGCGGGCGGTGCGCGCCCACGGCGTGGGATAGTCCGGCTCGGGGCCCTGTCCGCGGGCGGCCTCCGATAGCACCAGCCACGCGCCCGGCTTCAGCACGCGGTGGATCTCGCGGTACAGCGCCCCCTTGTCGCCGATGTTCATCGACACGTTCATCGAGTACGCGCCGTCGAACAGCGCGTTCGCGAACGGCATGGCGACGGCATCACCGACGCGCACGTTGACCCGACCGTCGAGGCCCAGCCGCCGGGTCAGGTGACGCGCGACGTCGCAGAACTCCGGCGTGAGATCGATCCCGCTCACCCGGCAGCCGAAGCGGTGAGCGATGTAGCGCGCCGGGCCACCGATGCCGCTGCCGATGTCCAGGACGTGGTCGGTAGCGCGGATGTCCACCAGGCCGGCCACCTCCTCGGTGGCTTCGAGGCCGCGGCCGTGGAACTGGTCGTAGGGGGCCAGCGCCTCGATCGTCGGCCGCTCGGGATCGACGCCGTCAGCTTTGAGCGCCGCATCCAGACGGGCCAGTAGATCGCCGCGGCTGTAGTGCGCGGAGACCTCGTCGCGGGCGTGGGTCATCGCCTCGGCGGGGGGATCGGGGCCAGGGCTACTTGCGGCCGCCCTGTGCTCGCTTCTTCGGCGCCTCGGCGGCCTTGCTCTTCGCGGCGGGCGCGGCGCCCGTCTTGGCCGGAGGCTTCTTGGCGGCGGCGTCCTCGGGTGAGAGGCCGCGCTTGGCGAGACTTTCCTTGAGCGCGTCCATCAGGTCGATCACCTGCGCGCGGGGCGCCGCCGGCTCGGCCACCGTGACCTCCTGACCCTCGACCTTCTTGTTGATCATCTCCAGCACGCGGTGGCGATACTCGTCGGTGTAGCGCGCGGGGGAGAACGTCTCGCCGGCCAGGCCGTTGATGAGCTGTAGCGCCAGGTCCAGCTCGCCCTCGCGGATCTTGGCCGCGTCGCCCTTGTCGATCTCGCCGAAGTCGCGGACCTCGTCGGCGAAGTACATCGTGTGCAGCATGAGGCCGCTCTGGGCCGCACGGATGAGCACCAGGCTCTCCTTGCCGCGCATGACGTACTTGGCGAGCGCGACCTGGCCGGCCTTGTCCATCGCGTCGGCCAGCAGGCGGTACGGCTTCTCGCCGCCCTTGTCGGGGCCGAGATAATAGGTCTTCTCGAAGTAGATCGGGTCGACCTGCTCGAGCGGCACGAACTCGGCGATGTCGATGATCTTGGAGGACTCGCCCTCCTGCGCCTTCAGCTCCTCGTCGCTCACGCGCACGTACTGATCCTTGGCGAACTCGTAGCCGCGCGTGAGCTCGGCGCGCTCGACCGTCTTGTTGCACTTGGGGCAGAAGGTCTGCTGCTTGATGCGCGAGCCACACACGGCGTGGAGCTGGTTGAAGGCCACGTTGCCCGACGAGGCGGCGGTGTAGAGACGGACGGGGATCGACACCAGCCCGAAGGAGATCGTGCCCGAGCCCAGCGAGTGCGGTGGCATGAGGAGGACGATACCACGCGATCCGCTGCTCGCGTGGCAAACCCAGAATATCCTAGGGATTGTGGCCGCCCCCCTCGACGCCTACAGGAAGAAGCGCGATCCCGAGCGCACGCCCGAGCCGTTCGGGGCGGCGCGCGCCGGCGACGGCCGGATGTTCGTCATCCAGAAACATGCCGCCCGGCGGCTGCATTACGACGTGCGCCTGGAGATGGACGGCGTCCTGAAGAGCTGGGCGGTGCCCAAGGGGCCCTCGCTCAAGGCCGAGGAGAAGCGGCTGGCCGTCCACGTCGAGGACCACCCCGTCGAGTACGCCGACTTCGAGGGCATCATCCCCGAGGGCAACTACGGCGCCGGCGCCGTGATCGTGTGGGACCGCGGCTGGTATCGCCTCGTCAAGGACGGGGCTCCGGCCGAGCAGCTGGCGTCCGGGCGGCTCGAGATCGAATTGTTCGGCGTGAAGCTGCGCGGGCGCTGGACGCTCGCGCGCATGAGCGGCGGGGGCAAGGACTGGCTCATGCTGAAGAAAGCCGACGCGTACGTCGACACCGACGAGGCCACGGAGCGCTATCCCGAGTCCGTGCTGTCCGGCCTCACCGTCGAGGAGGTGCGCGAGGGCTCGACGCGCCTGGCCACGCTGCGCGCGCGGCTCGCGCGCACCAAGGCGCCCGCGCGCGCAGTGGACGCCGGCAGCGCGCCGGTGATGCTGGCCTCGCCGGCCGAGCGGCCGTTCTCCGATCCCGCGTGGCTCTACGAGATCAAGTACGACGGCGTGCGTATCCTGGCGGCGCGCGAGAACGAGCGGGTCGCGCTCTACGGGCGCGCCGGCCAGGTCTTCACCGCGCGCTACCCGGAAGTCGTCACCGCGCTGCGGGCGCTGCCGCTGACGCGCTTCGTGCTCGACGGCGAGGTCGTCGCGCTCGACGAGACGGGACGCCCGTCGTTCCAGCGGCTGCAGAACCGCATGCATCTCACCAAGCCCGTCGATGTCGAGCGGACGCGCGGGATGGTGCCGGTGAGCGCGATCTTCTTCGACGCGCTTGCGCTCGACGGGTGCGACCTGCGGGAGGCGCCGCTGGCCGAACGCAAGGCGTGCCTGGCCCTCACCGTCCCCGCGCGCGGCGTGATTCGCTACGGCGATCACGTGGAGAGTCGCGGCGAGGACTTCTACGAGGCGGCGGCCGCGCAGCGGCTGGAAGGGATCCTGGCCAAGCGCGCGGGCAGCCGCTACGTCGCCGGGCGCTCGCGCGACTGGCTCAAGATCAAGTGCCACCTGCGCCAGGAGTTCGTGATCGGCGGCTGGACCGACCCCCAGGGCACGCGCGGCGCGTTTGGCGCGCTGCACCTCGGCGTGTACGGCGACGGCCGGCTCGTCTACGTGGCCAAGGTCGGCACCGGCTTCGACGACAAGATGCTGCGGCACGTTCGCGATGCGCTGAAGCCGCTGGCGCGCGCGACGTCGCCCTTCGACGCCGGCACGCCGACCGGCCGCGGCCATCACTGGGTCGAGCCGAAGCTCGTCGCCGAAGTGCGCTTCACCGAGTGGACCGAGGAAGGCGGCATCCGCCACCCGGCGTTCCTGGGGTTGCGCGACGACAAGCGCCCCGACGAGTGCGTCCGGGAAAACGCACGGCCGGCGCCGCTGCCGGAGCCGAAGCCCAAGCGCGAGACGGCCAAGACGGCCGAGCCCGCCGACCGCAGCGTCACGATCACGAACCCCAAGAAAGTCTTTTGGCCGGACGAGGGGTACACGAAGTCGGACCTGATCGCGTACTACGAGGGCGTGGCGCCGTGGCTCTTGCCCTACCTGGCCGAGCGTCCGCTGGTGCTCACGCGCTACCCCGACGGCATCAAGGGCAAGTCCTTCTTCCAGAAGGACGCGCCGACGTGGGCGCCGTCGTGGATCCGCACCGCGCGCATCTGGGCCAAGGGCGTCGAGCGGGAAATCGACTACTTCATCGTGGACAGCGTGGAGGCGCTGCGCTACGTGGCCAACAGCGGCACCATCCCGCTGCACCTCTGGGCCTCGCGCATCGGCTCGCTGGAGCGCCCGGACTGGCTGGTGCTCGACCTCGACCCCAAGGGCGCGCCGTTCACCGACGTGGTGAAGGTCGCCCTCGCGCTGCGCACGATCCTCGAGCGCCTGCAGCTGCCGAGCTACCCCAAGACCTCCGGCGCGACGGGCTTGCACATCCTGCTGCCGCTGGCCGCGCGCTACACCTACGAGGAGACGCGCGCGTTCGCCAACCTGCTCGCCACGCTGGCCGTCGAGGCGCTGCCGGACATCTCCACGATCGCGCGGATGATCCGCATGCGCGACGGCAAGATCTACGTGGACTACGGACAGAACGGCCACGGCCAGACGATCGTGGCGCCGTTCTCGGTCCGCCCGCTGCCGGGCGCGCCGGTGTCATGCCCGCTGCGGTGGCCGGAGGTGACGGCGCGCCTCGATCCGAAGCGCTTCACGATCCGCACCGTCCGTGAGCGGCTGGCGGCCGAGGGGGACCCGCTGGCGCCCGTGCTCGGCGCCGGGATCGACATCGCCGCCGCGCTCGCGCGCGTGAACGAGGCCCCATGAGCCGCGCCGGCGTGGTATCTCAGAGGCCATGACGGCGTCATTTCCCCTGCGGACGGCGGCCGAGCTGATGGCGGACGCCGACTTCGAGGCCCGCTGGCGGGAGCGCGAATCGATCGGTCCGGCGGCCCGCGCGGCGCTGCGCGACGTTCTGGCCCGCTTCGTGGCCGACGGCCATCCCATCGACGTGACGACCCTGGCGCATCCCGCCGCCGTGATCGAGGAGCTGGACGCCCGTGACCTGATCTACGTCCAGGCCGGCCGCGTGATCCTCGCCTATCCGTGGTCCGGCACGGCGACGGCCTTCGCGCTGCGCCTGTCCGGCGGGCGCGAGCGCTGGGCGTGCTGCGCCATCGACGCGCTGGGAATCGCGGCGATGCTCGGCGAGCCGGTGCAGGTTCGCTCGCGCTGCCACCACTGCGACGAGCCGCTGGACCTCGACGTCACGCCGCAGGGGCCGGCCGCGGACGCCGGCGTGTTCGCGTGGGTCGGCCGGCGCGAGAACCTTCGCGGCAAGGCGTGCACCGCGCTCTGACACACGCTGAATTTCTTCCGGTCGGAAGAGCACGCGCGAGAGTGGTGGAAGGCGAGCGGGGCCGCCGGCGCCGCCCTGACCCTGGCGGAGGCCTTCCGCCTCGGCGCGGCGATCTTCGGCGAGCGGCTGCCGCGGCTGCTGCGCTGATGCGCGGGGCGGTGCTCCTGCTCGCCGCGCTCGTCGCGCTCGCCGGCTGCGCCGAGCGGCCGCGCACGGCCGAGCCCGCCACCCTCGTCTTCAAGCACGCCAAGATCCTCGGCCCGCTCGATCCCATCCCCGGCCTGCTGCGCGAGTTCGAGCGCCGGCACCCCGGCGTCACCGTGCGCAGCGAGCCGCTCACGTGGACGAGCGACGAGCAGCACCAGTTCTACGTGATCAACCTCGACGGCGCCACGCCGGCCTTCGACGTGCTGCTCCTCGACCTCATCTGGGTGCCGGAATTCGCGCAGGCGGGCTGGCTGCTCGATCTCTCGCCGTGGGTCACGCAGCGCGAGCTGGCCCCGCATTTTCCCGCCGCGGCCGCCGCCTCGGTGTGGAACGGCCGGGTGTGGGGGCTGCCGTGGAACATGAACGTGGGCGTCCTTTACTACCGTGGGGACCTGCTGGCCAAGTACCGGCTCGCGCCACCGCGCACGTGGGAGGAGCTCGTCGAGCAGGCCGAGCGCATCCGCCGGGGCGAGCGCGATCCACGCCTCGAGGGCGTGCTCTGGCAGGGCAAGCAGTACGAGGGGCTCGTGGTGAACGTGCTGGAGCACTTCTGGGCGAGCGGCACGGCGCTGCTGGACGAGCGCGACCGCGTGCTGGCAGAGCCCGAGCGGGCGGCGGCGGCGCTCCGATTCATGCGCACGCTCATCGGCTCCGGGGTGAGTCCGTCGTGGGTGACGGCGGGCGACGAGGAGCTGACGCGCCGGCCGTTCGGCGACGGGCGTGCGGTGTTCCTCCGCTCGTGGCCGTACGCGATGGATCTCTTCGAGGCGCCGGACTCGCCGGTGCGCGGGCGCGTGGGCATCGCGCCGTTGCCGGGCCACGCCGGCGGCGCCGCCGGCGTGGGCGCCACCGGCGGCTTCCATCTCGCCGTCAACCGCCGTACGCGGCACGCCGAGGCCGCCGTGGAGCTGGTCCGGTTCCTGGCCGGCCCCGAGGGGCAGCGTGCGATCACCGCGGCCGGCGTGGCCCTCTATCCCACGCGGGTCGATCTCTACCGCGATCCGGTGGCGATCAAGGCGCACCCGCACATGCCGCGCTTCCACGATCTGGCCCTGCGCGCGCGGCCGCGGCCGGTCACGCCGTACTACCTGATGCTGTCGACGACCGTGCAGCCCGAGTTCTCCGCCGCGCTCGTCGGCGTGAAGACACCCGAGCAGGCGATCGACTACGCGCGGCGCCGGCTGGAATACATGCTGAGCGGCATCCGGTGACGGCGCGTCGGCGCGCCGACCGGCGGACCGGGCTGGCGTTCGTGTCGCCCGCGCTCCTGGCCCTGGCCGCCCTGGCCGTCTATCCGGGCCTCTGGGTGCTGTGGCTGTCGCTGCAGGAGCGCATCCCCATCTTCGGCATCGCGCGCTTCGTGGGCCTCCAGCACTACGCGTTCCTCGCCGGCGACGCGCGATTCTGGAATGCCGTGCGGGTGACGCTGACGTTCACGGTGGTCTCGGTCGCGCTCGAGCTGGTCCTCGGGCTCGTCGTCGCGATGGCACTCCAGCGCCAGCAGGCCGGGCGCCGCCTGGCGCTCTCGCTGCTCCTGCTGGCGTGGGCGCTGCCGTCGGTCGTCACCGCCAAGCTCTTCGAGTGGCTCTATCATCCGTCGGCGGGGCTGGTGAACGTGCTGCTGGGCGGCCGCGAGCTGAACTGGCTCGGCGATCCCCGGCTCGCGCTGCCCGCGCTCATCGCCGCCGACGTCTGGCGCACGATGCCGTTCGTGGCGCTGCTCTGCTACGCGCGGCTGCTGACGATTCCGCCGGAGATCTACGAGGCCGCCCGCGTGGACGGCGCGGACCGTGCCGCCACGCTGCGCTACGTCACGCTGCCGCTGCTGCGCTCGATCTTGATGATCGCGCTGCTCTTCCGCACGCTGGACGCGCTGCGCGCCTTCGACCTGATGTTCGTGCTCACGGGCGGCGGACCCGCCGGCACCACCGAGACGCTCACCGTGTACGCCTATCGCAGCCTGTTCCAGACGCTGCAGCTCGGGTTCGGCGCCGCCGTCGGCTGCGTGATCTTCGCGCTGGTCATGGTGGTGGCGTGGGCGTATCTGCGCGCGCTCCGGCCCGAAGGCGCCCCGGCATGAGGCGGCGCTGGCGCGCGTGGGACGTCGCCGTGCTGATCGTACTGGCCGCGTGGGCCACGCCGTACTTCTGGCAGGTGCGGACGTCGTTCACGCCGGACCGCGAGCTGCTGGCTGCGCCGCACGCGGTGCCGGCCGCGCCCACGCTGGCGCACTACCGGGCGGTGGCCGAGAAGAGCGTGATGCCGCGCGCGCTCGGCAACAGTCTGGGCGTCGCCACGCTGACCACCGTGCTTGCGCTCGTGCTGGGCCTGCCCGCCGCCTACGCGGTGGCGCGGCTCCCCATCCCCGGCAAGCGCCTGCTGCTGCTGGTCGTCATCGCGAGCACCGCGTTCCCGCAGATCAGCACGGTGAGCCCGCTCTACCTGCTGCTGCGCGCGCTCGGCCTGCGCGACACGTGGACGGCGCTGGTGCTGGCCAACACGTCGTTCGCGCTGCCGCTGCTGATGTGGCTGCTGGCCGGCTTCATCCGCGAGATCCCGATCGAGCTCGAGGAGGCCGCGTTCCTCGACGGGGCCGGGCGCGCCACCGTGCTGCGCCTGGTGATCCTGCCGCTGGTGGCGCCGGGCGTGGCCTCGGCGGCCCTGCTCACGTTCCTGGCCGCGTGGAACGAGTTCCTGTTCGCCTACACGTTCACGGCCAGCGAGGCCAGTCGCACGGTGCCCGTTGCGCTCGCGCTCTTCCCCGGCGTGTTCGAGATCCCCTGGGGCGACATCGCGGCGGCGTCGATCCTGGCCAGCCTGCCGCCGGTGATCATCGTCATCGCGCTGCAGCGCTGGCTGGTGCGCGGCCTCGTGGCCGGCGCGCTGAAGGACTGACGCGCTCGGATCGCTGGGGTCAGCGGGCGGCGACGAGCGCCGCCCAGGCCAGCGAGGCCCATCCGGCGATGAACGCGAGGCCGCCGAGCGGCGTGATGGCGCCGAGCCAGCGGTGGCCGGTGAGCGCGAGCAGGTAGAGGCTGCCCGAGAAGAGCACGGTCCCCGCCACGAACAGCCAGCCGGCGGCGCCGGCGGGACCGGGCCAGCGCGCGGCGGCCCAGGCCACCGCCAGCAGGCCGAGCGCGTGATACATCTGGTAGCGCGCGCCCGTCTCGAACACCGCGAGCATGTCGGGCGCGAGGCGCTCTCGCAGCGCGTGGGCGCCGAAAGCGCCGGCCGCGACCGAGATCAGTGCCGAGAGCGCGCCGAGACCGAAGAACACACGCTCCACGCTCAGCCGCCCAGGCTCCACTGCGCGTAGAACTCGAGCGGACGGCCGATGAGGTAGCGTTCGAAGTCGTCGTGGAACCGTTCGGCGGCCACGTTCTCGAGAAAGCCGCTGGTGGCCGCGTCGTCGAGGTCGGAGTCCGGGTCGGCCATGCACTCGAGCAGCAGCCACGCCAGGCCCTGCACGCGCTCGGCCGGGAGCTCCTCGTAGTGCTCGCGGAAGTACTCGCTGAACTCGGCGAAGGTGTCCTCCAGGCTGAAGGAGCCGTCCTCTTCCAGGGCCTCGTTGTCAGGGTCGTCCCAGTGCTCGGCGAACTCGGGGAACAGCCCCACCAGCCGGTCGAGCAGCGTTTCCGGTGTCATGGGGCCATCCTACAGGAGCGCGCGCAGGCGTGCGCCGAGCGCGGGGCCGGTGCCCGCCTCCTCGTGCTTGAAGAACACGAAGGCATCGCGCCAGCGCTCGCCGATGCGCCGTATCGTGGCGAGCCAGCCGCGCAGATCCTCGTCGGTATAGCCGGTGGC
Source organism: Candidatus Methylomirabilota bacterium (assembly GCA_046734515.1). Lineage (GTDB taxonomy): Bacteria > Methylomirabilota > Methylomirabilia > Rokubacteriales > CSP1-6 > AR5. The sequence continues at coordinate 2,712 of JBKPRI010000156.1, read as the reverse complement.
CCGCAAACGCAGATAGCCCCAGTCGGCGGTGGCCACCGCCGGCGTGGCGCCGTCGTCGTTGTCCGCCACGCACAGCGCGGCGTTCTTGCCGGCCAGCCGCGTGTAGACCTCGTCGGTGAACCACGTCGCGTTGCGGAACTCGAAGGCCGCGCGCACGTCGGGCGGCAGCAGCGCCAGCAGATCGGCCAGCCGTCCGGTGTCCACCTTGAAATTGGGCGGGAGCTGGAAGAGCAGGGGGCCGAGCTTCGGCCCCAGCGTGCGCGCGGTGTCGCAGAAGACGCGCACGGGCTCGTCCACGTCGCGCAGCCGTGCGAAGTGCGTGATGCGCTGCGGGGCCTTGAGCACGAACACGAAGCCGTCGCGGACGCCCGCCGCCCAGCCGTTCACCACCTTCGGCGTGGGCATGCGGTAGAAGGTGTTGTTGACCTCGACCGTCTCGAAGCGCGCCGCGTAGTAGGCGAGCATGCCCGCCGGCTTCATGTCCGTGGGATAGAACGACCCCTTCCACTCGGGATAGTTCCAGCCGGAGGTGCCGATGCGGATGCGCGGGCCCGGCGGCGTCATCGCGACGCGGGTCGCGGCCGGGACCCGGCCACGATGGGCTGGAAGAACCGCCCGTCGATCCGGTTGACGTCGTGGAAGCCGGCCTCGGCCATGAGCGCCTCCATCCGCGCGACGGGAATCGCCAGATAGCTCGTCGTCAGCACGGTCGCACGCTCGGCGCCATCGAGGGGCGCGATCTCGAACGACACGTCATAGCGCTGGCCCCGCCAGGTCCACACCTGGCGGACATCGTACCGCCGCCCGTTCCACGCGCGCGCGCCATACGGATGCGTCTCGATCGTGCCCGCCGGCGGCGGGGGACCGTAGTCGCGCAGCGAGATCAGGCAGCCGCCGCCCGGACGGGTGCAGCGCCAGCACTCGCGGAGCGCGCGCGCAATGTCCGCCTCGGAGTCCAGGTGCGGCAGCGCGTTGTCGGCGATGAGGACGACATCGGCGCACGCCGCCGCCATGGGCAAGGCCCGGAAGTCCGCCACGGCGGCCGGCAGCTGCAGGCCGCGAGCCGCCGCCTCCCCTCGCGCGCGCCGCACGGCGCCAGGCGAGAGATCCGACGCGAGCACCTGAAAGCCGCGGCCCAGCAGCCCGAGCGCCTGGGTGCCGATCCCGACCGCGCCATCGAGGACCACGCGGGCCTCGCGGCCCCAGCGCTCGACGATGAGGCCGGCCAGCTGGTGGCCCTGCCACGCGACGCTGGCGTCCCAGTTCTCGAACACCAGGTGATAGAGCGGGGCGAGGCCGTCGTAGAAGGCGCGCACGTCGCCCATGGCGCGGTCGCCTAGACCGTGAGCAGCCCGCCGTTGGGCGACAGCCACTGGCCGGTGATGAAGCCGGCCTCGTCGGAGGCGAGGAACGCGGCGGCGGCGGCGATCTCTTCCGGCTTGCCGATGCGGCCGAGCGGCGTCTGGCGCTCGGCGATGATGCGCGTGACCGGCGGCATCGGGTCGAGGATCGGCGTGTCCACGAAGCCCGGACAGATCGCGTTGACACGGATCCCGCGCGAGGCCACCTCGCGCGCCACCGAGCGCGTGAAGCCCAGGATACCGGCCTTGGCGGCGCCGTAGTGCGGCGCCACCTCGATGCCCATCAGGCCGGCCACGCTCGAGATGTTGACGATGGCGCCGCGGTTGACGCGGCTCATGAGCTTGAGCGCCTCGCGCGTGCAGTAGAACGTCCCGTTCAGGTGGACGGCCAGCATGCGGCCCCACGCCTCGTCGCTGAGATGCTGGGTGATGTCCCAGTGCGTCTCCCGGGTGCCGGTCATCATCTCGCCCACGCGCGTCTCGATCTTCTCGGCCAGCGCCTCGCGCCCGGAGGGATCCACCTCACCGACGCCGGCGTTGTTGACGAGGACGTCGAGGCCGCCGAACACGCGCGCGACCTCCTCGACCATCGCGCGCACGCGCGCGCTGTCGGCCACGTCGGCCACGAACGCGCGCGCCTCGCCCCCCAGCCGCTTCACGGTGGCCTCGGCCGCGTCGGCGCGGATGTCGTTGACCGCCACCCGCGCCCCCTCGGAGGCGAAGCGCGCCGCGATGGCGCGGCCGATGCCCGAGCCCGCGCCGGTGACGAGCACGACCCGGCCCTCGAAGCGCGACGGGCTCATCGGCCCACGCCCGCCGTCTCGTCCACGGCGGCGTCCTCGCGGAAGTGGGGCATGACCTCCTCCGAGAACATCCGCATCATGTCCAGCGTCGCCTCGTGACTGCCGCCGTTCATCCCCGAGCAGACGATGCCGGCCTTCAGCTCGTCGGAGAACACGCGCAGCTTGTCGCGCACGGTGGCCGGGCTGCCGCAGATGATGTAGCCGCCCTCCTCGAGGTCCTCGTAGGTGAGCTCGGTGGGCATCTTGCCGCGCGTGGCCAGCAGCCGCTTGAGCGACGCCTCCGTCGTGTAGCCCGGCGGCTGCCAGTAGGGCGGCAGCATGCGCAGGCCCACGTGATAGACCCACAAAGCATGCTCGCGGGCGATGGCCTCGGCCTTGCGGTCGTTCTCGGCCACGCAGATCGGCAGGTTCACGGTGAGCTGATAGGGGCTCGCGGTGTAGCCGTTGCGCTCGCAGGCCTCGCGATACTCGCCGTAGATCTGGGCGATGCGCTTGATCGGCGTGAACACCATCAGGTAGGGGAAGCGGCGCTTGGCCGCCCATTCCAC
>JBKPRI010000155.1:0-8290 GCA_046734515.1 Candidatus Methylomirabilota bacterium | reverse complement strand
GCTCGGCCGCGCGCACGCACGCCACGCGGTGCTCCGTCGCGAACGGTGCCAGTGGGATCGGCCCCGCGGTGCAGCGCGCGGGCTCGACGTGCGCGCAGCGGGAGGCGAATCCACAGCCGGCGGCGCGCACGTACGGCGGCTCCAGCTGGCCGGGAATCGGTACCAGCGGCGCATGGCGCTTGTCGCGCCCGAGCGTCGGCAGGCAGTCGAGCAGCCCGCGCGTGTACGGATGGCGCGGATCGCCGAAGATCCGGCGCACCGGGCCGTCCTCGACCAGCTCGCCGCGGTACATGACGCCGATACGGTCGCACACGCCGGCCACCGTGCCGAGGTTGTGGCTGATGAACAGGATCGAGGAGTGATGACGGCGCCGCAGCTCGCGCACGAGATCGAGCACGGCCGCTTCCACGGTCACGTCGAGGCCCGTGGTGGGCTCGTCCATGATGAGCAGGGCCGGCTCGGCGATGAGAGCCATGGCGATGACGATGCGCTGCTGCTGGCCGCCGGAGAGCTGGTACGGGTAGCGCTCCATCACCGCCTCGGGATCGGCCAGCTTCACCTCGCCCAGCATGGCCAGCGCCCGCGCGCGCGCGGCGGCGGCCCCGGCGCCGTCGTGGATCATCGGCACTTCCATGAGCTGACGGCCCACGGTCATCACCGGGTTGAGGCTCGCCATCGGGTCCTGATAGACCATCGCGATGCGCCGCCCGCGCAGGTCGCGCAGCGCCGCCGCCTCGAGCGTGGCGAGATCGCGGCCCTCGAAGAGAATGCGGCCGCCCGCGATGCGCCCGCCGCGGCCCAGGTAGCGCACGATCGACAGCGCCACCGTCGACTTGCCGCAGCCCGACTCCCCCACCAGGCCCAGCGCCTCGCCGGCGTGCAGCATGAAGCTCACGCCGCGCACGACACGCGTCTCCCCACGCCGTCCGTCGTAGGCGATGGAGAGATCCTGCAGCGCGAGCAGCGGCTCAGTCACGCCAGCCCAGCTCTCGCAGCCCGACGGCGAGCAGATTGAAGCCGACGACGAGCGACGAGATGGCCGCGCAGGGGAAGAGCGCCATGTGCGGCCACACCATCATCATCCCGTAGGTGTCCTTGACCATGCCGCCCCAGTCCGGATCGGGGGGCGGCAGGCCGATGCCGAGGAAGCCCAGCACGCCGATGATGATGATGTTGTAGCCGGTGCGCAGGCACATGTCGACGATGAGCGGGCCGCGCGCGTTGGGCAGGATCTCCACCAGCATGATGTAGAGCGTGGACTCGCCGCGCATCTTGGCCGCCGCCACGTACTCGCGCTCGCGCAGCTCCAGCGTGAGCCCGCGCACGATGCGCGCGATGATCGGCGCCTTGGTCAGCGTGAGCACGCCGATGATGTTCCAGGCCGAGGAGCCGAAGTGCGTGAGGATGATCATGTAGAGGATGATCACCGGGAACGACAGCACGATGTCGCATGCGCGCGTGACGGCGATATCGAGCCAGCCGCGCTTGTAGCCGGCGGCCAGCCCCAGCAGCGAGCCGAGCGCGGTGGCGCCCAGCACCGCCAGCGGCGCGATCTCCAGCACCGGCCGCGCGCCCCACAGGATGCGCGAGGCGATGTCGCGCCCGAGGTGGTCGGTGCCGAGCCAGTGCGCGCGCGACGGCGTGGTGTGGGCGAGCGCGGCGAGATCGGTCGCGTTGGGCGCGTAGGGGGCGAGCAGCGGCGCCAGCAGGGCGAGCACGACCCAGAGCAGCACGATCGTCACCCCGACCGTGGCCGTCGTGGAATGGCGGAGAGCCAGCAGGGCGCGCCACCACCGCGGGGCCCGGCGGCGGGAGGCCGCCGGCGGCGAGACGGGCAGCGCCTCGACGCCGACCTGCGTGCTCACGCCCGGATCCGCGGGTCGAGGACCATGTACGCGACGTCCCCGAGGATGTTGGTGACGACGGCCAGGCCGACCGCGACCAGCGCGCCGGCCTCGACCAGGGCGATGTCCTTGAAGAGCGCGGCCTCCAGCATCATGCGGCCGAAGCCGGGGTAGGCGAACACCGTCTCCACCACCACCACGCCGGCCACCAGGTAGTTGATCTGCAGCAGGATGACCGTGATCGGGTTGATCATCGCGTTGCGGGCGGCGTGACGCAGGATCACGCGGCGGAACGGCATGCCCTTGAGCACCGCCGTGCGGATGTAGGGCCGCTGCATGACCTCCACCATCGAGGCGCGGATCATGCTGATCACGTAGCCGGCGTCGAACAGCACGATCACCGCCACCGGCAGCACGAGCTGCGCGCCCACCGACCAGCCGCCGCCCGCCGCCAGCGTGGCGGTGCCGGGCAGCCAGCCGAGCCAGACCACGAACACGCTGACCAGGAAGACGCCGAGCGCGAACTCGGGGATGGAGGCCATGACGGTGCCGAAGATCACGATGGCGCGATCGAGCCGCGACGACTCGCGCATGCCGGCGGCGATGCCGAGCACCATGGAGAGCGGCACGATGCACGCGAAGGCCAGGGCGGCCAGCAGCGCGGTGTTGGCGAGATGCCTGGCGATCACCGTGCGCACCGGCGCCTTGAAGCGCGCCGAGGTGCCGAGGTCGCCGACCGCGGCCTTGCCCATGTACTCCGCGTAGCGGACCAGCAGCGGGCGATCGAGCCCGAGCCGCTTCGTGAGCGCCTCCACCTGGTCCTGCGTGGCGTACGCGCCCAGCTCCTTGCGGGCGACGTCGCCGGGCGAGAACTCGTTGAGCGCGAAGACGAGGAAGGAGACGACGAACAGCGTCAGCAGCAGGAAGACGAGGTGCTTGACGGCGAAGCGCGCCATGGCGCGGCGCCGCTAGGGGGTACGCGCGTGACGGTAGTTGCGCTTGGCGTAGTCGAGGTAGTCCTGCCGCAGGCGCTTGTCACTGCCGAACAGGATGTGCTTGGACATGTCCGGCGAGTAGCGGCTGGCCTCCGGATGGCGGCCCAGCGCCTCGGCCAGGCTGCGCACGTGGTGCGGTCCGGCCCCGCAGCACACGCCGAGGTAGCGCACGCCGATCTCGTAGGCGGCGCGGCCGAACTCGGCGATCTCCTGCCGGTTGCAGAGGAACGGGTCGAGCAGCGTGGGGAACGGCCGTCCCTCCGGCACGCTCGGATCGGTCAGGCTCTGGAACGTCGGCTCGGCCGGCGTCGTGCGATAGGGCACCGGCAGCCCCGCCACGTGGCAGCGCACGGCGGCGCGCACCTCGCGCAGCAGCGGCAGCGTGGTGGCCGGCCCGCGCGCGCAGTTGAGGCCGACCACGTCGGCCCCGGCCTGCTCCAGGCGCTTGCACGCATCGGCCACGGTGCCGCCGTCGCGCATCTGGCCCTCGCGCGGCACCGAGAGCGTGATCACCGCCGGCTTGCCCGAGCGCTTGATGGCCTCGAGGGCCAGCAGCGACTCGCCGACCCACGAATACGTCTCGCCCACGATGAAGTCGACGCCGGCGTCCACCGCCCAGCCGATCTGCTCGTCGAAGATCTTCTGCGCCTGCTTGTGCGAGGGAGCATCGGGGCCGTAGATGCTGGTGTTGCAGATGTCGCCGGCCAGCAGGGTGCCGGTCGAGCGCGCCACCTTCTTCGCGATGGCGAGCGCCGCGCGGTTGATCCTGGCCAGGTCCTTCTCGCGCCCGACCATCTTCAGCTTGGCGCGGTGGGCGTAGTAGGTGAACGCCTCGACCACGTCGGAGCCGGCGCGCACGAAGTCACGATGCAGGCCCTCCACGAGGTCGGGATGCTCCAGGACGACCTCGGGCACGTAGGCGCCGGCCTGCAGATAGCCGCGGCGCTCGAACTCGAACAGATAGCCCTCGGCGCAGATGACGGGACCGGCGTTCAGCCGCTCCAGCAGCCCCGGTGACTTCTTCGCCTTCGCCTCCGCGCGCCTGGTCTTGGTCGGCATGCCCGGAGGGTATACCACAGCGCCACCGATTAGGCTATGCGCGCAGGCGCGCGTGCGTGGCCAGCGCTCCGCGCCAGACGTAGACGGCGAGCAGCGGCGCCTCACCGGCGCGCGTCGCGTGCGGGACGCCGGAGGCGTGATGGATCGCCGCGCTCGCCGGCTCGCGCCGCCACGGCCCATCCTCCCGCCACCACTCCCCGTCCGGGGTCAGCGTGACATAGACCTCCACTGCGGGATGCGCGTGCAGCGGATAGTGGGTGCGCGGGCCGAGCAGCAGCACGCCGAGCGCCACGTGCGCGTCAGACACCAGGGCCGGCGCCCCGTCCGGCGGTCCGGCGATCACCGCGTAGCCGTAGTTGTCGAGGAACGTGGGATCGGGCGGCTGCCGGCGGTAGTTCGGGTTCTGCGTCCACGAGAGCCACCCGCCGAGCGTCTCGAGCGGCGCGACGAGGGGGCCGCGCGCGGTCCGCAGAGCGTCGTCCCACAGACGGCAGACGGGGATCCGCGCGGGCGCCGGCTCGGCGAGCGATGCGGTCTCCACCGCGTCCGTCAGGCGCGCGAAGTCCAGCAGCGACGCGGCGCGCAGCGTGTCCGCCAGCGCGTCGAGAAAGCGGCGGACCGCCGCCGAGCGATCGGAATGCGCTAGACTCCCCGCCATGCCACCTCGCCCCCGTGTGCACGAGCTGCCCGTGCCCAACATCGCGGAGTTCGACTTCCGCGCGCTGCGCGCCGGCCGGCTCGCGCGCCTGCAGGCCATGATGAAGCGCCACGACCTGCCGGTCGCGCTGCTCTATACCATGGCCAACATCCGCTACGCGACCGGCGTGGACGTCATGGCGGTGTGGACCGCGGGGACCTTCGCGCGCTACTGCCTGGTGCCGGCCGAGGGCGCGCCGATCCTGTTCGAGTACTCGGGCTCGATGCACGTCTCGCAGAAGGTGATCCGCGACGTGCGCCCGGCCTACACGTGGCGCTTCGGCGGCACGGCCGCGCGCGACAAGGCGCGCGAGTGGGCCGGCTCCATCCGCTCCGCGCTGAAGGAGCTCGGCCTCGAGCGCGAGCGCCTGGCCGTCGACCGCCTGGACACGCCCGGCTTCCTCGCGCTGCAGGACGAGGGCCTGACGCTCGTGGACATCGGACCCGCCGCCGTCGACGCGCGCGAGGTGAAGACGCCCGAGGAGATCCAGCTCTTCGCCATCAACGGCGGCATCGGCGACGCCATGCTGACGGACTTCGCGGCCGCCATCCGCCCGGGGATCCGTGAGTACGAGCTGCTGGCCGTGCTCAGCGACTCGCTCATGCGCCGCCACGGTGAAGGCCTCTTCACGCGGCTGGTGGCCTCCGGGACCAACACGAATCCATGGCTGACCGAGGCGCACGACAAGGCCGTCATGCCCGGCGACCTCGTCGGCGTGGACACCGACGCCAACGGCTTCGAGGGCTACGTGATCGACGTGTCCCGCACGTTTCTCTGCGGCGACAATCCCTCGCCGGGGCAGAAGGAAGCGTACCGGGTCGCCTACGACTCCGTGATGGGCATGCTCGACCTCGTGCGCCCGGGAATCACGTTCGCCGAGTTCGCCGACAAGGCCCCGCGCCTGCCCGAGGCGTACGCCGCCCAGCGTTACCCGACGATGGTCCACCAGGCCGGCCTGGAGGACGAGGGCCCTGGCATTCCCTACCCCGACGATTCGCGGGGTCCGCGACGCATCATGCCGGCGCGCGAGCTGAAGGAGAACATGGTCCTCTGCCTCGAGTGCTACGCCGGCAAGCCGGGCGCGCCGTACGGCGTCAAGCTGGAGGACCAGGTGCTCGTCACCGCGAACGGTCCGAAGCTCATCTGCACCTACCCGTACGAGGCGGCGCTGCTCGACTGATCGCCGTACCGCCGTGATCTTCTACGTCCACGACGACCTCACCGATTCCGTCCAGGAGCGCTTCGGCGCCGGCTCGCCGGCCGCCGCGCTCGCCGCGGAGATCCTCGCGCTCGTGCGCCGCGAGAACACGATCGTCCTCACGCTCGGCCCCCAGATCGACGCGCTCGTCGCGCGCCGGGCTCACGCGCCGTTCGCGCTGGCGCTGGGCATCGGGCCCGCCGGCGAGCGCGTGGCCCGTCAAGTCCACGCACGCACGGGCTGGTTCCCGGCGATCCGCCAGGTCGACCTCACGCGCGAGGAGGACGGCCGCGGCGACTACGCCGTGGTGCCGCTGCGCGGGGCTCCGCTCGCCGCGCAGCTCGCCGGGGTCGAGACCGCGGCGTCGGTGGCCGTCGTGGACGACACGCTCTTCTCGGGCATCACGCTGCGCACGCTGCTCGGCGCGCTGCCGCCGGCGGTCCGGGCCCGGACCCACGCGTTCTGCCTGCGCGGCGTCGCCGAGTCGATTCCCGTGATCGAGGCGCTGTGCCCCATCACCGTCGGGTTCGCGGCGCCCGGCAAGCTGCTCGACGAGGTGAGCTTCATCAACGCCAGCGGCCTGGTCCGGCGCGGCGCCATCCGGCGCACAGGCGCCACGCCGCTGGCGTTCTTCGAGCGGCCCGAGTGGATGCGCGAGTGGTTCGGCGAGGCGGCCGGGGCGCTCATCGAGCGCTGCGCCCGGCTCAACGCGCTGCTCGAGCCGGACGGCCGGGCCTCGCTGCCGGGGCCCGTGTAGAATCCCGCCATGCTGCGCATCGGCCTCGTCGGCTCGCGCTTCGCCGCCCACCTGCACCTGCTCGCCTACCGGCGCGTGTACGGCGTGGACGCGCGGCTGGCCGGCGTGACGTCGCCCACGGCCGAGCGGCGCGAGACCTTCGCGCGCGAGTCCGGCGCCACCGCCTATCCGAGCCTGGAGGCGATGCTGCCCCACGTGGACGTGGTGGACGTGTGCTCGCCGCCGGCCAGCCACGAGTCCGCGGCGCTGGAGGCGATCGACGCCGGAAAGCACGTCGTCATCGAGAAGCCCTTCACCGGCGCCTTCACGCCGGGCGGCGGCGACAAGACGGCGCTGCTCAAGGAGGCGCTCGCCAGCGCGACGCGCATCGTGAGCGCGGCCAGGCGCCGCGGCGTCGTGCTCGGGTACGCCGAGAACTGGATCTACGCGCCGGCCGTGCAGAAGGAGCGCGAGATCGTCGAGAAGACCGACGCGCAGATTCTCTGGATGATGGGCGGCGAGTCGCACAGCGGCTCGCACTCGCCGACCTACGGCATCTGGAAGCACTCCGGCGGCGGCTCGCTCGTGGGCAAGGGCTGCCATCCGCTCAGCGCGTGTCTCTATCTCAAGCAGGTCGAGGGCCGGGCGCGGCAGGGGCGGCCGATCCGCGCGGCCTCGGTGTCGTGCCGCGTGCACGCGATCACGCGGCTGCCGGCCTTCCGCGACCGCGGCTTCCTGCGCACCAGCTACGACGACGTGGAGGACTTCAGCCAGCTCCACGTCACCTTCGACGATGGCACCGTGGCCGACGTGTTCGCCACCGAGCTGGTGCTGGGCGGCGTGCACAACTGGCTCGAGGTCTTCGCCAACAACCATCGCACGCTCTGCCGTCTGAACCCGGTGAACCTGCTCGACACGTACAATCCGGCCGCCGAGCAGTTCAAGGACGTGTACGTCGTGGAGAAGACGGGCACCAAGGAAGGCTGGAGCCATCCGGCCGCCGACGAGGAGTGGCAGCAGGGCTTCTACGGCGAGGTGCAGGACTTCCTCGAATGCTGCGCGAGCGGCCGCCGGCCGCAGGCCGACGCGGTCGTCGCCCACGACACCGTGGCCACGCTCTACGCCGGCTACCTCTCCGCCGAGCGCGGCGGCGCCGACACGCCGGTGCCGGTGACGCCGCTGGAGACTCTCCAATGAAGCGCAGCACCGAGCGCATCCTCACGACGCATACCGGAAGCCTGCCGCGCCCGTGGGACCTCGTCGGCACCCTGGAGGCGCTCGACGCCGGCACGCTGCCCGACCGCGCGGCGTTCGACACGCGCGTGCGCCAGGCGGTGGCCGACGTGGTCCGCAAGCAGGCGGCGGCCGGCGTGGATCTCGTCAACGACGGCGAGCAGGGCAAGGTCGGCTACTCCACGTACGTGCGCCACCGGCTGACCGGCTTCGAGGGCTCCAGCGTGGTGGCGCAGCGCGCGGACTGGGCCGACTTCCCCGAGGCGCTGGCGCGCAATCCGCGCTCGTCGGTCGCCCGCCCCTCGTGCACGGGCGCCATCGACTGGCGCGATCGCGAGGCCGTCGGCCGCGACATCGACAACCTGCGCGCCGCGCTGAAGGGCGTGACGGTCACCGAGGCGTTCATGACGGCGGCCTCGCCCGGCGTCATCGCGCACTTCCTCCGCAACGAGCACTACCCGAGCCGCGAGGCCTACCTGGCCCGGCTCACCGACGTGATGAAGGACGAGTACGACGCCATCGCGCGGG
>JBKPRI010000154.1:0-20420 GCA_046734515.1 Candidatus Methylomirabilota bacterium | reverse complement strand
CGAGATCTCCAGCTCGCGCTGGAAGGCCTCGGCGCGCTCGCGCGTCACGCCCCAGCGCCCTTCCGCCTGGCTGAGGTTGTACGTGATGCCCAGCGCGGGGCCGACGAAGACGCGATCGCGCGCGGCTTCGAGCGCGTCGAGCGCGCGCGCGTCGGCGTAGTTGGCGTGATAGATCACCTCGACGCCGTGGCTCAGCGCCATCAGTACCGACTCCGCGCTGCGGCAGTGCGCGGCCACGCGGAGCCCCCGCGCGCGCGCGACCTCCATGGCGGCGGCCACCTCGGCGTCGGTCATCGGCGTCTGCTCCGAGGGCCACGCGGAGGTGCCGAGATCGCCCGAGAGATTGAGCTTGAGGCAGTCCACGCCCTCGCGCGCCAGCAGGCGGCACACGCGGCGGATGGCATCGGGGCCGTCGGCCACCCAGGCGAACGTCGGCGTCTCGTAGTGCGGCAGGTGCAGGACGTTGGTGTCGCCGAGGCCGCCGGTGACGGTGATCTCGGGGCCGTTGGCCAGCAGCCGCGGCCCCGGGACACGCCCGGCCTCGATCTCGCGCTTGAGGACGACGTCGAGGCGCGGTTTCGGCGCCGCCGCCGAGAACGCGCTGGTATAGCCGCAGTCGAGCATCGTCCTGGCGTTGCGCACGGTGATCAGCATGTGCTCCTCGACCGGCAGCCGCGTGAGCTCGGCCGAGGGCAGGTCGGCCAGGCCGATGTGCGCGTGCGACTCGACCAGGCCGGGCATCAGGGTGCCGCCGCCGCCGTCGATCACCGTGGCGCCGTCGGCGGCGGGCGGCGCCGTGCCGGCGATCACCTCGGTGATGCGGTGGCCCTCCACGCGGACGGCGCCGGTGAACGGCGCGCGCCCGGTGCCGTCGAGAATCCTCGCATTGGTGATCAGGTACGCCATCGGCGCCGCCCTCCTGGGCCGGGAGTATACGCAAGCGCAGCCGGATTGACCGGCGCGAGGGGGGTGCCGTGATAGCGTCGGACCGGGAGGCGCTTCATGGCCAAGCTCGCGCTGCGGGTCAATGGCGGCAACCGCGAGGTCGAGGCGGATGACCCGGACGTCCCGCTCCTCTATGTCCTGCGGGACGACCTCGGGCTGACCGGCACCAAGTTCGGCTGCGGCCTCGCCCAGTGCGGCGCCTGCACCGTGCTGGTCGGGGGGCGCGCGGTGCGCTCCTGCGCGACGACCGCGCGCTCGGTGGCGGGCCAGGACGTTGTCACCATCGAGGGGCTCGGCGCGCTCGATCGCCCCGATCCGGTGCAGGCCGCGTTCATCGCCGAGCAGGCCGCGCAGTGCGGCTACTGCACCGCCGGCATGATCATGACGGCGCGCGCCCTGCTCTCGCGCATCCCGCGCCCGACCGAGCCGCAGGTGCGCGAGGCCCTGGCCGGCAATCTCTGTCGCTGCGGCAGCCACGCGCGGGTCATCCGCGCCGTCCTGCGCGCCGCCGGGACCCAGGGGGGACGCTGATGCTGTCGCGCCGGGCCTTCCTCGCCGCCGGCGGCGCGCTCGTGGTGAGCTTCCGTCTGCCCGTGCGGGCGGCTGCCCAGAGCGTGCCGGGCACCGACCGGTTTCTCGGCAAGCCCGTGGCGCCCGACCTCGTGGATTCCTATCTCGCCGTGCACGCCGACGGCTCGCTGACGATCTTCGTCGGCAAGGTCGACATCGGCACCGGCGGGCGCATCGCCATGCGCCAGATCGTGGCGGAGGAGCTCGACGTCCCGCCCGAGCGCATCGCGATGATCGAGGGCGACACCGCGCTCACGCCCAACCAGGGCGCCACCGCCGGCAGCTACGGCATCGCGCGCGGGGGCACGCAGCTGCGCCAGGCCGCCGCCACCGCGCGCCAGGCGCTGCTGACGCAGGCCGCGCAGAAGCTGAGCAAGCCGGCGGCCGAGCTGGACGTGGCCGACGGCGTCGTGCGCGCCAGGGACGGGAGCGCGTCGATCGGCTACGGCGACCTCGTCGGCGATCAGCGGCTCAACCTGAAGGTCGATCCCAAGGCGCTGGTGAAGTCGCCCGATCACTTCCGGTTCATCGGAAAGTCGCTCCGGCGGCCCGACATCCCGTCGAAGATGACGGGGCTTCATCGCTACGTGCACGATCTCTCGCTGCCCGGCATGCTGCACGCGCGCGTCATCCGGCCGCCCGCGCTCGGCGCCACGCTGGCGAGCGTGGACGAGTCGTCGATCGCCGCCATCCCCACCGCCCGCGTCGTGCGCATCCAGAGCTTCCTCGCGGTGGTGGCCGAGCGCGAGTGGGCCGCGGTGCGCGCCGCCGGCACGCTGAAGACCAGCTGGACGCCTGGCGCCGGGCTGCCGGACGCCTCGAAGGAGTTCGAGGCGATGCGCGCCAGCCGTGTCGTTCGCGATCAGGAGATCGCGAAGAAGGGGGATGTCTCCGCGCTGAACGCGCCGGCGCCGGGGCTCACGCGCATGCTCACCGCCCAGTACCGCTGGCCCATCCAGACGCACGGCTCCATCGGGCCCTCGTGCGCCGTGGCCGACGTACGCGACGGTCGAGCGACGGTGTGGACGTCAACGCAGAACGTCCACGGCTTCCAGACCACGTGCGCGCGCCTGCTCGGCCTGGAGTCCAGCCGGGTGCGGGTGATCTATCGCGACGGCGCCGGCTCCTACGGGCCGAACGGCGCCGACGACGCGGCGGCCGAGGCCGCGCTGCTGTCCAGGACGCTCGGCCGGCCGGTGCGCGTGCAGTGGAGCCGCCAGGAGGAGCACGGCCTCGACCCCAAGGGCCCCGCGCAGCTGCTCGAGCTGCGCGCGTCCGTGGACCCCGAGGGCGAGCTGACGGCGTGGGAGACGCAGGCGTGGCTCCCGCTCGCCACCGCGAACCTGCCGAACATCCCGCTGCTGGCCGCAGAGGCGGCCGGGCTGCCCCAGACGCCGGGCCGCTCGACCGGCCTCATCTACCAGAACATCGATCCGCCCTATGCGATGCCGAACCTCCACGCCGTCGTGCACTGGCTGCCGGACGCGCCGCTGCGGACCTCGGCCATCCGCGCGCCCGGCAAGATCGCCAACACGTTCGCCGTGGAGTCGTTCACCGACGAGGTGGCCGCGCTGGCCCGGGTCGACCCCCTGGAGTGGCGGCTCAAGCGTCTCACGAACCCGCGCGCCATCGAGGTCCTGCAGCGCGCGGCGGCGCGGATGGGCTGGCAGGCGCGACCCTCGCCGCGGCAGATCGATCCGAACGCCGCCGTGCTGACCGGGCGCGGCATCGCGTTCGTCCACTACAAGCACGACGAGACGCTGGTTGCCATGGGGATGGACGTGGCCGTGGAGCGCGCCACCGGCCGCATCCGCGTCACCCGCGTGGTGTGCGCGCACGACTGCGGCCTGATGATCAACCCCGACAACGTGCAGGCGCAGCTCGAGGGCAACATCATCCAGACGCTCTCGCGCGCGCTGCACGAGGAGATCGTCTTCGATCGCGACCGGGTGACCACCGTCGACTGGAACTCGTACCCCATCCTGAAATTTCCCGAGGTGCCGACGCTGCAGTTCGAGCTGATCCAGCGCCTGGACCAGCCGCCACTCGGCGCCGGGGAGGCGGCCTCCACGCCGGTCGCCGCGGCGCTGGGCAACGCCGTGTTCGATGCCACGGGCGTGCGCCTGCGCACGGTCCCGTTCCGCGCCGAGCGCGTGAAGGCCGCCCTGGCCGGCGGCTGAGCGCGCGTGTCAACGGTCCGTCGCGTCGTCTGCGCGATCGCCGCGCTCGCCGTCGTGGTGGCCGGCGCGGCGGCGGAGTCGCCCCACCGCTCGCTCGCCGGCCGCCTGCTCGTCGCCACCGACGCCATGAACGACACGCGCTTCGAGCGCACGGTGATCTACCTCGTGCGGCACGACGCGCAGGGCGCCCTGGGGCTGGTCGTCAACCTGCCGCGCGGTGAGGTCTCCTTCGAGCGGGCGCTCCGCCCGCTCGGCCTCGAGGCGCCGCCGGGCAGCGGCAACGTCCGCGTGCACTACGGCGGGCCGGTCAGCGAGCGGCGCGGCTTCGTGCTGCACACGCCCGACTGGCGCGGCGAGGGGACGCAGCTCGTGGACGGGGGCTTCGCGCTCACCGAGGACCCGCGCGTGCTGCAGGCGATGGCGCGCGGCGACGGACCGAAGCGCGCGCTGTTCTGTCTCGGCTACGCGGGCTGGGCGGGCGGCCAGCTGGAGCGCGAGATGTCGACCGGCGCCTGGGGCGTGGCGCTGGCCGACGAGCGGCTCGTCTTCGACGAGGACCCCCGGCAGAAGTGGATCGACGCGATGAGCCGCAGGCTGCTCGACCTCTAGGCGCGCAGCTCGGCGGCGATGGCCTGGCCGATGTGGCGGCCGAGCGCGTACACCGTGTAGCAGGGATTCACGCCGAGCGACGTCGGCAGGATCGACGAGTCGGCCACGTAGAGCCCGTCCACGTCCCAGGAGCGCCCGCGCGCATCGACCACGTCGCGCCGGCGATCGCCGCCGAGCGCGCAGCCTCCCATCGGATGGCCGCTGGTGATCTGGATGCGCTCCTGCCGGACGAGCTCGAGGTCGAGAGCGGCGTCGATCTCCGCCGGTCCGTTCAGGATCAGCGGCTTGTGCGCGTTGAAGAACACGCGCCGGCCCCCGGCGGCGAACATGAGGCGCGCGCCCATCCGCAGCGCCTCCAGCCACCCGGCATGATCCTCCTGGGCGAGCGTGTACTCGAAGCCGTTCGGCGTGACGCGCCCCACCGGGCGATCGCGAAACATCACGGCGAGCGTCATCGTCTGGTTGAAGCGCCGCATGAACGCCTGGTGGCTCGCGGGGGACTCGTAGGGCACGAGCTGCGCATGGGCCAGCGGGTGGTTGAGCATGCCCTCGAGCGCGTAGCGCACGTGGTGGCGCGCCGGATCGGCGGCGGCCTGGTCCGCCACCTCGTAGGCCTTGACGAAGTAGCCCATGGGCGGCGTGGCGGCCGACGGATAGAGCGCCGCGTCGAAGTCGGCGCAGAAGGTGATGGTGGCGTGCGTCGAGAACCGCTCGCCCACCGCCCGCTCGGCGCCCGTCAGTCGCCGCAGTGCCGGCACGCCGCTGCGCAGCAGGATGCGGGGCGAGCCGAACGGGCCGGCGGCGAGCACCACGCGGCGCGCGCGGATCTCGATGCGCTCGCGCTCGGTGCCGCGGGCGTCGGTGAGCGCGGCGACGACGCCGGCCACACGATGCGTGCGGCCGTCCCGGCCGTCGCCGGGCAGCGGCTCGAGCAGCAGCTCGTCGACGCGGCAGCCCGGGAGGACCTGGGCGCCCCGCCGCGCCGCCATCGGCAGCACGACGTTCAGCGGCGTCAGCTTGCGATTGTAGCGGCAGCCGAGATCGCAGTAGCCGCAGCCGATGCACTGGTGCGCGTTGCGCTGCGCGGGGCCGTGATGCGGCACGCCGAGCGCCAGCGCGCCCCGCCGCAGGGCCAGGTTGCTGCCGGAGATCTGCGCCTCGGCCACCGGCGCGATGCGCAGCAGCGTGCGGATGGCCTCGAGGTGCGGCGCCAGGTCGTCGTAGTCGAGGTCGGCGCCCAGCTGCTCGCGCCAGTCGCGGATCACCGGCCGCGGCGGCTCGAAGGCCAGCGCGTGATTGATCGTGGCCGAGCCGCCCACGAGCTTGCCGGTGACGATGGCCGTGGAGACCGTCGGCACCTCCACGCCGAAGAGCTCGAGCACGGAGAACTCGGTGTCGAAGATGCGCGGCATCATGAGCCGCTCGCGTTGCAGGAACTCGTCGGGCTCCAGGAACTCGCCCTTCTCGAGGATGAGGATCCGCTGATCCGTCCGCGCCGCCAGCTCGGCGGCGACGAAGGAGCCGCCGGCGCCCGAGCCCACCACGACGACGTCCGTCTCCAGCACGAGGCGATCGGTGCCGGCCACGATGCGCGCGGCCTCCACGCCGGTGCGCAGCGCATCGTGCGCGATCACGCGGCGCCGCAGGACCGCCACGCTGTCGTCGGTCTCCTTGGCCAGCTCGAACGACGTGGCTTCGGCCAGATCGGCGGTGCGCCGGTCGGGATCGCGCAGCCACGGCCCCGGATAGCCCATGGCCTTCCAGGTCACCTTCTCGTTGGTGTAGATCGGCGCCGTCGCGATGAAGCGCGCGCCCGAGAAGATGGTGCGCAGCGGCCGGACGCTGCTGTCGCGGAGGAAGAGGAAATAACGCTCGGCGTCCTCGGCGTGGAAGTAGCGCAGCTGCAGGCGGGCCGGCAGGCCGTGGCGGGTCGCGAACGTGCGAGTGAAGCCGGGCAGCACGTTCAGGAAGTCGATGAGCACCGTCATGCTGGAGAGGAACTCGTCGCCGTGCGCCGCGGCGAACGTGCCGAAGGCTTCGACCGCGTCGTAGTCCGGGTCCTCGCGCGCCAGCTGCCGGCGGAGCGGGGAGTCCGGCGGGTTGAAGCCGTCGATGATCTTGGCGACGACCTCGCGCTGCACCGGATTGAAGACGGGCGCTGCCGCGCCCAGGCGCTGGCGTTCGAGCTGGCCGCGGAGCGAGCCGCAGCCCGACACGACGACGGCTGCGCTCGCCGCGCCGGCGAGCCGGGTCAGGAACTGCCGGCGGGTCATCGCGCGCTCGATGTCGGCGTCGAACGCCGGCTGGCCGCTCACGAGCCACCGCCCGGCACGGTGAAGCGGTGGGTGTCCATGACCTGCCCGCGTTCCGTCGTCCCCACCCGCACGTGACAGACCGTGCAGCGATTGGGCACGTCCGCGGTCTCGACCGGGTAGTGCTCCTCTCGAGCGGTGTGGCAGCCGGTGCAGAACTCGCCCCGGCGCACCGCGCGGAGTCCGAGGCGATGCTCGTCGTAGTGACAGGAGACGCAGAGGCGACCGCCGAGGGACCCGGCGTCCGCGTCGCCCACGAAGCGCCGTCCCGCCGGCGTGGGTACGGTGAAACCCCCGCTGCGGAGCGTCGCGCGCGCCGCACGGTCGGTGTCGAGAGGCCGGCGCTCGCGCGTGGCGAAATGCTTGCTGGCCAGCGTCTGCTCCAGCTGTGACAGGTGGCAGCCGCCGCACTTGCCGTCCCGGACCGGCTGCGTGAAATCCGGGTGGCCGTCCGGCGCGTGGCACTGCCCGCACTGGATGCCCTTGGCAGCGTGGACGCTCTCCGCATAGCGTTCAGCCACGGGCGAGGCGTGACAGGCGCGGCACTCCTCGACGTACGGCGCCGGTCCCGTCGTCGTCGGCCCCTCGTCGCCGCGGGGAAGCCACGAGGCCAGGAAGCAGCCGCCGAGCAAGAAGGCCGGCAGGATGACGGCGGCGAGCAGGGTGGAGAGGCGCGACATGGCCCCACTGTAGGGGCGCTCTCGGCCCAAAGAGATTGGCCTTTAGGCCAATCAGCCGATCGCCCGCTCGAGGGCCTTGGCCACCGTCTTCATCACCTTGATGCGCGCATAGTTCTTGTCGTTGGCCTCGACGAGCACCCACGGCGCGTTCTCCACGCTGGTGCGCTCGATCATCTCGCAGGCGGCGGCCAGGTAGGCGTCCCACTTGTCACGGTTGCGCCAGTCGTCCTCCGTGAGCTTGTACTGCTTGTAGGGTGTCGTCTCGCGCTCCTTGAACCGCCGGAGCTGGACGTCGGGGCTCACGGCCAGCCAGAACTTCACCAGCACGATGCCGGAGTCGGTCATCTGCTCCTCGAACGCGTTGATCTCGGCGTAGGCGCGCTGCCAGTCCTCGGGGCGGCAGAAGCCCTCGATGCGCTCGACCAGCACCCGGCCGTACCACGAGCGATCGAACACGGTCACGCGGCCCTGCCGCGGGAGGTGCCGCCAGAAGCGCCAGAGATAGGGATGGGCGCGCTCCTCGTCGGTCGGCGCCGCCACCGGGATGACCGCGTAATTCCGCGCGTCCACCGCCGAGAGCACGCGGCGAATCGCCCCGCCCTTGCCGGCCGCGTCGGGCCCCTCGAAGACCAGGATGAGTGACTTCTTCTCCTCGTAGAGGCGGCGTGACAGCCTGTTGATCCTGGCCTGCCACTTGAGGAGCTTCCGCTCGTAGGGCTCGTCCGGCAGCGCCTTGGTGAGATCGAGCTGATTGATGATGTTGACGGCCTTCGGCCGCGGCCGGTCGGGGACAGGCGCGGGGGCCGGGCGCCGGGCGAGCGCGGCGAGCCGCTCCTCCAGCACGGCGAGGAGCGTGCGGGTGACGGTGAGATCGCGATAGCGCGCGTCGGTCGCCTCGATGATGTGCCACGGCGCCTCGGCCGTACTCGTGCGGCGCAGTGCGTGCTCGGAGACGCGCCGGAATTTCTGGTACTTCTTGAAGAACTTCCAGTCCAGCTTGGTGACGCGCCAGCGCTGCGCGGGATCCTTCTCGAGCTTGCGGAGCCGCTTCTGCTGCGCCTTGCGGCCCAGGTGCAGCCAGAGCTTGACGACGAGCGTGTCCTCCTGGTCGAGCATGCGCTCGAATTCGACGATGCGGTCGAGGGCCTGGTCGAGCTCGCCGTCGTCGATCCGGCCGAAGACGCGGTCGACGATCGGCATGGAGTACCACGAGCCGAAGAAGATGCCCATCCGGCGCTGGGGCGGCAGCTGGCGCCAGAAGCGCCACATCGGCGGCCGCTCGCACTCCTCGTCGGTGCGATCCCACAGCGCATGCACGCGGATGCCGCGCGGGTCCATCCACTCCAGCAGCAGGTTGACCGTCTCGGCCTTTCCGGCGCCCTCGACGCCGCCAACGACGACGACGACCGAGAGCGGCGTCTCGCCCAGCCGGCGCTGCGCGGCCAGCAGCGCCGTGCGGAGCTTCGGCTCTTCCCGCTTGTACTCGGCCTTCTCGATCCGGCTGCCGATCTCGGCGGACTCGAACATGGCTCCCTCCGGCCCGACCATCTGGCCCCCGCCGGAGACGGAAGTCAACGCGATGACGTCGTGCCATCGGATTCGCTACTGCGTCACCACGGTGGACTGGAATTCGTACCCCATTCTCAAATTCCCCGAGGTCCCCACGCTGGAGTTCGAATTGATCCAGCGCCTCGACCAGCCCCCGCTCGGCGCCGGCGAGGCCGCGTCGACACCCGTGGCCGCCGCGCTCGGCAACGCGGTGTTCGATGCGACGGGCGTGCGCCTGCGCACGGTGCCCTTCCGGGCGGAGCGCGTGAAGGCGGCGCTGGCGGGCGGCTAGATGCCGGGCTATCCTCGCGGCGGCGGCGCGTGCCGCCGTGCCGTGCACTCTCACCGGAGACAGACCGATGCGATCGAAGATCACGTGGTGGACGCTTGCCGTCGTCGTGATGCTCGCTGCGGTGTCGTTCGCGCCGTCGCCCGCTCACGCCCAGATCCAGGGGTTCATGAAATTTCCCCCGCTGATAGGCGACTCGACGGTCGAGGGCCACGTGGGCGAGATCGAGCTCCTGTCCTATACGCAGACCGCGGGAGCTGCCGCTTGCTTCAAGGTGGCGGTGGTCAAGAATCTCGACAGCTCCAGCCCGGCCCTCGCCGCGTTCGCGATCAGCAACCAGGTCTTCGCACAGGTCACCATCATGCTGACCAAGATCACGCAAGGAGCGGTGGTCCCGGTCTTCACGGCGCTGCTCTCGAACGTCGTGGTCGGCACCGTCGAGCTGGTCGAGGTCGATGGCGGTCCGACACCGACCGAGCGGGTGACACTCAAGCCGCAGAGGATAGAGCTCAGCTTCAACGCGCAGAACGCCGATGGCACCACCTTCGCTGTGACGAAGAAGTTCACCTGTCCTTAGCGGTTGGGGGTGCCGACCGAACCGCAGGCTCCGGCCGGCGCCGGCGCCCATGTATCCTGACGGCGTGACGCGGACCCGCGCGCTCCTCCTTGGCGCCTTCGTCGTGATGTTCCTGAGTGCAGGCGTCGGCGCGCAGACGCCGCACCGCTCGCTCGCCGGCCGCCTGCTGGTCGCCACCGATGCGGTGAACGACACGCGCTTCGAGCGCGCCGTCATCTATATGGTGCGCCTGTACGGGGGCGGGCCTGTCGGCGAGCGTCGCGGTTTCGTGCTCCACACGCCGGACTGGACGGGCGAGGGGACCGAGGTGGTCGACCGCCACTTCGCGCTCACCGAGCCCTGTGCTGCCTCGGCTACGCAGGCTGGGGGCAGCTCGACGCCGATGAAGACCGGCGCGTGGGGCGTGGCACTGGCCGACGAGCGGCTCGTCTTCGACGAGGACCCGAAGCAGAAGTGGATCGAGGCGATGAGCCGGCGGCTGCTCGACCTCTGAGGGCGCTGACTATAAAGACTGGCCCCCGGGCCCGCGTCTGGTATCAATGAAGGGGATGTCTGTCACCGCCGTCGAGATGGGCGCGCGCCAGCGGGAGATCTCCGTCTCGGAGTTCTTCACGAAGAACCGCCATCTGCTCGGGTTCGACAACCCGCGCAAGGCGCTGCTCACGTGCGTGAAGGAAGCCGTCGACAACGCGCTCGACGCGTCCGAGGAAGCGGGGATCCTGCCCGACGTCGTCGTCACGCTGGAAGTCGTGCCCACCGGTGGCGCGACGCCGCCGGCCAGCCAGGCCACGCGCTTCCGCGTGACCATCACCGACAACGGGCCCGGCATCGTGCGGCAGCAGATCCCGCCGATCTTCGCCAAGCTGCTCTACGGCTCGAAGTTCCACCGCCTGCGCATGAGCCGCGGCCAGCAGGGCATCGGCATCTCGGCGGCCGGCATGTACGCGCAGCTCACCACCGGCAAGCCCGTGCAGATCACCTCGCGCACGGGGCCCCGCGCGGCCGCGCACTACTTCGAGGTGTCGATCGACACCAAGAAGAACGAGCCGCGCATCTTCGAGTCCAAAAAGATCGAGTGGGAGCATCCGCGCGGCACGCAGGTCAGCCTCGAGATCGAGGGCCGCTACCAGAAGGGCCGTGCCTCGGTCGACGAGTACCTCGAGCAGACGGCCATCGCCAACCCGCACGTGGATCTCGTCTACCACACGCCGGAGGGCGAGACGCGGAAGTTCCCGCGCACGATCCAGGAGCTGCCGCCGCAGCCCAAGGAGATCAAGCCGCACCCGTACGGCATCGAGTTCGGCGTGCTGCTGCGGATGCTGCAGGACACCACGAGCCACTCGCTGGCGGGTTTCCTGGCCGGCGACTTCAGCCGCGTGTCGCCGGCGGTCGCCGCGGAGATCTGCAAGACGGCCAAGCTCTCGGCCGACGCGCGGCCGCGCAACGTTCACGGCGAGGACGCCGAGGCGCTCTACAAGGCCATCCAGACCACGAAGATCATGGCGCCGCCGTCGAACTGCATCTCGCCCATCGGCGAGAAGGCGATCCTCCACGGCCTCTACAAGCAGATCAAGGGCGACTTCTACACGGCGGTGACGCGGCCGCCGTCGGTCTACCGCGGCAACCCGTTCATCATCGAGGCCGGGCTGGCGTTCGGCAAAGGTCTGCTGGCCGAGGGTACGGCCACCCCGGAGGCGCCGGCGGCGCCGCTGGCCGAGGGCGAGCAGCACGAGAGCGACGACGAGCTGGCCCGCGTCATCCGGTACGCCAACCGCGTGCCGCTGCTCTACCAGCAGTCGGCGTGCGCGACGTTCAAGGCGGTGCTGGAGACCGCGTGGAAGAACTACGGCATCGCGCAGTCGCGCGGCGCGCTGCCGGCCGGTCCCATGGTGATCTTCGTCCACATGGCCTCGGTGTGGGTGCCGTTCACCAGCGAGTCCAAGGAAGCCATCGCGGACTACGACGAGATCCGCAAGGACATCAAGCTCGCGCTGCAGGAGTGCGGCCGCCGGCTCGGCGTGTTCCTGCGCCGGCGCGAGCGGGCCAAGAGCGAGTTCCGGCGGCGCAACATCTTCGAGCTCTACATCGAGGAGGTTGTCGAGGCCTGCGCCCGGCTCAAGGGCGGCAAGCTGGCCAAGGACAAGCTCAAGGGCCAGCTCCAGAAGATCGCCGCCAAGCGCACGGGCGGCGCCAGGACCGACGAGATCCTCGGCCGCGACACCGGCCCGGAGGGGCTGCCGCACTCGATCATCGTGACGCCGGATGGGCCGGAGGGTGAGGCGCCGGTGCTGCCGAGTCCCGTGGTCGCGCCGTCCGAGCCCCTGGCGGCGGAAGTAGACGCGCCCGCCGAGCAGCACGCGAAGAAGCGCCGGAAGGGCAAGGCCGAGCCGCGCACGAGCGGCAAGCGCACGCCCGCGGCCAAGCACGGGCCCGCGGGCAAGCATGTGCCCGCGGCCAAGCACCCACCGGCGGCCAAGCACAAGCGCGCGGCGAAGCCGGCGAAGGGGAAGCGCAGGTAAGGCAGGATGGCGAAGGCGAAGACGAACGGCGTGGTCGAGAAGAAGCTGGTGGGCGTGGCGGAGACGGTCATCAGCGCCGCCGACAAGAGCAAGGACCCGACGCTCTTCATCCCGGTCCGCAGCCTCGCCAACGTTAACTTCAACGAGAAGCGCGGGCTCATCGAGCTCGGGCGGCGCAAGCAGGAGCGCACGTTCTTCAACGTCGGCATGGCCAAGAAGTTCATGCAGACGGTGCTGGTGGCCGACGCGCTGGCCGAGCTGCAGCGGGCCGACCTCACCACCTCGCTCCGCGAGATCTACTACCGCACGAAGCACACCATGAAGGGCTCGCACGAGAACACCTTCGACAACCAGAACGAGTCCGACCCGCTGATCGAGGACCTCGAGGTCTCCCTGGCCGCCCTGCGCGAGGAGCTGCACGTGCGCGCGGAGAATGCGGGCAGCGTGGTGGGGCCGCTCGTGCTCAGCGACGACGGCGACACGGTGAACTGCGCCCGGCTGGGCAAGGGCGGCTATTCGGTCCCCTCCATCGTGGAGCCCGAGTACATCCAGATCCGGCGCTGCACGGCCGACTTCGTGCTGCTGGTCGAGAAGGGCACGCAGTGGAACCGGCTGTCCGAGGACAAGTTCTGGCGCCGCTACAACTGCGTGCTGCTGACCGGCAACGGTCAGCCGCCGCGCGGCGTGCGCCGGCTCGCGCGGCGTCTGCACGAGGAGTACAAGATCCCCGTCTACGTCCTCGTCGACAACGATCCGTGGGGGTACTACATCTACTCGGTGGTGAAGCAGGGCTCGATCAATCTCGCCTTCGAGAGCGAGCGCATGGCCATCCCCAAGGCGAAGTTCATCGGACTCTCCAGCGCCGACCCCGACCGCTACGGCCTACCGCGCAACGTCGGCATCAAGCTGAACGACAAGGACATCTCGCGCGCGAAGGAGCTGACGAAGTACCGCTGGTTCCAGAAGAAGCACTGGCAGGACGAGATCAAGCGCATGCTCGGCAGCGGGCTCAAGTACGAGCTCGACGCCCTCGCCAACAAGGACTTCCGCTACCTCACCAAGACGTATCTGCCGAGGAAGCTCAAGGAACAGGACTGGCTGGACTGAGCCAGCCAGTCCCCGGCGCGCGCCTCACGCCTGCGTCACGCGCGCCTTGACCGCCTCCACCAGCTCCGGCGTCACGGTGAGGCCGTGGCCTTCCACCGCGTGCTGCCCGGCCTGCTGCAGGATCTCGTCCATCGTCTGTCCGCGCGCCACGAACTGACACGACGTGCCCGAGACGTCCGCGCACCGCAGCACCTTCTCCATCTCCACCTTCTTCATGACGTCCTCCTCCTCGGCCGCCCGGCGGCCGCGTGCTCGATGACGGCAGCCTAGACGGCCGCGCACGCGGCCGGTGGTACGAAATCCGTACTGCGGTGGCCCGCGCGGCCGGCGTATCGTGCGGGCATGAAGACCTACGGTCAGTTCTGCTCGGTGGCGCGCGCCCTCGACCTGCTCGGCGAGCGGTGGACGCTGCTCGTCGTGCGCGAGCTGCTCTGCGGCAGCCGCCGCTTCGGCGAGATCCATCGCGGTATCCCGCGCATCTCGCGCACGATGCTCTCGGCGCGTCTGCGCGCGCTGGTCGATGCCGGGGTGCTCGAGCGTCGCGAGGGCGGCGGCCCGGAGTACGGGCTGACGAAGGCCGGCCTGGAGCTGGCCGCCGTGGTGCGCGAGCTGGGCACGTGGGGGCAGCGCTGGCTGCCGCGCGACGTGCCCGCCCCTCATCTCGACGCCGAGGTGCTGCTCTGGGACGTGCAGCGCCGCACCCGGCGTGCGGCCTTGCCGCGGCAGCCGCTGGTGATGCGCCTCGAGCTCACGGACCTGCGCGGTCCGGCGAGCCGCCGCTACCTGCTGCTGCGCCGGAGCGAGGTGGCGCTGTGCTCGACGAACCCGGGGTACCCGGAGGAGCTGTGCCTGCGCGCGGATCGCCGCACGCTGACCGCGTGGTGGCGCGGCGACCTCACGCTCACCCAGGCGCGTGCGGCGGGCCTGGTGCTCGAGGGTCGCCGCGAGTGGATCCGCGCGTTCCCGACGTGGTTCGAGCGGTACCTCTTCGCCGGCGTGGCGCCGGCCGCGAGCTGACCGCCGACCTCAGCCCTGGATCATCCGCGTGTCGCCCGGCTTCATCAGGGTGACGTTCACGCGCGGCGCGATGCTGGCGATGGCCCGCTGGAACTCCTCGCCCGCCTCCACGCCCTTCACGGCCGCGTTGTGCGCGTAGTGCACGGGGATCGCGTGCGAGACGCCGAGCCACTGGCAGGCCCGCGCCGCGTCCTCCGGCCCCATCGTGAACGGCCCGTCGCCCACGCATACGATGGCGAGGTTCGGCTGGTAGCGCTCGCCGAGCGTCTTCATGTCGCCGAACAGATCGGTGTCGCCGCTGATGTAGACGCGCATGCCGCCGATATCGACCATGAAGCCTGCGGCCGGGAAGCCGTGGAGGTTCGAGTGAACCGCCGGCACCAGGCGCGCGGTCATGGCGCCGTGCCTGGTCGCGCCGCCGAAGTTCATGGCGCCACCGCCGTTGGCGACCACCTTGGCCGGGTCGAGCCCGGCCTTCTTGAACTCGTCGACCAGGCCGCGGCGCATCAGGTCGCTCTGGCCGGTCGTCATCAGCGGCACGCCGGCGTCGGCCAGGCCCTTGAGCATCTCGAAGTAATCGCCGATGTGGTCGCCGTGATCGTGCGTGAGCAGTACCAGGACCGCCTCGGCCTTCTTGCCGGCGACGTACTGGAAGAACCCTTCCTTGGTCGCGTATTCCGGGGGCTTGGGCACGGAGAACCGCTGCCACCCGGCGTTGTTCCACACCCAGGCGTCGCCGAAGGCAATCTGCTTGTAGTCCGGGGTCGCCAGCTCGACGACGCCGCCGCCGAGCCATCGGACGGAGATCCGGCCGCCGGTCATCCGGGCCGCACCGCCCGACCCGCCCTGCATCGCGCTGCTGCAGCCGCCGAGCACCATGCCGCCGCCGAGCGCCAGCATGCCGCCCAGCAGGGCCCGCCGGCCGATGCCCTCGTTCCGTACGCCATCCGCCTGTCGCATCGTCATCACCTCGCGCTGGAAGTGCACTCCGTGCATCACGCCGTGCTCACGGTACTCTACGCTGCCAGAGGAGGTTCGGCGACCCGCGACGCTCGGGTGCGCGCCGGCATCTCAATCGGGAGGAGACACGCCATGACTGTGGCCGCGCAGATCGTCGACACCATGCGAGCGCTCGCCGGTGCGCACCCGGGCTTCCGTCCCGCCCACGCCAAGGGCATCGTCGGCGCCGGCACCTTTCATCCGTCGCCCGACGCTCGTCGCGTCACGAAGGCCGTGCATTTGCAGGGCGGCGCCGCGCCCGTGATCGTCCGCTTCGCCAACGCCAGCGGCAATCCGCAGGTGCACGACGGCCTGCCCGGCGTGCGCTCGCTGTCCGTCAAGTTCCAGCTCGCCGACGGCAAGGCGGCCGACATCCTCGGCAACTCCATCGAGGGCTTCCCGGCGCGCACCCCCGAGGAATTCCTCGAGTTCCTGCGCGCGCAGCTTCCCGATGCGGCCACCGGCAAGCCCGATCCCGCCGCCGTGCCGAAGTTTCTCGGCGCCCACCCGGGCGCCGCGGCCTTCATCGGCCGCCTGGGGCAGAAGGCGATCCCCGCCAGCTATGCGCAGGTGAGCTATCACGCCGAACATGCGTTCCTGTTCATCGCCGCCGACGGCTCGCGGCGCTTCGGCCGCTATCACTTCGTTCCCGAGGCCGGGGAAGCGTTCCTCACGCCGGCGGACGGCGGCGCGCGCAGCCCGAGCTTCCTGCGCGACGAGCTGGAGAGCCGCCTGCGCGGCGGGCCCGTCGCCTTCAATCTGGTCCTGCAGCTGGCCGCCGACGTGGACCCGACCGACGATCCCACCGCGCTCTGGCCGGTCGACCGCGCGCGCGTGCCGCTCGGGCGCCTGGACATCACGCGGATCTCGCCGACGAGCGCCGAGGACGAGAGACGCCTGATCTTCGATCCGACGAATCGCACGGACGGCATCGAGCTGTCGAACGATCCGGTCCTGCGCGCGCGCGCCGAGGCGTACTCGATCTCGTTCGAACGCCGCAGCCGGGGACAGTAGGCCCGGCGCCCGTCACGATCCCGGCCCTCCGGGCGGCGTCGCGGTATGATCCGCGGCACGGAGGGCTCACCGTGCGCTACGGCTTCTATCTGCCCACTCGCGGGGGCTGCGCGAACGCGGAGGCGCTGGAGACGATCGTCCAGCGCGGCGAGGCGCTCGGCTTCCACTCGGTGATGATCGCCGACCACGTCGTCTTCCCGACCGCCATCGACTCGAAGTACCCGTACACGGTGTCGGGCGTCTTCCCGGGCGGCGGCGACGCGCTCGAGCAGCTCACGCTGATGGCCTTCGTGGCCGGCCGTACGCGGACGCTGCGCCTGGTGACGAGCGTGATGATCCTGCCGTACCGCAATCCCGTGCTGACCGCGAAGATGCTGGCCACGATCGACGTGCTCTCGCGCGGCCGCGTCACCGTCGGCGTCGGCGTGGGCTGGCTGCGCGAGGAATTCGAGGCGCTCGACGCGCCGGACTTCGACAAGCGCGGCGCGGCCAGCGACGAGTACATCCGGATCTTCAAGACGCTGTGGACGCAGGATCCCGCCAGCTTCGCCGGTGACTTCTACCGGTTCGAGACGCTGCGCTGCGTGCCTCATCCGGTGCAGAAGCCGCATCCGCCGATCTGGATCGGCGGCCACAGCGGGCCGGCCCTCCGGCGCGCCGCGCGCTACGGCGACGGCTGGCATCCGGTCGGCGCCAATCCCGCCGTGCCTCTGCGTCCGGCGGAGCTCCGCGCCTCGCTCGATCAGCTCTTCCGGATGACCGAGGCCGAAGGGCGCGACCCGTCGAAGCTGGCCATCTCGTTCAAGGCGCCGGTCTACGATCCCTCGGTCACCAGCCTCACCGGCAGCGAGCGGCGGCCGTTCGCGGGCTCGCCGCAGCAGATCGCCGACGACATCGGCGCCTACGAGAAGGCCGGCGTCGGCGAGCTGGTCTTCGACTTCCGCAGCGAGCGCCTCGACGATGCGCTGGAGCGGATGGAGCGATTCGCCCCGCTGCTTCGCTGAGGGAAGGAGAGCCCATGCGGTTCGACGGCAAGGTCGCGCTCGTCTCGGGCGCAGGGTCGGGGATCGGGCGCGCCACCGCGCTCGGCTTCGCCGAGCGCGGCGCCCGGGTCGGCGTGGCCGACATCGATCGGGCCCGCGCGGAGGCCGTGGCGGACGAGATCACGAAGGCGGGGGGCGCCGCGCTGGCCATCGCGGCCGACGCGGGAACGGCCGAAGGCATCGACGCGATGATCGGCGCCACCGTGAAGACGTTCGGCGGGCTCGACATCCTGCACAACAACGCCTTCGGCCAGCCCGCGCTACCGAGCGGCCAGCGGCGGCTGAACTTCCTCGGCGACCTCGACGAGCGCGTGTGGACCCACACCATCGAGCTGGGGCTGACCGGCGTGTTCCGCGCCATGAAGCGCGCCATTCCCGAGCTGCTCGCCCGGGGCGGCGGGGCCATCGTGAACACGGCCTCCATCTCCGGTCTCTTCGCCGATTTCGCCATCGGCGCCTACAACACGGCCAAGGCGGGCGTGGTCAACCTCACGCGCGTGGCGGCCATCGAGTACGCCTCGCGTGGCATCCGGGTGAACTGTGTGTGCCCGGGAGCGATCGATACGCCGCTGCTCCGCCCGTCGCTGTCGATTCCCGGCTTCGCCGAGCAGACGCTGCAGCAGATCCCGATGCGCCGCCTCGGCCGGCCCGAGGAGATGGCGGGGGTCGTCATGTTCCTGGCCTCGGACCTGGCGTCCTACGTCACGGGCGCCGCCATCGTGGCCGACGGCGGGCTCACCGCGCAGACCGGCCTGCCGACGCGGATTCCGCTGCCATGACGACGAGCGCCGCCGTCACGCGCTTCCGCGACCGATCCGTCGCGTTTCGCAGCGGCGTCACGGGCCGCAACCTCGACGTGCCGTCGGCCTCGCCGGTCAACTACTACCAGGCGCTGTCGGCGCCGGCCGACATGCCACGCACGACGATCGACGGCAAGCTGTTCGTGCCGCCGGGCGAGCGGCCGCGCAGCGGCTGGCCGCTGGTGATCGTGGTCCCCGGCAGCCTCGGCGTCGACGAAACGCACCTCGCGCACGCCGAGGCGCTCACCGCCGCCGGGCTGGCCGTCTTCGTGCTCGATTCCTTCGGCGCGCGCGGCATCACGTCCACGGTGACGAACCAGACGCAGTACTCGTTCGCCGCGAGCGCGTGGGACGTACTGGCCGCCTGGCGCGTGCTGTCGGCGCGTCCCGAGATCGATGCCGGCCGCATCGGTGCCCAAGGCCACAGCCGCGGCGGCTCGGCCGTGCTCACCGCGGCGACGCGGCGGTTCGCCGACGCCGGGGTGGGCCGCGGCGCGGGCCTGGCGGCCGTGCTGGCCGCCTATCCGTGGAGCGGCCATCAGTTCCTCGATCCCACCGTCGGGGCCACGCGCATCCGCGTGCTGATGGGGGATCGCGACGACTGGTGCTCCGTCCAGCAGGTGCAGGGCCATCTGCAGGCCATCCGCCTGGCCGGCGGCGACGTGAGCCTGCGTCTCTTCGGCGGCGCCGCGCACAGCTTCGATCGCGCCATCCCGATCGTCCGCATCGCGGATGCCAGGGTCGCGCCCGGCGGGCCCACCGCCTATGTCGCGGACGACGGCGCCTACGTCCATCCGCTGACCGGGCCCGATCCCAAGCTCACCGACCGCGACGTGGCGGTCTACAACCTCAAGGCCGGCTACGGGGTGCGCGGCGCGACGCTCGGCAGCACGGGCCATCAAGCGGCGGAGTTTCGCGACGACATGCTCGCGTTCTGGAGCACGGCCCTGCGCGGCTAGTGCGGGTCGGCGCTTTCCGGCATCGTGATTTCCGCCTGTTCTGGGGCGGCCAGCTCGTCTCGCTGATCGGCACGTGGATGCAGAGCGTGGGGCAGTCGTGGCTGGTGCTCGAGCTGACGGGCTCGGCGTTCTCCCTGGGGCTGGTGAACGCCCTGCAGTTCATGCCCATCCTGCTGCTCTCGCCGGTGGGCGGCACGCTGAGCGACCGGCTGGGCAAGCGGCGAATCCTTCTCGTCACGCAGGCCGCCATGATGGTGCAGGCCTTCGTGCTCGCGCTCCTCGTGCGCAGCGGCCATGTCCGCTACTGGCACGTGGCCGTGCTGGCCGTGCTCTACGGGCTCGGCCGCGCCGCCGACATCCCGGCCCGCCAGTCGTTCCTGACCGACCTCGTGGGCCGCCCCGACCTGCCCAACGCCGTGGCGCTCAACTCCGTCGTGTTCAACGGCGCGCGCATCGTGGGACCCGGCGTGGCGGGCCTGCTCATTGCGCGCTTCGACGTTGGTGTCGCCTTCTTCCTGAACGGGCTGAGCTTCATCGCCGTCCTGGCCGCGCTCCTCGCCATGCGCACCGAGGGCGCGCCCGATCCGGCGGGCCGGCTCGGCGTGCGGCAGGGCCTCGCGGGGGCGATCGAGTACGCGGTGAGTACGCCGCCCGTGGCCTTCACGCTGGGCCTGCTCGTGGTGGTGAGCGTGCTCGCGCTCAACTACAACCTGGTCGTGCCGCTCATCGCCCGCGACGTGCTGAACGAGGGCGCCGAGGGATTCGGCTGGCTGATGTCGTCGGTCGGCGGCGGGGCCATCGTGGGCGCGCTCGGCGTGGCCGCGCTGCGCCGCGGCCGCCCGCCGCTGTCGTTCCTGGCGGGGACCGGCGCCGTTCTCTGCGCGGGCGCCATCGTGCTGGCGCTGGCCAACCGGTTCGCCGTGGCGATGGTCGTGCTCGCCGTGCTGGGCTGCTTCCAGATCATGTTCTCGACGGGCTGCAACACCGCGCTGCAGCTCATCGCGCCGGATGCGCTGCGCGGGCGCGTGATGGGCCTCTATGCGATGGCCTTCGCCGGCGTGACGCCGTTCGGCTCGCTGCTGATCGGCACGCTGGCCGAGCACTTCGGCGTGCGTGCGGCCTGTGCGCTCGGCGGCGCGACGGGCCTGCTGGCCGTCGGTGGGCTCGCGCTGGTCGTGCGGAGGAGCGCGGGCGAGCAGCCGCGTTGACGAGAGCGCGCGCAGGGGCTACCGTCCGCGCATCGGCCTGACCG
>JBKPRI010000153.1:0-11784 GCA_046734515.1 Candidatus Methylomirabilota bacterium | reverse complement strand
CCCCACGCCCGTGGGCTCACCGGCGACCCCACGCTCCTTCGACGACAGGTAGTCGTCGTAAGTCCCGGGGAAGCGCGTGAGCGCGCCGCCGGCGACCTCGACCACGACGGTGGCGATGCGGTTGATGAAGTAGCGGTCATGCGAGATGAAGACGATGGTCCCGGGGAATCCGGCGAGCGCTGATTCCAGCACCTCGCGCGAGGCCAGGTCGAGATGGTTCGTCGGCTCGTCCAGACACAGGAGCGCGGCCGGTCGCACGAGCATGCGGGCCAGCGCGAGCCGCGCCTTCTCGCCGCCGGAGAGCACCGCGACCTTCTTCTCGACGGTGTCGCCGGAGAACAGAAAGGCGCCGAGGATCGTGCGCAGCCGCGTGTACGTCGACTCCGGCGCCACCGCCTCCATCTCCTCCAGCACGGTGCGCGACGGATTCAGCGCGTCGAGCTGGTGCTGGGCGTAGTAGTGGACAGCCACGTGGGAGCCCAGGGTGCGCTCGCCACGATCGAAGGCCAGCACGCCGGCGAGCATCTTCAGCAGCGTGGACTTGCCGGCGCCGTTGTCGCCGACGAGGGCCAGCCGCTCGCCCCGCTCGACCTCGAGGTGCACGCCGCGGTAGACGACGTTGTCCCCGTACGCCTTGTGGATGCCGGTCAGCGTGGCCACGCGGCGGCCCGTGCGCGGCGGCTCCGGAAAGGTGAAGTGGACCTGACGGCGAGCGCCCGGCAGCTCGATGCGCTCGACTTTCTCCAGCATCTTCACGCGGCTCTGCACTTGCCGGGCCTTGGTGGCCTGATAGCGGAAGCGCTCGATGAACCGCTCGACCTCGGCAATGCGCTTGGCCTGGTTGCGCGCGCGCGCCTCCAGCAGCTCGCGCCGTGCCTCACGCTCGACCAGGAAATCGTCGTAATCGCCCGGGTACACGGTGAGGCCGTCGGGTGTGAGGTCGGCGATCGACGTCACCATCCGGTTCAGGAAGTAGCGGTCGTGCGAGACCACCACGACCGTGCCGTCGTAGCCGCTGAGGAAGTTCTCGAGCCAGGCCAGCGAGGCAAGGTCGAGGTGGTTGGTGGGCTCGTCGAGCAGCAGCAACGAGGGCGCCAGCAGCAGCAAGCGGGCGAGCGCCGCCCGCATGCGCCAGCCGCCGGAGAACTCGCTGAGCGGCCGGTGGAGCTCGTCGGCGGCGAACCCCAACCCGCTCAGGATCGTGCGGGCGGCCGTCTCGAGCCGGTAGCCGCCCAGCGCCTCGAAGCGATGCTGCAGCTCGCCGTAGCGCTCCGTCAGCGCCTCGCTGGGCGAGGTCTCCAGCGCACGCGCCACCTCTTCCATCTCGCGCTCCAGCGCCCACACCTCGTCGAAGCCGCTGAGCGCCTCGACGAGAACGGAGCCGGAGGCGGCGCCGGCCACCTCCTGCGGGAGATACCCCACGGTGGCCGAGCGCGGCCGGCTCACCTGCCCCGTGTCGGGCTCGTCCAGCCCGGCCAGGATGCGGCAGAGCGTGGTCTTGCCGGCCCCGTTGGGGCCGACGAGACCGATGCGCTCACGATCCGCGATGCGCCAGGTGACGTCGCGGAAGACCTGCTGACCGCCGAATCCCTTGGAGACGTCCTCGAGCTGGATCACCGCCGGCCGATCACCCCATGCTCTGGATCTTCTCGGGCGCAACCTTCACGGTCACGCGGACCTCGCCGGCCTTGCGGCCGGGGTACTTGTCCTTCCCGAGGTATTTCTTGGCGAGCGCGTCGATGTGATCGTCGGCGCCCTTCTCGGTCATCTCGGTCACACGACCGCGGATCTGCACGTACCGGTACGGGTTCTCCGGGTCCTGGATCGAGATGGCCACGCGCGGGTTGGCCTTCAGATTCTTGTCCTTCACGCGGCCGCGCGCGGTGTTGAACCGGACGTGGGTGCCGTCGAAATCCACCCACACCGGCGTCACCTGCGGCGCGCCGTCGGCGCCGACGGTGGCGATGTGGGCGAACGCCTTCTTGCTCTCCAGCAGATCGCGGAAGCCCTGAGGAATCGCGGCCATGATGATGATCCTTTCCAGCGTGCGTGTTACGAGGGTTTCACGAGCTCGGCACCGCGCGCCTCGGCCATGGCGCGCAGGGCGAACAGCATCCGGACCACGCACTGCTGCACGAGCAGCGCGTCCTGCGTGAACGGATCGGCCAGCCACTCGCGCGCGGTCTCGCCGGTGCCGGTACCGCTGCCCGCCGAGAAGCCGAGCGTGGGCGACAGCTTCTGCAGCCGCAGCAGCAGGTCGTCCGGCGGCAGGCCGCTGGCCCGCAGCCGGGTCACGACGGCGGCGCGCACCGCGGCGTTCCAGATCCCGGTGAGGCCTTCCAGCAGCGCGCCGTAACAGGTGGCGTCCTGGCGCGCCTGCATGTGCTCGAGCACGGCAGGCACGAGCGGGTTGACGACGATGTTCCCCTCGTCGTCGGTGCCGAAGAGCGGGCCGATCACGGGATCGCCCCCGGGCTCCGCCATCGTGTCGACGAGGCCGACCGCCTGCTCCACCGGCACCGCCGGCAGCTGGGCCAGACGCTCGAGCAGCGGCACGTCACCGGGCATGACTCTATCCTCCCACGCGTGTCGGCTCGCGTCGCAGATCCGCGCGGGCGAGATCCTGGGCGCGACCGCCCGGCACCAGGAACGACGACGCCAGGGCCGCCAGGCAAATGACGAGGCCGGTGACGAAGACTCCGTGCAGCGCCTCGGCCTGACTCACGCCGGCGTTGAGGCGCCAGGCCATCACCGCGCCCATCACGGCCAGCCCGATGGCGCCGCCCACCGTGCGGAAGAACTGGATCATCGAGGTGGCGGCGCCGAGATCGGTCCGTTCGACGGCGCTCTGCACGGCGATGAGCATGGGGACCATCGTGAGCCCCATGCCGACGCCGCCGATCGTGGCATCGCGCATGGCGGCGCCGACGCCGAGCGCCGCCGACCAGCGGCTCAGCAGCAGGAAGGCCGCCGTCAGGAACACCATGCCCGTCACCACGACCGGGCGGTAGCCGATGCGCAGCACGAGGCGCGCGCTCACCACCGACATCAGCACCCAGCCGAACACGAACGGGATCAGTACGGTGCCGGCGGCCGTCGCCGACATCCCGCTCACCGCCTGCAGGAAGAGCGGCACGAAGGAGATCGCGCCGAACATCGCCATGCCGGCCAGGAAGCCGGTGGCGGCCGCCGCCAGCACCACGCGGTTGCCGAACAGCCGCACCGGCACGATGGGCTCACGCACGCGGAGCTCCAGACGCAGGAACACCGGCAGCGTGAGCGCGGCCACGGCGAGCAAGCCGAGCACGTCCAGGCCCGTCCACGCGCCGACGCGTCCGGCCTCGAGCACGCCGGTCAGCAGCGCGGAGACGCCCACCGTGAAGAGTGCGAGGCCGGCATAGTCGATGACGGGCCGCCGCGCGGCGGGCGTGCTGTCGAGGGCGCGGGCGAGCAGCCACATCGCGATCATGCCGAACGGCAGGTTGATGTAGAAGACCCACCGCCACGAGGCATGATCGGTCAGCAGCCCGCCGATCAGCGGGCCCAGCAGCGAGGCCACGCCCCAGACGCCGGAGATGTAGCCCTGCATCTTCGCGCGCCGCTCGAGGCCGAACAGCTCGCCCACCACCGTCATGGCGATCGGCATCACGGCGCCGGCGCCGAGGCCCTGCAGCATCCGGAAGACGATCAGCTGCGTCATGTTGCTCGCGGCGCCCGAGAGCGCCGAGCCGGCGAGGAACACCGTGAGCCCGGTGAGGAAGATCGGCCGGCGGCCATAGAGATCCGACAGGCGACCCCACAGCGGCATGGTCACCGTGTTCGTCAGCAGGAAGCCCGAGAACACCCAGGAATAGATCTCGAGGCCACCGAGGCTCGCCACCACGCGCGGCATCGCGGTGGCCACCACGGTAGACTCCATCGCCGCCAGGAAGATGGACAGCATGACGCCGGCGAGGGCCAGCCGCTTGCGACGCTCCTCCATTGGGTGTGGGCGCCCTCTCAGTGGCCGCCGGTGCAGGCGGCGCACCGGCACGACGCGCGCAGGCCCGCCCAGGGCATCACACTCTCGTGGGCGTCGGCCCACGTCACGCGCAAGCCCTCGTCGAGCTTCTTGAGCTCGCGCGGCCAGAGCGCCGCCGGAGCCGGCGAATCCAGCTCGGCACAGGCGCCGCACGTGCAGGCCCGGCGCAGGAACTCGAAGGGATAGATGGAGCCGTGACCATCGGTCCAGTCGATGCCGAGCGCGTAGCGTCCGACCAGGTGAATGTCCTTCGGCCGGTTGGGATCTCCCTGCCCGAGGATCGGGATGGACAGCTTGCCGATCACGCGGTGCCTCCGCCGGCGCGCGCCGCGGTCAGTCGCATGCCAGCCAGCAGATAGTGAACGGCCAGGTTCTGGTACGGCCCCCACACGCGCGAGCGCCGGCGAATGGCCTCCTCGCTGAGCGTACGGCCGCGGCCGTAGTGGTGCTCGAACGCTTTGCGCACCGCCAGATCACCCGCCGGGCACACGTCGCCGCGGCCGCAGCAGCGGGCGAGAAACCAGTCGGCGGTCCAGCGGCCAAGGCCGCGCAGGGCGGTGAGCTGCGTGATGACGTCGTCATTGGCGGCGAGCGCGAGCGTCTCGGCGCTCAGCGTGCCGGCCACGAGCGCGCGGGCCAGGTCGCGAATGTACTCGGCCTTGCGCGTGGAGTACTTGAGCGCGCGCAGCTCGCGCACGCGGGCGGCGGCCAGGGCTCGCGCCTCGGGAAACGCCCACACGGTCGCGCTACCGGCGCGAACCGCCTCGCCGTAACGCCGCACGAGCCGGGCCCGGCAGGCGAAGGCAAACGAGAGGTTGACCTGCTGGGCCGTGATCGAGCCCACGAGCATCTCGAGCGCGGTAGGCGCCAGCGTCGGGCGCATGCCGTACAGCGGCTCCACCAGAGCGCCCAGCACCGGATCGGCCTTGGCCATCCGATAGAAGCCGGGCAGATCGAAGTCGAGGCCGAAGAGCCGCCGCACTTCGAACACGGCCGCGTCACCGACCGCCGCCGACCGTGCGCCGGGCACGTCGATGGCGAGCCGGGTGGCCTCCACCGGACCGCTCCAGCGCACCTCATAGGGCAGGAGCCTGCCGTCGTGGCGCAGCGCACGGCGAAAGACGTCGCCGTCGAGGACGTTGACCGGGTCCTCGCCCCAGATGTGATAGCGGGCCAGCGTCGCGCCCACGTCGAGGGGCCCGTCGGAGTGCAGAACGATCTTCATGCGGAGGTCACGAGAAGCGTAAGTGTACCAGACGCCTCACCTTCGCAGGTGGTGCGGCACGTCCGTCACGACGACGTTCTTGCGGAACAGGAGCTGGCCCTTGATGAGCAGCGCCGTCTGGTTGTGCAGGATCTGCTGCCACCACCGCGCCGGCAGGAACTCCGGCAGCACGATGGTCACGATCTGGTGGTCGCCGCCCTGACGCTGGACCTGCTCGATGTAGTCCATCAGCGGGCCGACCAGCGAGCGATAGGGCGAGTTCAGCACGATCAGCGGCACCCCCATCCCCCACTTGCCCCAGCGCTCCTCCAGGCGGCGGGTCCGCTCAGGATCCGTCTCGACGTAGACGGCCTTGGCGGATGGCGACAGTGTCTGGGCGTACTGGATCGCGCGCACCACGCCCTTGTGCAGATCGCCGACGAGGACGAGGACGATGTTGGTCAGCCCCGGCGGCGGCGTGAAGTCCTCCAGCGAGAGCTGGTGGGCGACGTCGTCGTAGTGCCGGTGCACGGCCAGGAAGAGGGCGACCAGGAGTGGGATCAGCAGCAGGACGATCCAGGCGCCGTGAGAGAACTTCGTCACCGCGATGGTCAGCATGACCACGCCGGTCACGAGAGCGCCCACGCCGTTGAGCACGGCCCGCCACCACCAGCCCTCGCCGCGCAGCCGGAACCAGCGGCGCACCATGCTCGACTGCGACAGCGTGAACGAGATGAAGACGCCCACGGCGTAGAGCGGGATCAGCGCGTGGGTATTGCCCTGGAAGATCACCAGCAGCACCGCCGCCATCCCGCCCAGGATCACGATGCCGTTGGAGAACACCAGGCGATCGCCCTGGTTGCCGAACTGGCGCGGGATGAAGCGGTCACGCGCGAGGAAGAAGGCCAGGCGCGGAAAGTCGGCGAACGACGTGTTGGCGGCCAGCAGCAGGATGAGCATGGTCACGAACTGGACCTCGAAGTAGATGGCACCGGTACCGAAGACGTGACGCGTGAGCTGCGAGACGACCGTCTCGTCCTCCCGCGGCCGCAGGCCGAAATCGTAGGCGAGATACGTGATGCCGAGGAACAGCGTGATCAGGATGACGCCGAGCCAGCCCAGCACGATGCGGGCGTTCACGGCTTCGGGCGCCTTGAACGCGGGCACGCCGTCGGACACCGCCTCCACGCCGGTGAGCGCCGCGCAGCCTGCCGCGAAGGCGCGCAGGATCAGGAAGAGCCCCACGCCCTCCAGGCCCGGCGGATGGGGCGGAAAGGGCGCCTCGCCGATCCAGTTGAAGATGGCGCCGAGGCTGCCGTACACGATCAGCCCGAAGAGGCTCGCGACGAACAGGTACGTCGGCACGGCGAAGATGCGTCCCGACTCGCGCAGCCCGCGCAGGTTCACGATGGAGATGATCGTCACCGCGCCGGCGCACAGCCACACGCGATACGGGAAGAGTGCGGGGAATGCGGAGGTCACCGCCGCGATGCCCGCCGCCGAGCTCACCGCCACCGTCAGCACGTAGTCGATCAGCAGCGCCGCCGCCGCGACCAGGCTGGCCACCGTGCCCAGGTTGTCCTTGCTCACCACGTAGGCGCCGCCGCCTTGCGGATAGGCCAGGATGGTCTGCCGGTACGAGCTCACCACGATGCCGATGAGGGCCGCGATCGCGATGCCGATCGGCAGCGAGTAGCTGAGCGCGATGGCGCCGGCGGCGGCGAGCACGAGGAGGATCTCCTCGGTGGCGTACGCCACGGAGGAGAGCGCGTCGGACGCGAAGATGGCCAGCGCCGGCGCCTTGTCGAGACGCTCGTGGCGCGCCTGGGCCGTGGGCAGCGGCGTGCCGAGTAGAAGCCGCTTCAGCCGATGAACGAGCACGCGGCCCATCATACTCCGCCCGCGCGGAGCCCAGGACCTTCTGCGGCGGGGTCAGTTCCTCAGATGGTAGGGCACGTCGGTGACGACCACGTTGCGGCGGAAGAGCATGGCGCCTTTGATCAGCAGGGCCGTCTGGTTGTGCAGGAGCTGTTGCCACCAGCGGGCGGGGATGAACTCCGGCAGCACCAGGGTGATCATGTGGTCGGGTGCCTGTTGCCGCAGGTGATCGATGTAATCCAGGAGCGGTCCCATCAGGGAGCGATAGGGCGAGCTCAGCACGACCAGCGGGCTGCCGAGGCCCCACTTTCCCCAGCGCTCCTCGAGCCGGCGCGTCCGTTCGGGATCGGTCTCGACGTACACCGCCTTGGCCGCGGGCGACAGCGCCTGGGCGTACTGGATCGCCTGCACGACGCCGCGATGGAGGTCGCCGACGAGCACCAGCACGATGGTGCTCATCGGGCCCGGCGGCTCCAGGCCGTCGAGCGAGAGCTGACGGGCGACGCTGTCGTAATGTCGCCGGATGACCAGGAAGAACACGATCAGCAGTCCGATCAGCACGATCACGATCCAGGCGCCGTCGATCAGCTTGGTCGCCGCGACCACCAGCAGCACGGTGCCGGTGGTGACGGCGCCGGTTGCATTGATGGCCACGCGCCAGGCCCAGCGCTCCGGGCGCAGGCGCAGCCAGCGCCGCACCATGCTGGCCTGGGAGAGCGTGAACGACGTGAAGACGCCCACCGCATAGAGCGGGATGAGCGCGTGGGTACTTCCGTGGAACACGATGACCAGCGCGATGGCCACCACCGCCAGGATGACGACCCCGTTGGAGAAGACCAGCCGGTCGCCGCGGTTGCCGAACTGCCGCGGCAGGTAGCCATCGCGCGCCATGAAGTAGGCCAGCCGCGGAAAGTCGGCGAAGGCGGTGTTGGCGGCGAGGATCAGGATCAGCATCGAGACGCCCTGGACGTAGTAATAGAGCGGGCCCCCGCCGAAGATCTGCCAGGACAGCTGCGAGACCACGGTCTCCTCGTCGCGCGGTACCACGTCGTAGAGATCCGCCAGCACGGTGGTGCCGACGAAGAGGGTGACCATGATGGCGCCCAGCACGGCGAGAACCACCCGGGCGTTCCGAACCTCCGGCGGCTTGAAGGCGGTGACGCCATCGGCGACCGCCTCGATGCCCGTCAACGCCACCGCGCCCGAGGAGAAGGCGCGCAGGACGAGGAACGCGCCGAGCGGCATGAGCGGCACCACCGCGGTCTCGGGCGCCGACGGCGCCGGCGCGCCACTCCAGATATAGCGGACGAAGCCCACGCCCAGCAGGGCCGCGAAGGCGGCGATGAAGAGATACGACGGCAGTGCGAAGAGGCGGCCTGACTCCCGCAGCCCGCGCAGGTTTCCGAGCGCGATCAGCCCGATGGCGAGGATGCAGATGATCACGCGATGGTGGAACAGCATCGGCACCGCGGAGGTCATGGCCGCCACGCCGGCCGAGACGCTCACGGCCACCGTCAGCGTGTAGTCGATCAGCAGCGCGCCGCCGGCGGTGAGACCGGCCAGCGTGCCGATGTTGTCCTTGGCGACGATGTAGTCGCTGGCGCCTTGCGGATAGGCCAGGATGGTCTGGCGATACGAGTAGATGACGATGGCGATCACCCCGGCGATGGCGAACCCGATCGGCGAGGCCAGATCGAGCGCGCCGACGCCGGCCAGGAGGAGCACTCTCAAGATTTCCTCGGAGGCGTAGGCGACCGAGGAGAGGTTGTCGGAGGCGAAGATCGCCAGGCCGGTCGACTTCGACAGGCGCTCGTGCCGGGCCTGGGCGGTCGCCAGCGGCTGCCCGACGATGACGCGCTTCAGGGCGCTCAGCATCGCGCCATCATACCCGGGCCGGCGGCCGGGCCCGGCCGCGCGTCAGAACGGCTCGAACTGCCGGTCGCCCGCGGCCAGATTCTCGAAGCGGGCGTACTGCGAGAGGAAGGCGACCTCGATCTTGCCGGTGGGCCCGTTGCGCTGCTTGCCGATGTGAACCTCGGCCGTCTTGCGCGCTTCCTCCTCCATCGGGTCCTTGCTGTAGAACGACGGCCGGTGCAGGAACATGATGACGTCGGCGTCTTGCTCGAGCGCGCCGCTCTCGCGCAGGTCGCTGAGGCGCGGCGAGTTGTCGCCGCGGGTCTCGATCGCGCGCGACAGCTGGGAGAGGGCGACGACGGGGACGTTCAGCTCCTTGGCCAGCGCCTTGAGCGAGCGCGAGATCTCCGAGATCTCCTGCTGCCGGTTGTCGAGGTTGGCGCGCCCGCGCATGAGCTGCAGGTAGTCGATCACGATGAGATCGAGCCCGTGCTCGGACTTCATCCGGCGCGCCTTGGCCCGCACCTCGAGCACGGAGAGGCCGGGGCTGTCGTCGATGAAGATGGGCGCCTCGCTGAGCCGGCCGGCCGCCGAGGTGAGGCGATGCCAGTCCTGCGCCTGCAGCCGCCCCGTGCGCACCGCCAGCGAGTCCACGCGGCCTTCGGACGAGAGCATGCGCTGTACGAGCTGCTGCGAGGACATTTCCAGGCTCAGCACGAGGATCTTCATCCGCATCTTCACGCCCACGTGCTGCGCGATGGACAGCGCGAATGCCGTCTTGCCCATGCTGGGTCTGCCGGCGATCAGGATCAGGTCGGACGGCTGGAGTCCCGCGGTCATCTCGTCGAGCTTGGTGAGGCCGGTCGGCACTCCGGTGACGTTCTCCTGACGCTCGTACAGGCGCTCGATGTACTTGAAGGTGTCGTTGAGGATGTTCTTGACGGGAACGGCGTTGCCCTCGAGACGCCGCTCGGCCAGGCCGAAGATGCGCCGCTCGGCGTCGTCGACGAGGGCCTGCACGTCCTCCTTGGCGTCGAACGCCTGCGTGATGATGTGCGTCGAGGTCTGGATGAGCTCGCGCAGCACCGCCATGTCGCGCACGATCGC
The DNA here is from genome assembly GCA_046734515.1 of Candidatus Methylomirabilota bacterium. Lineage (GTDB taxonomy): Bacteria > Methylomirabilota > Methylomirabilia > Rokubacteriales > CSP1-6 > AR5. Next base: position 1,720 of record JBKPRI010000153.1, on the reverse strand, counting down.
CGTGTAGGCGTTGAGGTAGGCGGCCACCGAGCCCGTCTCCACCAGCAGCGCGAGCGCGGCGGGCCCGCCGACGAGCGACAGCTGATCGGTGCGCCGCAGGTCCTCCTGCAGGGTGAGCAGGTCCACCGGCTCGCCGTGATCGAACAGCGTCAGCATCGAGCGATAGATCGCGCGGTGGGCCTCGGTGTAGAAGTCGGAGTCCTTGAGCGTCTCCACCACGCGCGGCAGCGCTTCGCGGCCTTCCAGCAGGATGGCGCCGAGCACGGCGCGCTCGGCATCGAGGTTGTGCGGGGGAATCCGGGACGGCAGCTCCAGCGCGCTCACCGAACCGCCTCACCGGAGACTCTCATGCGCATCGATGGTTCCGCGATGCGCACGTGCTCGTCAAGGAAAATAGCGCGCGGCAGCGTCCATTTCCGTGGACAACGCGGTGGACAACCTGTGCGCCGGCGTGGATACCGGTGCACAGACACGACGACCCCCGAGAAGCGGGGGTCGGGGGGCAGAGGGCAGCGGCGCGCTACTCGCTGCGGACGACGCTCACCTTGAACTGGGCGGTGACATCCTGGTGCAGCCGGATGGGCACACTGGTCTCGCCCAGCGTCTTGATGGGCTCATCCAGGTGCACGCGGCGACGCTCGACCTTCACGCCGTGCTTGTCGAGGAAGTCGACGATGTCCTGCGACGTGACGGAGCCGAAGAGCTTGCCCTCTTCGGACGCCTGCCGCCGCTCCTCGAGGCTGAGCGCTTCGATGCGCTGGCGCAGCGCCTCGGCATCGTTCTTCACCCGGTCGGCCTTGGCATTGGCCTGCACCTTGATGTGCTCGAGGTTCTTCATGTTGCCGGCGCTGGCGCTCAGCGCGAGCTTCTTGGGAATCAGGAAATTGCGGGCGTAGCCGTCGGACACGTCGCGCACTTCGCCCCGGCGGCCGACCTTGGCGACGTCGTCGAGCAGGATGATTTTCATGGGAGACCTACTCGGTCGCCGAGTACGGTAGCAGGGCTACCGTGCGGGCGCGCTTGATGGCGTGCGTGAGCTGGCGCTGATGGCGCGCGCAGCTGCCCGAGATCCGGCGCGGAATGATCTTGCCGCGCTCGGTCACCAGGCTGCGCAGACGGCGTACGTCCTTGTAGTCGACGAGATCGACCTTGTCAGCGCAGAACTTGCAGACTTTCCGCCGGCCGAACCGGCGGCGCTTGATGGGTTTCTGAACCGTGGGAATCGCTCAGCCCTCCATTTGGGAGAATGGGCCCCCTAGCAGGGCTCCCCTCCTCCGCTCCTGTTCCTGCTCAAAACGGAACGTCGTCGTCGCTGCCGTGCTGCTCCTCGGGCGAGAACCCGCTGGCCGGAACCGCGGCCGGCGCGCCGGCGCCGCCGCCCGCACCGCCGGGCCCCTTGGTGCGGCTCATGAACTGGACGCGCTCGGCCACCACCTCGGTGGCGCTGCGCTTCTGGCCGTCCTTGCTCTCCCAGTCCCGCGTCTGCAGCCGTCCCTCGACGAAGATCTGACTGCCCTTGTCGAGATACTCGCCGCAGGACTCGGCCTGCTTGCCCCACACGACCACGGTGAGGAAGCACGTCTCCTCCCGCTTCTCGCCGCTCTGGGTGGAGTAGTTGCGGTTGACCGCCAGGCGGAGATCCGCCACGGCGGTTCCGCTCGGGGTGTAACGCAGCTCCGGTGCACGCGTCAGATTCCCGATCAGCAGAACTTTGTTCAGG
>JBKPRI010000152.1:0-15638 GCA_046734515.1 Candidatus Methylomirabilota bacterium | reverse complement strand
CGCCCAGCGAGTCCGTTCGCCTCGATCTTCTAGCGGCTCACGCAGGACTTCGCCAAACCTCGGCTTCGCGCCCCCGACAGAACAACGCGGACCGCGGGCGAGCCCCCCGCTCCCGCCCGCGGCTGCCCCCGACGCCCGGGGATTTCAGGCCGCGTGAGGCATGTTGCGAGAGATCCACTCGCGCGCCTGGGAGAATCCCGCGTCCTCAGCCTCCGCCTGCGAGGCATACCGGTCGTCGCACACCGGCAGGTCGATGACCTTCTCGCCGCCGGGCGATTCGTGCTTGATCGACGAGACCATTGCCCAGCGGCCGTCCGCCATCTGCTCGGTGACGATGTTGATGGCGCACTCCGCATCGACGGGGATGTGCTTGCGCTCCACCATGACGGCTCCTCCTTGGCGGGGGCCCCGACATGGCCCCACACCTCCCAAAGGTTCGGGGTGCCCCGGGTTCCCCGGGGCACCCCTCGTCATGCTGGGTGCATTGGGCGGGCCAGCGGCTACTTGGCCTTGGCGGCCCAGTCCGGGTGGTACTCGATTCCGAGCGCCTTCATTTCCGCGAGCTTCTCGCCCCAGGCGGCCTTCTGCTTGTCGCGCCCGCGCCGTTCGGTGACCTTCTCCCACTCGGCGGCGGCGGTGTCGAGCGCCTCCTTGGGCGACTTGCGCTTGGCCAGCGCCTCCGTGATCTCGAACGACAGCTTGCGCTGATACTCGTCGGCCGCGGGCACGACCGGATCGGGCACCAGGTAGGGGAACGTGGCCTCGATGGCGTCCAGGTACTTGTCGGCGTCGGGGAACGCCTTGCGGAAGATCGGCGAGCGCAGATGGGACACGCGCCAGGGATCCATGATGGTCTTGGGATCCATCACGATCTTCAGGCTCTGATCCGGCGTGGAGATGAACTCCAGCACCTTCAGCGTGACCTCCTTCTTCTTGGAGTACTTCGAGACCGCCATGCCGCGGCCCGGCGTGATGGCGGGCCGGTTGATGATCTTGCCGTCGATCTCGGCGCCGGGCACCAGGCCGAAGCCGGCCTTGCCCGCGATGACCGACTCGTCCTTGTTGCCGACGCGCTTGCCGGTGGAGGTCCACGAGTAGAGCAGCGGCACCTCGCCCTTGACCAGCATCGTCTTGGGCTCCTCGGACTCGAAGAGGAGCACGCCGGGCGGGTAGTACGGCATCGTCTTGACCATCTCCTCGAGCGCGCGCACCGCTGCCGCGGAGTTGATCAGCGGCTTCATGTCCTTGTCGAAGTACTGGCCGCCGTACGAGAAGAAGCGCGAGCGCCACCAGTGATACGAGTAGCCGCTGCCCGAGGGCTTGTAGGAGGCGCCGGCGCCGAAGAGCTTCTTGTCGGAACCATCCCAGCCCCAGCCGTGGAAGAACTCGGCGGCGTCGTCCCACTGCTTCCAGGTCTTGGGGGGCTTCAGGTCGTAGTTGTACTTGGCCTTGAACTTCTTCTGGTTGTCCGGCCGCTCGAACGCCACCTTGTTCCAGTACATGATGTGGATGTCGCCGTCGTACGGCATGCTGACCAGCTTGCCCTGGTAGCGCAGCATGATCTTGGCGAACACCGGCACGATGTCGTCGAGCGCGAAGTCGAGCTTCAGCTTCTCGATCCACGGCTCCAGCGGCTCGAAGTGGCGGCCGTAGTCCGGCATGTTGGACGGCCCGAACATCACCAGGTCCCACGGGCTCGAGCCGGAGTTGAACTCCAGCAGCGTCTTCGACACGAAGGCGTCGAGCGGGATCACCTCGGTCTCGATCTTGATGCCGAGCTTGTCGTAGAGGTCCTTCTCGACGAGCGTCAGCGAGTACTTCACGTACTCGGCGTTGACCACCGCGCGGATGGTCTGGCCCTCGTAGGGCCGGGCCGCCCCGGCCGGGCGGGCGACGAGCGCGCCCGCCGCGAGCAGGGCGGCGAGCAGGACGACGAGCGACACCTTCAGCGCGGATGGTCTCATGCGATCCTCCCTTGGCTAGCCTTTGGTCCCGCCGAGCGCGAGACCCTTGACGAGATAGCGCTGCAGCATGAAGGCGACGGCGAAGGCCGGCAGGACGCCCAGCACGACGGAGGCCGAGGCCTCGCCGTAGAACATGTCGGTGCCGCCGGACGTGAACGAGGTGACCAGGACCATCATGGTCTTGGTCTCGATGCCGGTGAGCACCACCGCGAACAGGAACTCGTTCCAGGTGGCGATGAAGGCGAACAGCGCCACCACCGCCAGGCCCGGCGCGATGATCGGGATCACCACCTGGACCAGCGCCCGCACGCGCGAGCAGCCGTCGATCATGGCCGCCTCCTCGATCTCCACCGGGAAGTCGCGCAGGAAGCCGACCAGCAGCCACACCGCGAACGGGATGTAGAGGACGGTGTAGACGACGACCAGCCCCAGGTAGGAGTTCGTCAGCCCGAGCATCTTGTACATGATGTAGATCGGGATGATCAGCGCGATAGCCGGCAGCATGCGCAGCACCAGCAGGAACGTGGAGAGGAAGCCGCCGCCGAAGCGCCAGCGCGCGATCGCGTAGGCCGTCGGCAGGCTCACCGCCAGCGCGGCGAACATGCTGAGCGAGGAGATCACCAGGCTGTTGGCGAAGTAACGGGCGCCGCTCGAGCGGGTGAACAGCGCCAGGTAGTGCGTCAGCGAGGGATCGGCGGGGATCCACACCGGCGGGAACGTGAAGAAGTCCTCGTTGCCCTTGAGCGAGGTGGTCAGGATCCAGAAGAACGGACCGAGGAAGAACACCAGCGCGACGGCGAGCCCGAAGTAGGTCAGCACGTGGCCGACGGTGCGCCGCAGCCGGTAGCGGCGGGCGCGCGCGCTGACGCGAGGGCGCTCGATCGCGATGGCCATCAGGCGGCCCTCGCTTCGCGCAGCCGCTGGACCCACAGGAACAGCAGCGTGAGCACCAGCACGCCGCCCACGATCACGTAGGAGAGCGCGGCGGCGTAGCTCATGCGGAAGTCCTTGAAGCCGGCCAGGTACGTGGTGAAGGCCACCGTCTCGGTGCTGGAGCCGGGCCCGCCGTAGGTGAGGACGAAGATCAGCCCGAAGAGCTTGGTCAGGTCGATGAGGCGGATCATCAGCCCGACGGCCATGGTGAACTTCAGCAGCGGCAGCGTGATGGACCAGAAGCTCTGCCAGGCGCTGGCGCCGTCGGCCTTGGCCGCGTCGTACAGCTCCTGGGGGATCGACTGGATACCGGCCAGGAGGACCAGCATCATGAACGGCGTGTTGTGCCACACGTCGACCAGCACGACCGAGGCGCGCGCGATGCCGGTGGAGGAGAACCAGTCGAAGTAGACGTCGAGGAGACCGAGCTGCAGGCCGAGGTTGTTGATGGCGCCGTACTTGACGCCGAACATCATGCGCCAGGCCATGGCCGCCATGACCGGCGACACCATGGCCGGGATGGCCAGCAGCGCAGTGATGATGGGGCGGCCGTGGGCGACGCGGCTGAGCAGGAGGGCCAGGCCCAGGCCGAGCACCAGCTCGGCGATCAGCGCGGGCGCGATGATGACGGCCGTGTTCCAGATGGAGCCGAGGAACCGCCCGTCACGCAGCAGGCTCTCCGAGTAGTTGCGCAGCCCGATGAAATTCGAGTCGGGCCCCACCGACAGGTCGAAGTCCTGGAACGACAGGTAGAACGAGTAGGCGAGCGGGAACAGAATGACCAGGCCGATGAGCACGAGCGAGGGCGAGGCGAAGGCGAACGGCTCCCACTGACGGCGCTTCAGGCCCGACATCGGTAGGCGCACGCGGCCTCCTTCCCGGGCGGCGTGGCCCGGGTTACTTCACGGCGCCGGCGGTGAGTCCCGAGACGTAGTAATCCAGGAAGAAGACGTAGAGGATGACGATCGGCACCGAGCCGAGGACCGCGCCCGCCATCAGCTCGCCCCAGAAGTAGATGTCGCCGCGAATGAGCTCGCTGGTCACGCCCACGCTGGCGGTGATCTGCTCCGAGGACGACGTGAAGGTGAGCGCGTAGATGAACTCGTTCCACGACAGCGTGAAGGCGAACAGCGTCGCGCACACCAGGCCGGGGATGGCGATGGGCAGCACGATGCGCCACAGGGCCTGGATGCGCGTGGCGCCATCGACCATGGCGCACTCCTCGACCTCCTTGGGCACGGTGCGGAAGTAGCCCATCAGCAGCCAGGTGCAGAAGGGCACGAGGAAGGTCGGGTAGGTGACGATCAGCGCCCACTTCGAGTCGGCGAGGCCGATCCAGTTGATGACCTGAGCCAGCGGCAGGAACAGCAGCGAGGTCGGCACCAGGTAGGTGACGAAGATCCCGGTGCCGAAGCTGTTCACGCCGCGGAACTGCAGGCGCGAGAGCGCATAGGCCGCGATGGTGGCGATGAGGACAGAGGCGGTGGTGGCGATCACCGTGACCATCAGGCTGTTCTTGGTCCAGGTGAGGAACTCGGTCTCGCGGAACAGCTTGGTGTAGTGGTCGAGCGTGGGCCCCTGCTTGATCCACAGCGGCACCGCGAAGCGGTCGTAGAGCTCCTTGTCCTGCTTCAGCGAGGTCATCGTCATGTGATAGAAGGGAAACAGCGCGAAGAGCAGGAACGGCAGCAGCAGCACATGCGTCAGGATCTTGCCCCGCAGCGTGCGTCCCGCCGTCATCAGTACGCCTGCTTCCGCACGAAGCGCAGCTGCGCCCACACCACGAAGACCAGCAGCGGGAAGAGGTAGAGCGAGATGGCCGCGCCCTCCCCGATGCGTCCGCTCTCCAGCCCGATCATGCGCGAGTAGGTGGCGAAGAGGTGGGTGGCGTTGATGGGGCCGCCGTGCGTGAGCACGTAGACGATGTTGAAGTCGCTGAAGGTGAAGATCGTGGAGAACAGGACGACCACGGCCAGCACCGGCTTCAGCATCGGCAGCGTGACGTACCAGAAGCGCGCCCACGCCCCGGCGCCGTCCGACTCGGCGGCCTCGTAGAGCTCCTTGGGGATCGCCACCAGCCCGGCCAGGATGGTGATGGCGAAGAAGGGCAGCCCGCGCCAGATGTTGACGGTGATCACCGCCGCCATCGCGTAGTACTTCTGGCCCAGCCAGTTCGGCCCCGGCGGGTCCATCATCCCCAGGTTGATGCCCGTCCAGTTCACCACGCTGTAGAGCGAGTTGAACATCCACCACCAGCCCAGCGTGCTGAGCGCGGTGGGGATGACCCACGGCAGCAGCACGGCGCCGCGGATCATCCGCTTGAACCAGAGCGTCTGATTGAGCAGCAGGGCCAGCGAGATGCCCAGCACCAGCTTGAACGCCACCGAGATGCCGGTGAACACGAAGGCGTTCTGGAAGGTCTGCCGGAAGATGTCGGCGTCCCAGAGGTTGATGAAGTTGCGGAGACCGACGAAGTGGCTCGGCCGCCCGATGAACGCGTTGGACATGGCGAAGTAGAGCGCCATGCAGAACGGGTAGGCGACGAGAAGCGCGATGAGAATGAGGGCCGGCGTGATGAACAGCGGGCCCAGCACCCGCTCCTTGTCGAGCAGCTCGCGGACGCGCGTCCGCCAGTCCAGGCGCGCGTCCGCGCGGGCAGCCGGAATGGTGCCGATCGCCATGGCGAGCCTACCCCGCCATGATCTTCTTCATCTCGGTCTCGGCCCAGGCGATGGCGTCCTTCGTCGAGGTGCCGGTGACCGCCTTGGCGATCATGTTGGGCAGGATGTAGGCGTTGGTGATGAGCTGCACCTTGTCGGACGGCGGCGCCGGCCAGCCGTAGGTGTGGTACTCCACGCCCTCACCCTTGAGCGCGGCGTACTTCGCGTCGGACCGCAGCACCGGGTGGTCCTGCAGCTTGGCGTAGACCGGCAGGTTGAAGGCGTCCCCCGACATGATGTACTCGTCGTAGGTCTCCTTCTTGCCCAGCAGGTACTTGATCCACTCCTTGGACGCCTCGATGTTCTTGCTGAACTTCCAGATGCCGATGTGCCGCGGCGTGTCGGTCTCGAACCGTCCCTTGGGACCGCCCAGGCTGCGGTGGTGGTTGATGCCGTCGGCGGTGATGAGCTTGCGCTGCTTGGCGATGATGTAGGCGCTCACCGGGTTGTGGATCCAGCCGGCCTTGCCCTGCTGGATCGACTCGTTGTTGCTGGCGTCGGACCACGAGAGCACTTCCGGCTCCATGCAGTCCTTGAACATCTTCTTGTACCACTCGATCGTCTGCGTGGTCCCGTCCGAGTTGATCTTGACCGTCTTGCCGTCCTTGTCGACTTCCATGCCGCCGAACGACCACAGCACGGGCCCGGCCGTGGAGATCGAGTCGTAGTTCTGGCTGATGGGGATCCCGACCGGGTTCCCCATCTTCTTGAGCTCCTTGCCGACCGTGTAGAGATCGTCCCAGGTGTCCGGGACCTTGAGGCTCGCCTTCTTGAAGAGGTCCTCGCGGTAGGTGCAGACGAACATGCCGTGGTACTGCGGGACCGCGCGCCACACGCCGTGCACGTGGGCGCCTTCGTACGCCGACGAGATCGCCTTGCCGTACTGCTTCTCCAGCCCGGCCACCACGTCGGAGACGTCCACGAGCTGTGGCTCGTAGAGCCACGGGAAGTGCATCCGCATCTCGATGAGGTCGTGCCCGGCCTGCGTCTGGACCTCGGAGGCGTACTTGGCCTGCTGCGGCCCCATGTGCGAGATGTGGTCGATCTTCAGCTTGATGCCGGTGTCCTTGGTGAACCGCTGCCCGATCTCCGACAGCTTCTTGTCCGACGCCGGCGCGAAGTTGTTCCAGCAGAGGTAGGAGATCTCGCGCACCTGTCCGACGGCGGGCGCCGTCCGGGTGGCCAGGATGCCGGCCAGGCCGGTCCCGGTGGTGGCAAGGAATCGACGGCGGGTCACAGGTCGCATGGGGGCCTCCTCGATGAAGCGGTGAATGGTCATGCCGGACAAGTCGTGGCCGGAATGTAGCCGATCAGGCCTTCGGCGTCCAGTCCTTGAAGCGCTCGCGCAGGACCTTCTTGTCGAACTTCCCGACCCCGGTCTTGGGCACCGTCTCGATGAAGACCACCTCGTCGGGGAGCATCCACTTGGCGACCTGCGGCCGCAGGAACTCCACGATGTCGCGCTCGGTCAGCTTGCCGGCCAGGCCGGGCTTGGGGACGACGCAGGCCAGCGGGCGCTCGATCCACCGTGGGTGCGGAACGGCGATGACGGCGGCCTCCAGCACGTCCGGATGGCCCATGATCAGGTTCTCCAGCGCCACGCTCGACATGAACTCGCCGCCCGACTTGATGACGTCCTTCGTGCGGTCGGTGATCTGGATGTAGCCCTCGCCGTCGATGGTGGCGATGTCGCCGGTGCGGAACCAGCCGTCGGCCGTGAAGCGGTCGGCGCTCTCGGGGTTGTCGTAGTACGCCTTCACGATCCACGGGCCGCGCACCTGGATCTCGCCCATCGTGGCCCCGTCCCACGGCGCCTCGCGGCCGCTCTCGTCGACGATGCGCAGATCGACGCCGGCCGCCACGTAGCCCTGCTTGGACCGGATGGCGAACTGCTCGCTGTCGGGCAGCTCCTGCATGTAGGACTTGAGCCGGGAGATGGTGCCGAGCGGCGTCATCTCCGTCATGCCCCAGGCGTGCAGCATCGACACGCCGAACTTCTTCTCGTAGAGCTCGAGCAGCGCGCGCGGCGCCGCCGAGCCTCCGATGGGAATGCAGCGGATGGAGGAGATGTCGTAGCCCTCCTTCTCCACCAGCTCCTTCACCGCGATCCACACCGTGGGCACCGCGCCCACGAACGTGACCCTGTGCGCCTGCACGAGGTCGGCGATGTCGCGCGGCTGCGGGTTGGGGCCGCCGAAGATCTGAGTGGCGCCCAGCATGACGGCGGCGAACGGCACGCACCACGCGTTGGCGTGGAACATGGGCACGATGTGCAGGATCACGTCGCGCTCGGACAGGGCCATGGTGTCGGTCATCGACTCGGCCAGGCAGTGCAGGTAGATCGCGCGGTGCGTGTAGACGACGCCCTTGGGATTGCCGGTGGTGCCGGAGGTGTAGCACATGGCGGCGGCGTCGCGCTCGTCGAGCTGCGGCCACGCGGCGACCGGCGCGGCCGAGGCCACCAGCGCCTCGTACTCCAGGACGCCGGCCGGCACCTCGGCCTCCGGCGTGTCCTTCATCACGACCACCCGGCGGATCGCCGGGCAGTCCTGGCGAATGGATTCCAGCACCGGCCACGTGCTGGCGTCGCAGAAGAGGACGGAATCGCCGGCGTGATTGACGATGTAGGCGAGGTCCTTCGGCGCCAGCCGGAAGTTCAGCGTGTGGAGCACCGCGCCCATCAGCGGCACCGCCCAGTAGAGCTCGAGATGACGATGGCTGTTCCAGGCCAGCGTGGCCACGCGGTCGCCCTTCTTCACGCCGAGCGCCTGCAGCGCGCCGGCCAGCCGGCGCGTGCGCTCGGCGAAGTCGGCGTAGGTGTACTGGAACAGCGGGCGGCCGGGCACGCGGGTCGACAGCGTCTTCTTCGCCCACAACCGCCGGCTGCGCTCGAAGAACTGGGTGAGCGTGAGCGGGTAATCCATCATGAGGTCGTTCAGCGGAGCGGTCATCAGCGCCTCCCGGGTGCCATCTCGCCCAGATCCTCGGACGTCGCGCACCGGAATCCCACGAAGTGGTGGCCGGCCGCCGCGCCGCGGCGGTCGTACGAGCGGCGCGTCGCCACGTGCAGCGTCGCGGCGGCGTCGTCGTGGCTGGCGCCCCGCACGACCACACGTCCCTGGCCGTCCCACGCCGCCGGTCCGGTGTCGGTCCGGTAAGGGTACGCGCGGAGCGCGCTCGCCGTCCACTCCCGGAGATTGCCCAGCAGGTCCTCCACGCCCGACGGGCCGGCGCCGGCCGGACGCGTGTCGCCGCGCTCCGTGGCGTTGTAGGGCCGGTCGAAGACGGCCAGGTGCGGCGCCGGCGGCGCGGTGCCCCAGGGGTACGGGCGCCGGTCGTCGCCGCGCGCGGCCTTCTCCCACTCGGCCTCGGTCGGCAGCCGCCGGCCGCGCCACGCGCAGAAGTCGCGCGCGCCGAACCAGGAGACCTCGACCGCGGGGTGGTGCTCGAAGCCCGCGTCGGGCCGCCACCGGCCCGTGTGCTCGTGAATGCGCGCGTCGAGGTCGTCCCAGTCGAAGCGCCGCTCGCCGGCGGGTGTCCGCGGCCCGTGCGCGTCGAGGAACGCGGCGAACTCCGCGTTGGTCACCTTGTGGCGCTCGATCCACACATCGCGCACGTACACGCGATGCAGCGGCGCTTCCTCCGGTGCACCGTCGTCGCGGCCCATCCAGAAGGAGCCGGCCTGCACGAGCATGATGCCGTCGGCGTCGACGGGCTGACGCAGGGCAAATACCAGGACAAGGAGACCCAGTGCGGGGATGACGCGGCGCATCGCCCGTTTTGTAACACGTACCAAGCCGAATAGCCGCCCGCCGTGGGCCGTCTCACGGGCTGACAGGAGGAACGCAGCCATGGGCAATCCGTGGAAGGTGGCGACGATCGGTCTGGCGCTGATGGGAACGACGGCACTTGGCACCGGGCTCACGACCGCGTGGATGATGCGGCCCCCGGCCGCGGCCACGGCACAGGAGGCGACGGTCACCACGCCGGCCGCGCCCCCGACGCTTGCGCGGATGACGCCCCCTGCGCCCGGGTACGCGGTGACGCCGGCGGTGCAGCGCACGAGCCCCGCGCCGGTGGCCCGCGCGTCGACGCCGGTTCGCCCGGTGTCCACGGCGGCTGCGGAGTGCGGGACCAACGGTGACCGCGTGATGCGCATCGCCAAGCCCGGTCTCATCGGCGGACTTCTGGGCGCCGGCGCTGGGGCTGCGACGGGCGCCATCGCCGACGGCGGCAAGGCCGCGGGCAAGGGCGCGCTCATCGGCGGGCTGGCCGGGACCGCGGTCGGCGCGGGGTACGGCGCCTACAAGACCAAGAACGAGTGCGGCACGGTCTTCAACAGCGTCCGCTAGTCCGCATCGTCAGGCGGGGCCGGGGGCAAAGCTTCACGACGAAGCCCCCGGCCCCGTCGCGTTTCACGCCGACACCCAGCCCGCCGCGCCGACGTCATACGGCCGGATCACCACGATGACCTTGCGCTCGCGTCCGGCGACGGCCTTGAAGGCCGCGGCCACGCGCGTGGCGAGCTCCTGCAGCGCCTCTTTCGTGAGCTCGCGCCGCTCCCACAGCTCGACGTTGATCCGCGTGACCGTGCCGTGGAAGCCGTCGGCCTTCACCACGGGCACGAGCATGACTTCCCCGTCGTTGATGTGGAGATCCGGCTTGCCGGACAGCGCCTCGCGCACGGCCTGCTCGAGCTCGTCGAGGCGGTCTTCTCGCCTGAGGTTGAACGCGGTCACCAGCGGCATGCGCTTCCTCCGTTCGGCGAGACCCTACCACTGTCGCCCCGCGCGGCCGTGGTAGGCTTGCCGCGATGCGATCGCGCTGGAACGATGCTGAAGCCGCCGCTCTTTCCGGCGTCGACCTCCTCGTCTACGCCTCCCGGCTGGTCGGCGCCGAAAGCTCGCTGGTGGTCTGGGGCGGCGGCAACACCTCGATCAAGACGACCGAGCGGGATCACCGCGGCCGCGAGATCCCCGTGCTGCGCGTGAAGGGTAGCGGCTCGGACCTCAAATCGATCCAGAAGAAGGACTTCCCCGGCGTGCGCATGGAGGACATCCGTGCGCTCCTGGCGCGCCAGGACATGGGCGACGAGGAGATGGTGGCGTACCTCGCCCACACGCTGCAGGAGCCCGGTGGCGTGCGGCCGTCCATCGAGACGCTGCTGCACGGCTTCGTCGACGCGCCCGTCGTCATCCACACGCACGCCGACGCCATCGTCTCGCTGACCAACAACGACAAGGCCGCCGACGTGCTCGCCTCCGTCTACGGCAAGGACGTGATCGCCCTCGACTACCGGCGGCCGGGCTTCAAGATCTCGCGCGAGGTGGCCGACACCATCGCGGCGCATCCCGAGGCGCGCGCGCTGCTGCTCGAGAAGCACGGGACGATCTGCTGGGGCGCGACCGTGCGCGAGGCCTATGACGCCACGCTGTCGCTGATCACGCGGGCCGAGGAGGCCATCGCCGAGCGCAAGCGCGGCCGGCGCGTCTTCGGCGGGCCGCGCGTGCCTACTCTGGAGCCGGCCGCGCGCCGCGCCGCCGCGCTGGATCTCGCCCCGCGGCTGCGCGGACGACTCTCCCGCGCGCGGCGGGTGATCGTGGGCTTCGACGACAGCGAGCGCGTGACAGAGTTCGTGTCGTCCGCCGAGGCGCCGGCGCTGAGCCAGGTCGGCCCCGCCACGCCGGACCACACGATCTACACCAAGCGGCTGCCGTGCTTCGTGGCGCTCGACGACGCGCGCGATGCGGCCGCCACCTGGACGGCCACCGAGCGCTCGATCGAGACGTTCGTGCGCGACTACACGGCCTACGTCGACGCCCACCGCGATCCCGCGCTGGAGCTGACCGACCCGCTGCCGCGCGTGGTGCTGGTGCCGGGGCTCGGCATGTTCACGGCCGGGCGGGATGCGCGCACGGCCGGCATCGTGGACGACATCTATCACCACACCATCGACGTGATCGGCAACGCCGCCACCTTCGGCCGCTACGTCTCGCTCTCGGCGAAGGACGCGTTCGACGTCGAGTACTGGCCGCTCGAGCTCTACAAGCTCACGCTGGCGCCGCCCGAGAAGGAGCTGGCGCGGCGCATCGTGCTGGTCACCGGCGGCGGCTCGGGCATCGGGCGCGCCGTCGCCCATCGGCTGGCCGCCGAGGGTGCCCACGTGGCCGTCACCGACGTCGACGCGGCGTCGGCCGCGCGCGTGGCGGACGAGGTCACGAAGACCGTGGGCGGGGGCCGCGCGCTCGGGCTCGGCATGGATGTCACCCAGGAAGCCTCCGTGCGCGCGGCGTTCGAGGAGACCGTGCTGCGCTGGGGCGGGCTCGACGTGCTCGTGTCCAACGCCGGCATCGCGCACTCGGCGCCGGTCGATCGCATGGCGCTGGCCGACTGGGAACGCTCGTTCGCGGTGAACGCCACGGGGCACTTCCTGGTCGCGCGCGAGGCCATGCGCGTGCTGCTGCGCCAGGGCATCGGCGGCTCGCTGGTCTTCGTGGCGACCAAGAACGTGATGTCGCCGGGCAAGGACTTCGCGGCGTACTCGGCGGCCAAGGCGGCCGAGGCGCAGCTGGCCAAGGTGCTCGCGCTGGAAGGCGCGCCGCACGGCATCCGCTCGAACATCATCAACCCCGACGCCGTGTTCCAGGACTCCAAGCTCTGGTCGGAGGAGATCCGTCGCGAGCGCGCGGCCGCCCAGGGTATCGGCGTGGACCAGATCGAGGACTTCTATCGCAAGCGCAACCTGCTCGGCGCGCGCATCCTGCCCGACGACGTCGCGCAGGCGGCGCTCTTCTTCGCCTCCGACCGCTCCGCCAAGACGACCGGCTGCACGCTGACCGTGGACGGCGGCGTCAAGGACGCGTTCCCGCGCTGAGCATGAAGTTCGGAGCGTCGCTCTCGCTCAAGCCGCCCGCCGAGCAGTTCGAGCTGGTGCGGCGCGTGGAGGCGCTGGGTTTCGACTCGGTGTGGACGGGCGACCACGTGTCATTCCACGGCGCCATCCACGAGTCGCTGACGCTGCTCGCGACCTACGTGCCGATCACCAGCCGCATCCGTCTCGGCACCGCGGTCTACCTGCTGGCGCTGCGCTCGGCCGCCATCGCCGCCAAGGCCAGCGCCACGCTGGACGCCCTCTCCGGCGGCCGGCTCATCTTCGGCGTCGGCGTGGGCGGCGAGAACCCGAAGGAATTCGAGCTCTGCGGCGTGCCGCATCGCGAGCGGGGCGCGCGCGTCACCGAGGGCATCGACGCCGTGCGCACGCTCTGGCGCGACACCCCGGCCACCTTCAAGGGCCGCTTCACGTCCTTCGAGGGCGTGTCGATCGATCCCAAGCCAGTGCAGCGGCCGGGGCCGCCCATCTGGATCGGCGGCCGCTCGGACGCCGCGCTCACGCGCGCCGGACGGCAGGGTGACGGCTGGATGTCCTACGTCGTGCAACCCGAGCGCTACGGCCAGAGCGTCGAGAAGATCCGCGCGGCGGCCGGCGCCGCCGGGCGCACGCTCGGGGGCTTCGAGTTCGCGCACCTGGCCTTCATCACGCTCGGGCGCGACTGGGAGTCGGCCAAGGCCGTCTGGGTGGCGCACCTGAGCAAGCGCTACGCGCAGGACTTCGAGCCGCTCGCGCGCAAGTACGGCATCATCGGCACGCCCGAGCAGTGCGCCGAGCAGCTCACGCGCTTCGCCGCCGCCGGCTGCACCTACATGGTGTTCAACGTCATCGGCGAGCCCCGGGACGAGCGCGACCAGCTCGAGCGCATCGCTGCTGACGTCGTCCCGCGCCTGCGCTAGCTCGAAAGCGATGAGACCGCATTCCGCGATTTCCCGTTGGGGGGTGCAAGGGGAGAGCGGCGGCCGCTCCCTCCTGCGATAACAGATGCGCGAGTGCCGGGCTCGCGTGACGGCGCTTCGCGAGCTCACCCCGGACGTCCTCGAAGCGGATCTCGCGATGGTCGATCCCGCCACGCTCGCCTTCGATGCCGGGCAGTGGATCTCGGTACCGTTCGGCCCCAAGACCGTGCGCGCGTACTCGATCGCGTCGTCGCCGCGCGCGCCGGCCACGCTCACGCTCTGCGCCGACGTCGCCCCGGGCGGCCTCGGCTCCCGCTGGTTCCGCGGCCTGACGCCCGGCACGGAGGTGAGCTTCAAGGGCCCCCTCGGCGGCTTCGTGCTCGAGCCCGGCGACACGCGGCGGCTGCTGCTGATCGCCGAGGAGATCGGCATCGTCCCGCTGCGCGCCATCGCCGACGAGCTGGCCGTGGCCGGCTTCGCGCGCCCCGCCGCGCTCGTGTACTGGGCGCGCGATCCCGGCTGGCTGGTCTACGACGACGAGCTGCGTGCCCTCGCCCGGCAGCACACGGGCTTCGCGTATCATCCGGTCACCCCGGCCGACGGCGAGCCGGCCCCGATCGCCGAGCGGCTCGCCGGCGACGTGGCCGGACTCGTCGCGTATGTGGCGGGGGGCGAGTCGACGATCAAGGCGGTACGGACGGCGCTGATGGCCAGGGGCATGGAGCGCCGGGCGGTGAAGTGGGAGAAGTTCTGGTAGGGGGCCGGGAATCGGAGGGAGGCGCCATGGCGCTCGAGATGCGGGAGACGTGCGAGAAGTGCGGCGCGGGGCTCGCGCTCGGCGCCGAGGCGTTCGTGTGCAGCTACGAGTGCACCTTCTGCCCGGCCTGTGCGACCGGCATGAGCCTCACGTGCCCCAACTGCCGCGGCGAGCTCGTGCGGCGGCCGCGGCGGAAAACGGCCACGGTCACGCCGCGCGCCATCGTGCGCCGTTTGCACGACGCGTGGAACACGGGCGATCTCGCCGCCGTCGACGAGATCTACGCCGAGGACTTCGTCGGCCACTTCCCGCCGAGCTCGCACCTGCCCGACCGGCGTGGTCGCGAGGGCGCGCGGGAGGGGATTCGCCGGGCGAAGCTCGCATTCCCCGACTGGCACGAGGCCGTCGAGGCGATGGTGACCGAGGGCAACCTGGTCGTCACGCGCTACACGTCGACCGGCACACATCTCGGCGAGTTCCGCGGATTGCCCGGCCTGGCGCCGACGGGCCGGAAGATCACCGTGCCGGAGATTTCCATCTATCGCGTGGCGGGCGGCAAGGTCGCCGAGCAGTGGTGCCTGCTGGACGAGCTGGGCCGGCTGCAGCAGCTCGGCGCGAGCGTGAGCGGTCCCTCGCGTGGCTGAGCTGAGCGGCGGCGAGCTCGTCGCGCGCGTCCTCGCGCGCGCCGGCGTCGGCCACGTCTTCACCCTCTGCGGGGGGCACATCCTGCCGATCTACGACGGCTGCCTGAAGGAGGGGATCGGTGTCGTCGATCTCCGCCACGAGCAGGCCGCCGCGCACGCCGCCGACGCCTATGCGCGGCTCACGCGCAACGTCGGCGTGGCGATCGTCACCGCGGGGCCCGGGGTCACCGACGCCATCACCGGCGTGGCGAACGCGCACGCCGCGCGCAGCCCGCTGCTGCTGATCGGCGGCGCGGCGCCGCTGGGGCTGCGCGGGCTCGGCGCCCTGCAGGAGATGGAGCAGGTCGCGCTGCTGCGGCCGATCACCAAGGGCGCCTGGTCCGTCGCCGAGACGCGGCAGATTCCCGAGGTCCTCACCACCGCCATCCGCACCGCGCTGTCCGGCCGGCCCGGGCCGGTCTTCGTGGAGATCCCGGTCGATCTGCTGCTCGGCTCGATCGAGGATCGCCTGGCGCCGATTCCCACGGACTACGTGCATCGCGCGACGGCCGGCGGCGATCCGGCATCGATCGAGCGTCTCGCGCGACTGCTGACAGGCGCGAGCCGGCCGGTGGTCATGGCCGGCGCCGGCGTCTACTGGGACGATGCTGCCGGCGCCCTGGCGACATTCGCCGAGGCGGCGGGTGCGCCCGTCTTCATGAACGGCGCCGGCCGCGGCTGCCTGCCGGCCGATCATCCGCTCGCGTTCGCGCAGGCGCGCGGCTTCGCGCTGGGCCAGGCCGACGTGGTCCTCGTGCTGGGCGCCCCGCTCGATTTCCGGCTGGGCTACGGC